>JAGVYT010000015.1 GCA_018303115.1 Candidatus Woesearchaeota archaeon | reverse complement strand
GCACTAAGAAGCGCAAAGCGCTTCTTATGACTAAGAACCACCAGTCTATGCTAACATAATGTTAAATCCCACCAGTCTTTGACTGGTGGTTCTTTAGAAATTAAAGAAAAAACTGCTTATTTTCTAAGCAGCTTCATTGCAACCAATGCGCCCCCGCCTATGACAACCGCATAGGCAAGGATTAACAGGGCTATGAAGGTGTTGCTTTCCACAAAGCTTGCCTTCTCTTCCTCAGCAGCAGGTGGTGCCACAACGCCCCCTGTTATTTTGTCAGCGCCGTCGGTGTCTGCAGGTGGGGTAACAACAACTATCGGCTGCGGTTCATCCTTCTTTTCTTCAGGAGGAACTTCTTCCTTGCCTGTTGAGCAAGCCTCCTTTGTGAGTATCACTGCGTCTGTGGAACTCTTCTTAGACACGTCGTAGTAAGTGTCCATGGTTATCCTGTAGTTTCCAGGAGCTAGCTCTTCAGGGATAGGTATGGCCAAATCATGCGTGGTTTCATCGTCTTCGTCAACGTCTCCGGCAGCTATGTTGCTCTGGAAGTTGCCGATTTCTGGCGAGTAAACCCTCAGGTAGACATCCTCTTCATCATTTCTTCCTGTGTTTCTCAAACCGACAACAAGGTTGGCAGATGACTGGCAGCTGACAGTTTTTGGGCTTAAGTCCTTGGACTTTATTGATATCTCATGGTCTTCCCTTTCAATTTCAAGGGACATCTCCCATCTTTCACCATGCTTGGCGCCGTTTTCGTCCTCTCCCTTAAGAATTATGCGCATATCTTCCTTGCCCTTCTTGGCGTCTTCCTCAACCGTAAATGCTATTTCAACAGATTCAATGTCTTCAGGGCCGAGGTTGTCAACAGATTCCTCCTCGCTAACATCAAGGTCTTCATCATCGCCCAGGCTTAAAACCTCCAGCTCTATGTGCTCTATGTCTACCTGTTCCTTGTCGTCAAACTTGCTTTCCACTTCAAACTGCATCTTGA
This sequence comes from Candidatus Woesearchaeota archaeon, assembly GCA_018303115.1. Taxonomy (GTDB): domain Archaea; phylum Nanobdellota; class Nanobdellia; order Woesearchaeales; family UBA10216; genus UBA492. The sequence goes on along the minus strand of JAGVYT010000015.1, from coordinate 26,396 downwards.
TTTCATCCCCGGGCTGGATGCCGTCAATATTCTTGTTGTCCCTTATCTTTTCTGATTTTTCCTGGAATAGTATATTTGCGTCCTTGAACTCAAGATTGTTCTCTGCCTGCATGTTCACGTTCACGCTAAGGGGGGTTATTGCAGTTGTTCCGTCCGCCCTTTTTCCGGTGAAGCTTAATGTGGCAACGTTGAATGAAGTTGGCTGCTGGCTGTTGTCAACAGCGTCAAGGTTTTCAGGAACCCTTAAGGTCACTGTTGCAGTGACAGAAGCTCCTACAGCCACGCTGGTTGCAGAAAGCTCTGCGCCGTTGCTGTTTGCGTTTGTAAATGCAGATGAATACTTGCCGACTCCTGTAGCAGATGAAAATGCGAGGTTGGTTATGGTTTCGCCGCCAGCGTTTGTTATGGTCAGGGTTCCTGTAACGTTCACGTTCTTGTCGCTCTCTTCTTCTGCCAGCGGGTTGCTTCTCTTCTGGTTGCTTGCGCCAAGTGACAATGCAGGCGCGCTCAGGGTTGGAGCAACATCAGCCACTGTTATTGTGAATGTCTCATTATCGCTTGAATCAGAATCGCTAGCGCTGAGATTAATAAAGTAAGAGCCTGCCTGAGTGTAATCAGGTGTCCACTTGAACAACGCTGTGGTCTTGCTTGTGTTTGTTAAATTAACCTCTGTGGAGCCGATAGTTAACGGTGAAGCTGCAGGCAAGCAGGGAGTGCTTGTTGCATCACAAAGTTTGAAAGTGATTGGGGTGTCTGAAGAAGGGCTGTCACCGGCAGTTGATGTTACAGTGAAGGAAAGCACGCTTCCTTCGTCTACCGACTTGCCAGAAATCGATGACAGCTCAGGCCCGACTGCGAATACGGACAAAGCCAAGCTGACTATCATTAAAACCAGAATTGCACCGAACCCAAAGATGTTTTTCATCGCGCCTACCCCCAAAAGTTAAGTTTTATTATTGTTCAGTTACTATTGAGTTTTGTTTCCATAAAGTAGTATATAAATCTTTCGATTGCTGCTTTTGCGCCATAAAAGTTAAATAACAGACAAGTTGCCACTCTTTCTTCTTCTACAGAATGTTGCCGTCTATCCGCTAGCAGGTCATTTTGCAGGGAATGAAGCGCATTTTATAATTTTTTTCCTCAGCATGTCACTAAAAAAAGTTATCCCCTGCTGCCTTGCTGAATTTTCCCCGCCTTAACCAAGGGCGTGGCAGGGAGAAATTCAGCTGCATGACAGCAAAGAAGCAGCAAGCACGCACCTTCACCTGCGGCTTGCGAACTCGTTTATGAAGTCTATCTGTTCCTGCGTAAGCCCGCTTGTGTCCTGGTCTCCAACAAGCTCCTGGGCCCGCTCATTAAGGCCCTTATCTTGCCCAAAATCAAACAGGTTGTCAAAGACGCTGGCATCCCCATGATCCATATTAACATTTCCGGCATCCCGAAGTTCGTCTGCCAAATCTGCAAATTCCGGCTGCACGGATTCATCAGGCTCATAATCATCGTCATTACTATAATCATCGTCATTACTATAATCATCGTCATTACTAACAGGCGTTGTTTCAGGAGGCGTGCAGCTCATACTTTTAGGTTGCTCGCCAGTGCAAGAAACACCAGGTTTTAAAATGCAGCCGCCGGTAGGAGTCTGCCACCCTTTTGAAGAGCATTCACTCCAATCACAATTCCAATCCTCGATTACACAGGCACGGGGCTGAGGCGGCGGCGCTCCGCCAGGACCGCCACCACCGCCTAAAGGCGTAGAAACAGGCGTGGCTTTTTGAACAGGCAGTGCGGGCCTGGCAATTGTAGCGCCGCTTTTTGTTAACGGCTGTCCTGACAGGCCGTCAGCGTCAGTGGCTTTTGCCTTGAATGTGTAGCCGGCGCTGTAAGAGCCTGGTGCAGTGGCTGAAAAGAGGTTAGAGCATGCTGCAAGATTGCCACAGTTGTAAGAGGATAAGACGTTATCGCCAGCATCTAAAAGCGCAAGCGTGGAAACGCGGAAAAGGTCGCTGTCCTCGGCTGTCATAGTAATAGTAAAGGTTTCGCCTGGCGAGGCAGAGGCAGGAACGTCAAACACAGTGATGACAGGAGCGTCATTGTCCGGAGTGCATGGCGTGGTGCCGGAAGTATCGCCTGCAGAGTCTGGATGGCTCTTATCGCATGAGACGCCGGGCTTTAAGCTGCATGTTATGGTTTGCTGCTTTGATGCAGGGCATTCTGAAGGCACGGTATTGCATTCCCAGTCACCTTCAGTGCAGGCAGGGGTGAGTTTTTCCATAACCCCTGAATGCTTAAGGCCTGTTATCTTAAAGCGCTGCCCTTCCAGGCTGCACATGTAGCCATCTGCCTCAACACTATCGCAAATCAGCAATGTTTCAGAACCGCCGTTGCAGGAATCAGTCATTTCTGATATGGAAGCCATCTCAGCATCCTTGATGCAGACGCTGTTCGTATCTGTGGCTAGTTTGTTAACGTAAACTGTCTTAGTGCCCTGCATGCCAGTTATTCCCTTTACCAGGGTAAAGCCGTGCTCAGCAGTGTCGGTTTCCTTTTCAATCTTGATTTGATGAAGAGCCAGTTTCTTGGATGAAAAGTCGAAATCAAACTCCAAGACAGGCTTGGCATCATCCATCATCTTGACCTTCTCAACCCCGTCAAGGGCCCTCATCAAATCCTTGCTTTCTCCAATCTCTACGTCAAGGGCTTCTATGTTGGACTCTATGGCTTCTTTGCTGCCAATAAGCTTATCCTCACCATCATCAACACCATCGCCGTCCAAGTCAACGTCAACACAGTCCATCACGCCGTCAACGTCCAAATCACTAAACCCTTCATCAACGTATGCATCGCAATCATTATCCAGCCCATCGCAAATTTCCTCACCTGGCTTGATTTCGCCAACGCATTCGCCGCTCCACCCGCCCCATTGGTAACTGTCCTGGCAGATTCTCGTATCTATTCCTGATTGGCAAACTCCAACATCACTGCCGCAGCTGCGGCTGTCAGGCTCACTGGGCATGCACGCCCCTTCATTCTTGCATTCGCCGTCGGTAACCCATGCATGGCCAATGCAAGCGTATGACAAAACCCCCCCCTTACCGCACAGCTCCCCTTTCTGCAGCTCATTGTTCTGGGCATCCTTATCAACCATTCCATCACAATCATTGTCCATGTTGTCGCAGCTAAACTCAACTTCTTCGTAAGCTGCGCTGTCAACGCATGCAGTTGAGCCTTCTACCACCAGGTTCATTGCAGTAGAGGCTGTTGAAGCAGCATCATCAACCTCGCTGACCTCCAGCTCAACCAGATACTGGCCTTCATCGCCGAAGGCAGGGCTGAACTCAAGAACATTAGTTGTGGATTTTATCTTGGAGTTGACTTTCCAAACAAAATCAACAGGCTCGTTGTCGGGGTCTGTCGCAACAGCAGTGAATGTCTTTGTCTGGCCCTCTTTCATGACCAAGCCGGCAGGCTGTATTACGATATCCTCTATCTCAGGGGCTCTGTTAACAGGCGACACTGTAATTTTGACAGATTCTGTTGCAGTAAGACTGCCGTCACTTGCCATGAACACAAAGGTGTAAATGCCTGCTTGTTCAAAAGCAGGAGTCCACACAAAATCAAGGTCAGCGCCGTTAATCACTATTTCTGTCGGTTCCACCGGCTTTTCAAGAAGCCAGATTAAAGAATTGCCGTCAGGGTCGCTTGCGTGCAGATTAAAGCGAAGCGCCTGGCCTTCTGGAACAGTCTTATCCTCAATAGCGTCTATTGCCGGAGCGCGGTTTACATTTAAAACCTCGATGCTTACTGTTTCAGAGTCAGAAGACACGCTGTCCAAAACAGTGAAAGTGACTGAATAAACCCCTGCCTGCACGAAGCCGGGCAGCCAAGTAAATGCGCCTGTGGAAGTGTCAAAGCCAGCTCCTTCAGGCAGGCCTGCTGCGCTGTAAGACAGTCTGCCATTTGCATTGACAGCGGATACTGTGAAGCTAAGTTGGCTGTTCTCCTCAACAAGCTTATTCCCGACAGGCTGCAGGGCAGGGGCAATGTAATGCTCCACAACAGCAGAATGCTTAAGCCCTGAAATGGCAAACTGGTTCGTCTGCTCAATTAAGTAGCAAGACAATTCGGCACTATTGAAGGATGCTGGAGGGGAAGACTGGCATGTGAGCAGGATTTCATCCTCGCCGCTGCAATCGCTGCTAACCTCGGTAATATCATAAACTTCCTTGTCCTTTATGCAGACCGCGTTTGAGCCTTCGACCAGGCGCTCAATGAACAAGGATTTTGTCTTGCCGTTCAATTTTAACCCTCTTACCAGGATAGAGCCTTTGCCATCCCTGGCCTTCTGTTTTTCTATTTTAACACCCCTTAAATCAACATTGCCTTCGTCAAAGTCAAAATCGAACTCTACAAGATTCCTGCCTTGATTGCGGATTTTTACCTTCTTGCGCGAATCTTCCACATCATCATCAACATCCACATTAATATCGTCAACGCCATCAGGCTCTCCGACAAAGTCTATGTCATCTTTATCCCCTATGATGCCGTCATTATCGTCCTCAATGCCATCATTGTCTAAGTCAGAATCAATGCAGTCGTCAATTCCGTCCTCATCGTAAGCTTCAAAGTTGTCGCAATTGCCTTTTCCTGGAGTTTTATCCGCGAACTTAATTGCCTCCTGCGCGTGCATCCACGCGTTTCTGAACGCTCTTATCGCCTCCTCAAATTGTTGCTCCAGTAGCTCCTCATCCGCCTTCTGCATGTAATCTAAAGCTTTGCCTATTTCTTTCCCGGACTTGTCCTGTCTTGCGTCAGAAACAGGGCTGCTGTTTGCTATTAAAATGGCGTTTACAGCAAGCATCTTGTCCGCAGCCACGATTCTTTCTATCGCTGAAAGCACAAGGTCGTCCTGAAGCGTTGTGTCAGAATGCTTGCCGTTCTTCTTGCTGTTCTTATCAGCCTCATCATCTTCATCGTCGTCTTCGCTATCGTTCAGCAGCTTAGACAGGTGCTTTACCGCTACCATTTCCTGCGCAAACACTGCTGAACCACGCTCGGGCGAGAGGTTTACGTCATCAAGCCACTGCTCATAGCATCCTGTCCCATTGTAAGTCTCGCCTTCACCTTCGTCATCCCCGTCACCTTCATCTTCCGCGTCATCGCCATCACCCTCTTCCCCGTCATCGCTGTCTTCTTCACAAACCTGTATTTGCACGCTCCTGTTCAGGTGCAGTATGGCTTGCTTCAGCTCTTTCTTGCACCCGTTGTTTTTGCCGTCACATTCTGCTCGGAGATTTTCCAACAACTGCAGGGTGGAATTTTTCAGGATTCTTGGGCCGTGTATTTGTATTTGCTTTTCAACAATCCCTGCCCCGCCGTCGTCATCAGTCACCTTAAGCTTTACCGTCAGGTTGCCTACGGACAGGTGAGTATGGTTGACTGCCCTGCCTTCTGCCGCATGGTTTCCAAAAGACCATTCGAAAGTGTGGGTGTCGTTTCCAGGGTCAGAAGCGTTGCCCACAAACTCTGCTGCAACTCCAGCAAACAAGTCAGTAGTGTTGAACTCGGAAACTACCGAGACTATTTCAGGAGTTGGGGCTACATTCACGAAGTTAACAGTTACATAGTCAACTGAAGACTCCCCAGCCTTGTCCGTAACCTTAAGAGCTGCATTGAAAACCTTGTCGTCATTAAACGTAAGCGTTGTTTCTGGTTCAGTCGCATCTATTATGCCATCCTGGTCAAAGTCCCATTCGTAGGATAAAACCTCTCCGGACGGGTTAAGCAAATCGTAGTCTATCGAAGCTGAAGCGTCAAGTAATGCGGTTGAGGCCTCGTCCACTGTCTGGTCTTCCCCAGAGTTTGCAACAGGCGCATCATTTACGTTTTCCACGCTTACCTGATACGTCTGCAGGCTTGACAAGCCTCCGCTGTCTGTAACCCTCACGGCTATGCTGTGCTCCTGAGCAGCCTGGGCATTTGACGGCACCCAGTCAATCAAGCCTGCTGCGCCTTCAATAGACATGCCACCCGGCGCTTCGTCCAGCGAGTAAGTGTGCGTTTCTGACGGGTTCAACGTGTAGAAATCATCGTCATTTGAGTTCACGTCATAAGTGTACAAAACTGCCTCAGTAGCGCCCAGTATGGGGGATGAAACTATTGATGGCTGGTCGTTTACGTTCGCCACAGTCAACTGGTAAGTCTGCACAGCAGCCGCGTTTTGGCTGTCAGTTACTATAACCTTGACAGTATGGGTTCCCTCCGCCTGCTCATTTGTAGGCGTCCATGATATCACACCTGTAACCGAGTCAATGCCCATGCCTTCCGGCGATACGTTAAGCGCAAAGCTCAGCTTTTCATCAGGGTTCAGCGTCCTGAAGTCGTCGTCATCAGCATCTACATCATAGGTGTAGGGGCTTTCTTCGGTTGCTTCGGTAACCGGTGTTGAGTTCACAAACGGAGCATCGTTGGCATTTTCCACACCAATAGCGAAGGTCTGAATGCCTATTCCATCCTCTGTGTCAGTCACTCTTACTGTAACTGCGTGGCTGCCCTGCGCTTGTTCGTTAGTTGGCGTCCAGATAATAACACCTGTCAGTTCGCTGATAGACATGCCGGCAGGGGCTGACTCAAGACTGTAACGGTGCACTTCTGTTGGGTTAGCTGTTCTGAAGTCATCATCGTCGGATAATACGGCATAGTTGTAGTTTTGTTCCTCTGTTGCTGTTGTAACTGGTGCAGATGTAAGAATTGGCGGGTCGTTTACGTTGGACACGTTTATTACAAAGCTCTGCAGGTTAGTAGCACCTTCAGTGTCAGTGACTACTGCAACGACGTCATAGTTGCCCTGTGCCTGTTCATTGGAAGGAACCCATTCTATAACCCCGGTCGCAGTATTGATTGTCATGCCTTCCGGAGCTGTTTCCAGCGAGTAAGTGTGCGTTTCTGACGGGTTAAGAGTTCTGAAGTCGCCATCATCAGAATCGATATCGTAGCTGTATAAGGTTTCCTCCACCGCATTTGTGATTGGAACAGAGCTTATTGCTGGCTCGTCATTTACGTTAGATACACTAATCGTGAAGGTTTGCGTGTCTGCTTCACCTGAAGTATCTGTCACTTTCGCTGTTATGGTATGCATTCCCTCACTTTGCTCGTTAGTTGGCATCCAAGAAATTAAGCCAGTAGAAATGTTTATAGCCATCCCTTCTGGTGCTGCATCCAATGAGTAAGTATGCTGCTCAGTCGGGTTAAGAGTCCTGAAATCGTCGTCGTCAGAATCGACATCATAAGTATATAAAACTTCTTCAGTTGCAGTTGCGACTGGAGTGGAATTTATTATTGCCGGGTCGTTTACGTTTGCAACAACAATCTCAAAGGTTTGGGTTGCATTTGCGTTTTGGGAATCAGCAACCAACACGGTTACCGCATGAGCTCCTTCACTCTGCTCATTAGTCGGTGCCCAAGAGATTAAGCCTGTGGAGCTGTTAATAGCCATACTTTCCGGAGCTTCGACCAGTGAAAAAGCAAGTTTTTCTCCGGATGGATTTTCCAGATCGTCATCCTCAGCATTAACGTCATAGCTGTATAAGACTTCTTCAGTTGCGGCTAAAACAGGTGCTGAGGTAATGCTTGGTTTATCGTTTACATTTTCAACAGATATATCAAAGGACTGTATGCTCGCAACTGCTCCCGAATCAACAACGCGAACTACAACATTGTGCGATTGCGCAGCCTGCTTGTTAGATGGCAACCATTCAATTAATCCGCTGTTCCGGTCAATTCCCATTCCTTCAGGAAATGCGTCTAAGCTGAATGTTGAGACTTCGCTCGGGTTAAGGGTTTTGAAGTCATCGTCATCAGCATCCACATCGTAACTGTACAATATTTCCTCTACAGCCCCGGTTACGGCAGTTGAGTTGATAAACGGGGCGTCGTTAATGTTCTCCACCGTAACCGTGAAGGTTTGGGTAGCAGATACGCTTCCGGAATCAGCAACCCTTACAGTTACTGTATGGTTGCTTTGGGCCTGCTCATTTGTTGGAGTCCACTCAATCATACCTGTAACCGGGTCAATGCTCATTCCCTCAGGCGCTATATCGAGGGAGTAGGTGTGGATTTCATTTGGGTTTAGGGTGCGGAAGTCAGGGTCATCAGAGTTAACGTCATAACTGTACAGGAGTTCTTCTGTTGCTGCAGTTATTGGTGTAGAATTGATTGTTGGCAGGTCATTTACATTAACGACGGTTATCGTAAACGTGGTGGTGTCGGTAAGGCCTTCTGCATCAGAAACCTGCACAGTAACAGGGTGGGAGCCATGGCTCTGCTCATTTGTGGGCGTCCATGATATGACGCCGGTAGCGTTATCAATTGCCATGCCGTAAGGCCCTTCCAGCAACGTAAAGTTAATGCCGCTTTCCCGCTCAGCTTGGGTAGTCATCGCTGCACTGGCGTCAGGGTCTGAGGCGTTGGCATCAATGGCCATCGCAGCATCCTCGTCTGCCGTGATGTTTGGCAGCGAGGCAAATACCGGCGGCCTGTTAAGGTTGAGAACGGCAACATTGAATTCCCGCGAGTCTTCCATGTAGCCGTCAGACACCACTGCTTTGAACGTGTAATCTCCTGCATCCTCGTAAGTTGTCTGCCAGTTAAATGCTGTATCATTTCTGATGAACCTGGTATCGTTTATAGTAACTGTAAGGCTATTGTCGTCATTAGAAACGCTGTTTTCGTTGTCAGGGTCGCTAATGACAATTACAGGCTCTGTTCCCATCAGCTCAAGAGCCACAATTTCTGTTTCAACAACAGCGCTGTCATTTATTGGGGCGATAGACGGAGCCCTGTTAACGTTACGCACAACAACGCTGATGTTCTCACCGGCTTCCAACTCGCCGTCGCTAACTGTTAAGCCCACCACTACCAGTCCTGAATCATTGTATGCGGTTTGCCATTCAAACGCAGTCCAGTTTTGCGTAAATCTGGTGTCGTTTGCTGTTATTATGAGTCCGTTATCATCGTTTGTAACAGGGTTTTCATTGTCCGGGTCTGTGAAATTAGGCCTGATAATGGCCTTTTCAGATTCATTCACTTCAATAAGCAAATCAAACGGTAAAAATTCTGGCGGCCTGTTTACGTTATTCACGGTTATGTTTATGGACTGGCTAACTGAATCTGTTCCATCAGAAACATTGAATGTCGCAGGATAGACTCCCGAATCTTCATAAGTTGTATTCCAAGTTAAGATTGCTGTGTTAGTATCGAATGACGCATCCTCAGGAAGTCCTGTGGCGTTATAATAAAGCTCGTCTCCATCAATATCTGTAGCATTGATTGAGAAGACTATGTTTTCACCCTCGTTCACGGTTATATCAGATAGGTTGTTTATCTCTGGAGGGTTGTTTGAACTTTCCAGCAGCCACTGCACTGTGCTTAGGACAAGCTCATTCATTGCTTCGGTATCACTTATTCCGTCTAACGAAAACCCGTAATATGCGCTTTTCTTGCCAGCCTCGTCTTTTGCAACTATTGCAGCACCGCCATCAGGCCATTCGGCAATTACCTGGCTTGTCAGCACTTCAACGCCGTCGGGATACGGAGAACTCACTTCACTAATGCTTATCCCGCTAACCGAAAGATTTGAGGTAATGTTATTGACATTTAACAATAAGGGTGTTGTTCCTTCCAGCAAAATGTCCCTGCTTAAAACTGCGCCAATGAGCTTTTCAAGCAAGTCTTTATCCCTTATATCCAGTGCAAAGTCAGCGCCTTCAAGTAGAAGCTGCGCTGAGGAATTTAGCAACAAGCTCTCCGTCTCATTACGTATTATGCTGCCAAAATAGTCTCCTGCGCTCCAGACAATAAGCTCAAATCCTGAAGCATACTCCAAAGATGGGATTCCTTGCGATGCTAGACCCCATTCCTCAACACAATAATCATTATCTTTCAGAACTTCAACAAATTCTTTTGCGCTGCTTGGAGTTTCTGTTACATAAAGTTCAGCGTCATTAGCGTCAACAACAAGCACTTTTTCTTTCCCGCAGAAATGAGCTTCTACGCCCAGTTCGTTATTTGAAAGATTAAAGTCATTCTCGTTCTGTGCAGAAATTTTTATGACGTGCGAGCCGACTTCGCCTTGTGTTTCAAAAGAAAATGCCTGGGAAAGGCCAGGGCCGATGCTTGCAGGCTTTGTTTCTATCAGATTACCGTCAATAAATGCTGACAATTCTGCTGTAGAAGAAGCGCCACCGGCATTGGAAACAACTGCGTCTATTCTAACGTTTCCTGAAAGGGTGCTATAATTGTGCAATACGCTCTCAATAACTATGTCAGGAGACGAAGGAGCGACATATTCCTTGTATGACTGCTCGTTATTCTGATAATCAACTTCTGCAACTGCTGAAAGTGCTCTTAAGTCAAAAGAATGCTTGCCTAATGTAAGCGGGATATTTAGCGGAACAGTGGTTTTGCCTTCTTCGAGTTGCAAGTTATCCGAGTAGACAGGAACGCTGTCAATTAACAGTTCCACATTAATAGGTAGCGACCAGTCTGCAAAGCCTTCCACTGAAAGCTCGATAACGACGCCGTTATCTCCTTCAACAAGGTAATTGTAATCAAAAGAAACTCCAACATCAACAGTAGAACTTTCAAGCAAAAGCCACTCCAGCGATTTTGCAATGACGTCGTTAACAATAGCTTCATCGAGCCCTGTAAAGTCAAAGGGCATAAAAACAGTTTTTATTCCTGCTCCTTCAGGACCGGCAGCTTCGTGCACTACAATAGCACTGTCGCCATCACTCCATTCGAAAAGTCCTTCGCCACCATTTATAGGTATCACAGAATCTGGGGGAGCCGGAACAGAGAGATAGTAGTTTAAAACACCAGGCAATCTTAGAGTAATGTAATGAGGGCGGGCTTTTTTAATTTCAACAACTTCTGAAGATTGAGTTGAATCATTCAGGCCTGAGAATGATATCAGCAGGTCTTCTTTAAGAACACTATGGGCTACACCAGTCATAAAAGCGTCATTTCTGTGATGAAACGCTATGTCAGCTCCTTCTATAAGCAATTTACCGCCGCCTGAAGCGTACGACAACAACAAATTCGCATACGCATCTTCGATACCCTTCCTCTTACTACCTGAAGTCCATACAATCGCATCAAACATCTCAACGTATGAAAGTGGAGGTTCTTCTCCCTTGCTGATATCGAATTCAAAAGTGCAGTCTGCAAGGGAGTTGTTCAATATGAGCTTTGATGCAGTTTTCTCAAGCCTATTGTTAAACACCAGCAGTCTTTTACCCGAGCACTCTGAAACCTCAATACCATTAGAAACAGTATTGCAATTATTATAGACATCGCAAGCTGTTATTTCAAGGTTGTAAATACCTTGCCTTCCTGTGTCAAAAAATGTTGCATACTGCTGGTTGTCACTTATAGTCTTTTTCACTAAGGTATCCTCAAACACCTCGCTGCCAATTTGGGGTTTGGCGAGGACCAATGTTATGTTTGAAACATTGCTGTCATCCTCAGCTTCAACGCTGACAGTCAAAGGCTGGAAAGTCTGCAGCTGCGCCGGATTGGTTATGTTTACAAAAGCAGGAGCTTTTTTGTCTTCAATTGAGAAACTATCTGAAATCTCATCATGATTCCCTTCGTAATCAGCACTCACGATTAAGTCATAAATTCCAACAGAAAAGTCAGACAAATCAATCACTCCTGATAGTTCCTCAACAGGCGGGAGTATATCAGCTTGCAGGCTGCCAGCAACAACCCTGAAATTATCCACGTGAATATTGGCAGCCTCGCCGCTCCTGGGATCCTTCCAGGTCCTCCCATTAAGCCAGTACAACTCAGTCATCAAAGAAGCATAAGCGCTGTCACTACCAATCAAAGTATCGTCAAAGTAAAAATTAACCGTGCCGCTGACACGCTCCACCTTAATAGCATGCCAAGCGCCAGCACTCCACGTGGGAGGGGAATACTTGTCGTGTAAACTCGCGCCAGCATCGTCGTAACTGACACCGATGTTCATACCGCTTGTCCTGCCGTGAAACTGGAAATAATAACCTCTATGACCAGACCCTGCCTCCATATAACCCTCAGCTAAATTACCCAACCAAAAACCAACATTCTTATCCGCAGAAACATAATCCAACTTTATATCAAAAGTCAAAGTAAAATCATCGTACGCACCGATATTCACCGCAGTACGAACCTGCTTATCGTTGGAAGACCCCGTCTCAAAATACAAATCCCCGCCAGACTCAGTCAAAGTGCCGCCGCTCCAGCCACTACCAACCCAGATAGAACTATCAATGACACCATCCTCGAAATCATCAAAAATAATCTCGCGGCTTACATTTTTTGTTTCTCTAGGCAGAATGTTCGTGCCGTTAAACCTTTCAGAGTAAACAAGCCCGTAGCTGTTAAAAATTGAAGCAGTAAATTCAGAAAATACGGGAACGCTGCCATTGTTAAAGATTTCCAGCGTTAATGGAAACACCGTATCCTTATACGCCAGCTTATCGGCGATTGTTAAGCGTTTCATTTCAAGAACTGCGGGAGTTACCAAGCGGACTGGCTTGTAAAGCTGCTCTACACGGTTCCCATAGTAAACCTGAAACAATGCTGTATAATTACCTGCTGCGAGCAGTATTTCTTCAGAAGCTGATAAAACAACGCTGCCTAAAGAGGGGGCATTAAATTCCTCAGACGGCAAAACAGCTACTACTTTGCCATTCTCATCTATCAAAGACAGGGCAGCAATAACAGGGTATGCTACAGGCCCTGAATTTGAAAAAGTCGCCGCATATGTTAAAGGCGCGCCCTTGACAACGCTTTCCGGAAGCTGCACTCCAGAAACCTCCCCCCAGTCAGGGATGCTTACAACAATAGTTTCTTCTGAATTTGTAAGGACTGTGCCTGAGGGGGTCTTCATCGTCAAGTTGACAAAATAAGTGCCGAATCTTTCAGGAGTCCAGCTAGTTGAAAAATCAGCCTTAAACCCGGTTGGCATGATAGTTGAGCCGTCTAAGTCTTTGAAAACAGTAAGACCGAAAGAGTCAATAATTTCAAATTCTGCAAGCACGTCCATGGCATTTTCGTTAGTATTCATGAACGTGGCATTTATGTTAAGGGGCAAGCCCTGGATAACATCGTCACCACCCTTAATCTTCAGGATGAGGTTTGTCACGTAAACATCTTTCTCAAAAACAGAAGCATAACCTTGGTTGTCTATTGCGGTTAGGCTGAACTTCACAAGCTCCGGCGAGGAAACAGCGGGCATTCTTACAGAGCCTTTCCACAAACTACCGCTTAGTTTTTCCAGCTGCGAAGTTATTGGCGTAAAAGAATTGTTTTCTGGTGAAACAGTTGCCAACACGCTTAAAACCTGGCCATTGTCTGTTACCAAAGCTGTTACAGGCATTTCCTCCTGAGAAAAAGCCTCAGAAGAAAAACTGACCTCACTAAATACGGGCGCGGTTGACTCAAATACGTCAATAGCAATGTTGACTGACTTTTGCGGCAGACTCGCATCGCTCGTGTTAACAATTATCCTCCCGGTATGCGAGCCGACGCCAAGCTCAGAAGCTGATATCGTGTAAACTGCGGTAACGTTGCTAATAGATGCTATAGAGAACGCGTTGCTGGATAAGCCGCTAAAGTGAATCCAGCTATCATATGATAGATTTACAAAAAGAAGCTCGCTTCCAAAGTTTTGTATAACTATCTTTTCCTCAATAGCATCTCCCATTACTACGTCTTCCGACAAAACGTCTTTTGCAAGGACAATCGCTTTTGCATTAAAAGCAGCATCCAAGTTAATAATCCCTGAACCGTAAGACGCATCCTTGCCGCGGGTTCCCAAATCATTGGCTGTGTTTTCAAGAATTGACTGTACTTGCTGCGGTGTGAAATCAGGATTCTTACTAAGCAGCAAAGCAGCAGCTCCGGCAACGTGAGGCGTAGCCATGGAAGTGCCGCTGTAAGCGCTGTAGCCGCCAGGGACAGAAGACTTTATTCCGACTCCAGGAGCTGCAACATCAGGCTTTATGCCAACGCCCTCGACCAAGCCCCCGCTGGAAAAACAGGCAACAGCATCGCTTTTATCAACAGCTCCCACGGTAAAAGCCCACGGGCTGTTTCCGGGCGTCGTCACCCCAACATAGCCGCCGCATGCGCCGCAACTCCCGCAGTTTCCTGAAGCAACAACGACCAAAACACCTGCCTCCAAAGCATCCCTTATTGCATAACTCATAGGATCAAAAGGGTCGTTATATGAACCTCCCAAACTCATGCTGATTACATCGGCGCCGTCATCAGTAGAAGGATTTCCGTCAGGGTCAACTGCCCAGTTTATCCCTGCAACAATTCCCGCAGTGCTGCCATACCCGTTATCATTGAGAACCTTTGCGTTCATGAGCAAGGCTTCAGGCGCAACACCCCTATAAAGTCCGCCGGAAGAATCAGTTCCTGCAGCAATGCCTGCAACGTGAGTTCCATGCCCCTTAAAATCATTAGCACTTGCTTCCCCTGTAAACACCTTCTCAGCAATGATTTTCCCACTAACCATCGGATGGCCTGAATCCATGCCTGTGTCAAGTATCGCTACTTTAATTCCCTCACCGGTAAAGCCGGCATTCCAAAATGTCTGCGCGCTTATCTGTGGAACGCTTTCGTCGAGAACTGCATACACTTCCCTATTGGCAAAGATTTTCTCAACACTGCCTGCTGTTGTTAGCTCTAACAAGTCCTTGGCCTTAACCTTGGCTACAATCAGGTTTCCGATGGAGTAAACCCCCCCCACTTCTGCGCCAAGATTTTTAAGCTCTAACGAATCAGTTTCGAGCTGCTGCTTCTCAGAAACTTCAGAAGCAGTAGAGAACAAACTGTTTTGTACATCAGGCACATCTGCTAGCTTTATAATTACCTCAACTTCTTCATCGCCGCCCTTATCCGCAAGTAAAGGGTCAACAATGTCATGACGCGGCTCAACCCTTCCGGACCTGCTCCTGGGACTGCTGCCGGACTTTTCAGCTCCAAGCGGTGATAAACTGATGCTCTTGCTGCTTTTCTGGACAGATGGTTTTTTAGTTCTACCTGCGTCTTCAGAAGAGTCAGAACCACTATTAACGTCACCAGAACTTTCAAGTAAGTCACTCAGCTTGCTGTCATCACTTAAGCTTAATCCGCCAGAGCCAGGATAAACTCCAGCCCTGCTGCCGTCTTCGGTTTTATCGACTGGGATTGGCAGAAAAGATATGAGCAGCAGCAGAGATAAGACTGCAACAGCAGAGTAAACCAAAAAAGGAAACGCCTTACCAAGTTTGCTCCAACCCATTTTTTACCTAGTTTTTTATTTTTTCTTCTTCTCTCTGAAATATTCCTCCTCATACCGCGCCCAGTCCTCAACATCGCCCTCAGGCAAATCAACCCCTTTCTCACGCACAGCCCTGCGAAGAGCAATAATCACGTTAAGATTGCCACTGAAAATACTGGTTGACTTACGTTCGAACTTCTCAAAAACACCAGCCCCAGCGAAGGAAGACTTCCAAACTTCTGCATCGCTCCTCTCAGTCTGCTCCTTTAAAATCCGTTCAAGTTCTTCCAAGCTCAAAACAGACTTAATTTCCTTAAGCTTCCTTAAAACCCCCTCATCATTAATATCTTCATTAGGCTCCAAATCAAAACAGAAAAGATAGGGGTCTTTGAAGTACAACACTTGCGACCCATGCAAACGCTCAGAGTATTCTCTTCTAAAATTAAGAGAAACAGGGTCAAAGGCTTGTATAATGCGCTTTAAAGTGCTAAAAATCATCTTTTGGACATCAATTAATGGAACAACAATGTTCCACTCCTTTTTTCCTTGTTCAGAAACGCTAAACGTTCTGATACCCGAGCCATCGTAATACTTTTTAGGGTCAATACCGTAATGCTCTGGACTCAAACCTTGCCAGCCAAGTCCGTTTCTGGCCACCATTATCGAGTCAGCGGGAAAACCGTACTTATCCGCATCAAAAAGACCAGCTCCGTAACTACGGATACCGCCAAACTCAACACCAGGATTATGTGCAATGGTTTTCTTCAGAAAATCGTACACAGCCTTTCGAGGTAAATTAGCATATATATGATTACTCGTGTCTCCAAGCTTATGAGCTTTACTAAGACCCTCCTCTCCAACTTTGTTAAGATAAACCTCCCAAACGTGAGGATTATCAAAACAACCCAGATACTTCATAAAAGTGTCAACAAGAGCTTCATTGCTCGTTATAGTTCCTTTCTTCAATTCAACTCCAAAATAAGTTCCTTCAGACATTTCTAATTACCTCCAACGCCTCTGGCTAAATCATTTGCCATTTTATTCAGTGCAGCATAATCCTCTGCAAGAGACAAGGGCAAAGGATTCTCATACCCTTGTTTTATCAAATCCTCTGTAAGAGAGTGCCAACTAGCAGAGGGAAGAACAGGGTTTACGGGGTCGTGAACGAAAGTCTTCATGACATCAGAGGGCCCTGCAACAACATACTGCGGTGTTATTGTACGCTGCAATTCAGCCGTTGTAAGCTCAGGCAGTTCATTCTTCAAAATCTTTTCAACATAAAGCTCCTGAGTAGCTTTCATTATTTCAGGCAGTGCCTTAGGATTTATAGTGCCAGGATAAATTATTTTACTGGTTAGCTTGGCTTCAACAATAACAGGCTTCCCCTGAAAGTCAAAAAGCCGGTCTATCTCCCCATAAATTTTATCTTTATCATGGGTAAAAATTTCAATACTTTTCTTATTTGGTTTAAAGATGAAACGGTAATTTGTAGTTTTGAAGTCCTTAGTCAAACCAAGACTTGCCTCGTCAACCATCTTGACTGCAATATTAGGGTCAACCCTTTTTGCCAGTTGCTTAAATGCCTCTTCAGCATACGCCTCTCCAAGTTCGCCTTTAATAGCGCCTACCATGGCCTCGAACGGAAGATGAGCAAAATCAGCCCCCTTAAGAACTGTATCCCCAACTTGTAGCGTGTCTTTAGCAAGGAACTTGAGCTGAACTGCTTTCACAGCAGCATCCCAGTCGCGAAGTATGACGCTTTCAACATGGTTAATTATGATTATGATTTCGTCCAATCCGGTTTTGCGGATAACATATCCCAAAGCCTTGCTGCCGTATTCCGAAGTCACCTGATAGATGTTATGAATTCTATCATAAAGCCTGATGGCGCCAGTGAATACTTCGCCAACCCTTGTAACCTCAACCGCTTTTCTTACCCATTTACCATCAACAAACTCAAGAAGGTGAACCAAGCCTTTAATCCCCTTCCCAGCCTTGTTAAATACCGTTCCTAACGGGATAAAATTAGAGCCGAGCCAAAGCCGTTCATCCATGCATTCCCTTTCAGCCACAATCGGGTCATAATCGTATTTTTTCTCACAATCATTCAATGTTTTAGCGTCCCATGCTGTAAAAGCAACCCATATAAGAATAGGAATGATTATGAACTGCTCACTCACATTAGACTGCGCTTCAAGAGAAGATTCACTTAAAGCTACAAAATCATTGTTTGATAACTCAAACGTCTCCTGCCCAAAAGGCTCTGAAACCATCAACTCAGTTTCATATTCTTTCAATTCAGGAGTGGTGTCGTCCTCATCGTCGGAAAGAAAACCCCTCACAGATACCTTGTGTTTTCCATATTTCAGATTTTGAAGCTCTATGAAACCGTGAAGAGGTGTATAACCCATAGCGCTGTTATCTACAATAACAAGGGCATTGCCTATGGGGCAATTTCTGAAATTAGAATAGCAATTTTCAGGCTTGGTCCTAACCTGCAGCAAAACCGTGCCTTCTTTTTGCATCCCTTCAGGACCGCAATCACAAGATAACGAAACGAAATTATTGTCTGCTATCGTGACTGGCGTACCGCTGCAATAAGGCGTTTCTACAGTGGCCCCTGCGCATTTTAAGGCTAAAACGCTTGTCCTGCCCTTATCCCCGCTGATAACCTTTCTCCCGGAACTGTCTGTTACGCCTTTGAACTCATCGTCCAGAAAAATAAGAGCAGATAACAAAGCTGAGCCGTCCTTATGAGTTGCCTGCACCGATATTCTACCGGTAAAGTCCTCTACTACAACCTTAACCTTGGACAAGCCGGGCAGAAAGCCCTGCTTGTAAGAAGACAGGAAAAAAGCCTGAAGGCCTGTAAGAGTCGCTTCGGAGCTGTAAGATAGCAAGCCTTCTCCAGGGTTGAAAAACTTTGTTGCGCCGAGAAACGGGTCGTAAATTGTAAGCAGGGCATTTCTCAAAAAATTTCCGGCTGCATCTTTTATGTTAACGTTCATTTTCACCTGAGAGCCGGTAACATACCTGTAAGAGTCTGTAGTCGCCTCAATATCAAGCCCGGGAATTGTTCCAGGGCAATCGCAAATGAAGAAAACAGAATTGACGTCACCGTCGTAGGAAATGGTGCTTGACTTTACAGAGCACAGGGAATCGTCAGGGCAGACTGCCTTGACTGCATGCGTCTGCCCGCAGCTGTCATCGGCTATAATTATTTCCCTGCCTCCATCAGCGCTGGTTGTTCCCTCAATGCTTCCGTCAAGATAAATTTTAACGCTTTGGAGGTTGTTGCTGTATTTGTCTGAAACCTTTACTTTAATATTGCCATCGCAATAATTGGTTTCAGGAATTCCGGGAGAAAAGACTGGCGCGGGAATGTTGGGATAAGCCTGATTGCTTAGAGTAACCTGCTGGGTTGAGCAGTAGCCGTTAACAGTTGCCCGGGAAACATAGCTGCCTGGCTTCCAGCCCCCTGACGGAACGCCGTACTGCACCCACCATGTTGATACCCACCCTGCGCCAAGCTGGCCATTGTTTGAGGTGCTGGCAACCTTTGCTCCGTTTGGGTCAAAAAGCTCAAAGTTAATGTTATAGTCAAGCGTTTCTCCCCATGTATTTTCAAACTTGTGATGGGTCTTTATGTTGTTGTAAATCTCGCCGTCTTTTGAAACCCAGGATTCCAGAGCATTGGCATCGCACTTAGGTGGGGGAACACAATTTTCTATGACAAAATTCCGCGAATAAACAAACTGGCCATCAATGTAGGTTTTGACCTGCCAGTCGCCGCACAAATTCTCAGGAGGATTGTCTTTAATGTTAATTGAGCTCCATAAGTTGTAGCCATCCCAGCTCTTATCTGTTCCTGGGTTTTGTGTGGTGTGCGTAAAGGTCTTGTAGAGGCTGCTGTCGGGGGCATACCACTTCCACTCGATATTCAAAGGGTCTGCAACGTTATTCAGCCTAGCCCACGTGTATGCAGCGTCATCACTTGCAGAAAACGAGTAAGTTTCGGTTCCTGGATTTCCATCGCCATCAACGCCTCTAACCATCTTGCTTTCCTTGAACACGTATTTTATGAAGAAGTCGGCATCTATTGCCTTGCTGCTTTCAAGATAGAATTCTGCATTCCAGATGCCTGGATTTGAAGCAGGGTACATGCCTTTTATGTATACGCCGCACCAAGTCTTGAACCACAGCCAATAATATCCCGAAGGAGGCGCATCCAGGTTAAAAGTGCAGTCAGCATAGTAGCTGTTTTTAGGGTCATACCATTTCCATTTGCCGCTATGCGCTTCATAAATATCAACATACTTGACCCATAGATAAGAGATGTAATCCTCCTTTGAGAAAACGCTTGTAACCCTCTTTGGCTCCCAGCTCTCTGACTCACTTCCAATCTCCTTGGCAAATTTCCAGTCGCTCAGAGATATTTGCTGGGTAATGTTTTGTTGCGAAGAATCCTGCTGTTCAATTGGCGCAACTGCACCAACAGAAAGCATAAAAGTGCTGTCTGTTAAATTCTGTTGAATAACAGTTATATATAAGCGTTGCAGCATAAACTGGCTGTAAAGCTAGAATTAAAGCGACAAAAAAAATTGTGCATAAATGTAGTGCCTTTTTCATAACGCGCTCAACCCCATCTTAATAGGCAGTAGTTTAAATGCCGCATAAATCCATCCGGCATTAGCATCTACTGAACATTGTTCATCGCTTCCTGTTCCTCTGGTAGAACTGCAAACCACTGAGCTGCAGCTTTTGTATACGTTAAGCTCATAATCATAGCCTGAAGGGACATCTAACTCGGCAGTAAATCTGCCTGAAGAAGGCAAATACCACTTATGCCAATCAATATCACCATTGTAATCTATATATTCGTAATAGCTTGTACCCAGATTACGGCTGTTTGCGTCTGAACAAGAATCGTCAGCTTCTGGAAATATTTCTTGGGCGCCTATAATATTTTCATTGGAAGAAACATTGTCTGCGTCAGAGTTTAAAATAGTTATTTGCCCATCCTCTGAAACATTAATCACAACTTCACTGACAATTCTATCAGAAGACTCATTTGATTGTTCATAATCATCACTTTCCATGTAAAGTGAGGTGCCAGAAAATTGCTGCGCATAACCAGCAGGCATAAAAACTAGCAGAAGACAGATTAAAATAGCCGGAAATTTATTTAGCAGGTGATTCATTATCGGAATAGCTTCTTGAAAATCCGTGATATGAACGATTCGCTGCCCCCGCTTTTTTCCGCTTTGTCTGAATCGTTTCCCCCGATTGGTTCGGAAATTTTTGTTTCTAGCCCGGAATCATTCGCTGCGAACAAGTCTTCTTGAGGCTTGTATGACAAAGGTTGTTCAGCGCTTTCGGTATCGGCAGCCTTCTCACCAGTTCCAGTGAAAAATCCCCACAGCGCTTGGATGAAGCCCTTCTTTGGCTCAGAAGTCTCTTTAGGCTCTTTGGCACCATCTTGAACAGACGTTTCGGGAGCGACTTCTTCCGCAACATTCGCTTGCGCTACTCCGGATTCGTATACAGGAGATTCCCCTAAAGGAACAGCTTCAGCCTCTTCAAGCGCCTCTTGCGTAACGGCATAATTAACGTCCTCTGATTCCTGCTGCGAATCTGTCTCAACAATTGATACAGGAACATTCTCCTGCCGAGTCTGCTCTGATACAGGCACTTCTTCTACGCTTCCATTAACGACCTCTGTAACTGCCTCACCACCAGAGCCATAATCTTGAACTGTCCGTTGCTGAGCAATTTCTGCAGAAGAACCGTTAATAGGCGTAGCCGGAACTGCAAAACCGCCTCCGCCAGCATAAGCCAGGGCAGGCGTTAAGAGAAGAAGCATTAATAACAAAAGACTAGTTTTCCAGTTCATTTTTGACCTCCACAGCTGCTAAACCCTTCATCTCATAACTGATTCGAATTAAAAATCGTGTAAAGCAAATCTTAAAAGGCCTGAACTGCGCATCCTGAAAAGCCCCTACATCACCCCTCAAATCGGAAAACATATAAGAGGCATATATTTGCCCCTTAAACATATATGTAATCCCTTTGAGTATAAAAACTTATCTGATAAAGTTTATACCTTCTATTTTCTATTATTTCCCCCTTAATAAAACCCTATCATGAATTTTTGAAAATCTTTCAACTGGCTTGCAGGAATTTTCAATTCCTCCGTAAAATTTTCGATTATAACCGGTTAATAGCGGAAATTTTCCGGAATTTCCGGAAATTTTCTTTGCAATTTGCTTGGGCAGATTATAAAAAGAGGGAAGCGCACTTTAAGAATCTACTCCCAAACAAATGGAAAATTATGCAAAAACAACAACATTTTTATATCAAAACGGAATTTTTTACCGGAAATGATTGATGACAAAGACATGTTGATACTTGAAGAGCTTAAGCTGAATTCGGATGTTACAACAAAGAAGCTTGCTTTCAAGCTGGGAATGCCGCAGACGACAATACACAACAGGATAAAGAGGCTGAAAAAGCTTGGAATCATTAAAAAATATGTTGCAGTCCTTGACTATAAAAAGCTGGGCAAGGCAATCACTGCCTACATCCTGGTGGACGTTGATTACGACCTTCATTACTTGATTCTAAAAAAGATGGTTCCGATGCCATTTGTGCATAATATTGTGGCGACCACAGGGCCAAATGACCTGATGCTAAAGGTAGTAGCCAGGGACGCGGGAGAGCTTGGAGAGATTGTGCTGAAAAAATTAAAAAGCATAGCTGGTGTTAGAAGGACAGAGACCCTGCTTGAGCTTGAATCTGTTAAATAATGCAAAGTAAACTTTCCAACTGAACGCTCTGCCTTCTGCTTCTTCACCAAACTTCTCCCTCCCTTAAACTTGATAGGGAGGGAGAAGTTGGGAAAGGAATCAGGGGCATGGTGCAGCAGGGAGGGAGGCAGTGTTCACTTAACAACTTGACTTAACAAATAAAGAAGCTTACTGCATTGGTTTAGCTTTGCCTGCTCCCGGAATTTTTGTTGTTGTATATTTTTTCAGCGTCTTCTTCCAGCAGCTCCCTGAGGCTCCTGTCAGTCTCCAGTTCTCCTGCGTGCTTGCTGTCAGCTGCCTTTATCTCATCTATCTTCGGTAGGCTTTCAATGTTTATTTTTTCCTTCTCAGGTTTAATCTTGAGGATTTCCCTGGCCCTTTTCATGGCTTCCGCAGAGTTGGATGCAAGCCCGCTTTTGAGCAGCGTTCTGGCTAGTTTCTCGAGGTGGTCGTATTTTGCGCGGTCAGTCATTTTTTCCCGAAGTAAAATATTTTGTCTATGGCAATGTCTTCCCCAGAAAACCCTGTTTTCAGGTTTTCGTCTTCCTTTTGCGCCAGTTCCTTGCTTTCTTCAGCCGTGGCGGCATGCTTCTTTTCGCTAAGCATTCTCAGCTCGTCAACCTGAGCTTTCAGGGCTGCCTGCTCCTGCCTTATTCTGTTAACGGCAGAAGCCAGCTCCCTTATATTTGAGGAGAGATGCCTGGCAATGTTCTCAAAATAGCCAGTATCAGGGCTGGTTTGCTGCAAAGTCTTCTCCTTTGCTTCTACCGGATTTCTTTTTCTTATCATTTCCTCTGCTTTCAGTGTTGCCTGTTCAGAGTTTTCAGCTATCCTGTGGGCGAGAAGCTCTTTTGCCAGCTTGTTTATCTTTACTGTTTCTTCCACATTCATTTTTTTCGCCTGTATAGCCTGTATAACAATAGAATAAAACTTTACTGTTGCAGCTAGTTTATAATGTTTTTCCCTTTTTGCTATGCATTAGACCTTATTTTCTGCTTTGCTCCATTGCTGCAGTCATTTTCTCCTCCCTTGACTTTGATAGGGAAGAGAAAATGAAAAAAGTCAGAATAAACAGCTCATATGCACGGCGTATCAGGGTCTATCCCGCACACTGCCTGCATCATGCCGTTGCACTGCGCTGCGTTGGGATCCGGCTCTGCGCCGTAAACAAAGTCTGTAAGGTTGTAAGTGCTTGCGTGGTAAGTGTCAAGGGAGAACCTGTAAAATTTTTCAGGCGATTGCGCGGTGTCTGTTATGCAGCTTATGTTCCATAAAGCGCCAGGCTGGTCGCCGGGGCACCTTGTTCCGAAGAAGCACCAGTCCACGTAAGGCCTTTCCACATTTCCAACAACAGCGTCGTCCATTGCGAAAGGGTTTATCAGACTTTCAATGCCGCAGCATTCTGAAGCCTCATCAAGGCTGGTGAAGCGCGTAAGAAAGGCCGAGCCGTTTTTCTCATAGCGGTATTTCCTCCATTCAATCTCAAGAAACGTGTTCGTAATGTTCCAGGAGGTTATGTTTGTCCTGTTGAAAACATTTGTGTAGAGGAGGCCGAGGTCTGACTGGCTTTTGACAGAATAAAGGGGGTCTTCTATCCCTTCAAAGCTGAAAATCACTTCAACGTCTTTGGTGTCATTCCACCATGCTAGCCCTGCATTTACTGAGAAGTTAATTGTGATTTTCACCCCTACCTGGAAGGGCCCTGTGGCGTTGTTCTGGAAAAGAACCGCATTAAAGCCGCTGTAATTTAGCGCTGTCTGAAGCTGCAGGGTTGAAACTGATGCGTTCTCTATATCCCTGAGGCGCCGGGTGAAATCCCTGCCCATCATAAGGGTTTCTGATGAGCCGATACAGTCCTCTACCGCCATGACCGCATTCTGCCCGCCGAGCCTGCAAAAGATAGAGCCGTTAAGCATCATTTCAGCAAAGTTTGTGTTTAAATCATCATAATCGGTGAACAAGGAGCCATATGCCTTGGTATACTCGGAAAGCGAGTTTAAGGCGCTATAGCTTGATGTTCTAAGGGCCATTGGCAGGTAGGATGTTTTCAGCGTTTCGACAAAATCGTTGGCTACGTTAATCCTGCTTTCTGTGGAGGGGATTTTGTGGACTAGCGTAACTCCTGACTTTGGCATAAAAGATACGAATAGCACGGAAACTATTAACATGGCGATTATTGTAAAGAAGAACCCCCTTTTGCTTGGGAAAACGCTTATTGCCATACCCTTACCTCCACAGTAACAGGCCCCCAGAATTCCACGCTCTTGTTCACAACCCCAAACACGATTCTTTTGCTGGAGATAAGAAGGTCTGTAGTGTCCTGTCCTTCGCCCCTGCCGTGAACAGAATCGCCGTCTATTATAATTTCAAAACTGTACTGTTTAGGAACAAGGCTTGGCGTAACGCTTGCCAAGAATTCAGCGGACATGTTCGTATGAACAGAAGGCTCATACCCGTGACAGCCGGTCGCAGGGGGGCAACCGACAAGAAACGAGTCAAAATAGCGCTTAAACTCGTATGCCTGCTGCAAGATAGTGTTGTCAAAATCAGTAATGTTGCCGTTCCTAACCTGTTGCATCACAAAAAAGTTGTTCAGTTCCTTTATTTTTGTCTGGGCAAGAACATTAACAAACTCCTGAGAAAGGCGTTCAGGCTGGCCGGAAGAGGGTGTGTAAGAGTTTACTGCAAGCACAAGAACCAACCCTGTTGTTACCACAAGCAGGGCCACAAAAGCGTCTATGGTGAAGTACTGCCCTCTCTTTGCCATAGCTTAATAATCCTATTGGTAATTATTAAAGGTTTTGCTGAAAGCGGCTCTGTCCTGAGACTTTGCTTGCACCTTTCGTAGCTCTCCTTCTTTACTTTCCCACTCCTTGCTTTGCAGAGGAGGGGGAAAGTAAAAAGGAAGCGATAAACATGTGAGAAAGCGCTTTTAGGACAACGCCGCTGAAAGCCAGTATCTCCGAAAGCATCTGTTCACTGGCACTCTGCAGAATCAAACACAGTCAAAACCATGCTAACCAACCTGCCCTTAAACAACACCGGCACCCTCGAACTAATAACAGTATCCCCGCAAACCTTAATGTCAGCCTTCACCTTTCGGTTAATAACCATTGGTAAGTGGTAAAAGAAGCAAGAGATTCACCCGCAAGCCACTCCCCCTACCGTCACGTAACCGCTGCCAAGACCTGTTCTGTTCCCTGTAACATTTATGATGTTTCCTTCAGAATCCTCAAAGTGTATGCAGAAGTCTGCCTCCAGTCCAAAGGCGTCCTTTAGCTGCGAGTAAGTCATCCCGCTTGCCCCCTCAAGCGAGTCAACCTTTACCTTGGTTCCTTCCACAAAAGAGGAAGTTTCATTTCTTACCACTGAAACTGCAGATGCAAGCTTTGAGCTTTCGCTCTGGAGATCCTTCACCTTTATTTCGCTTGTTTTATCGCTGCTGAAGGAGAAAAAGAATATCAGGACTATCATGAATAAGGCAATAGCTATAAACGCGTCTGCAGATATTGTTTGTGCTTTTAATCCCATATTCTTCACCATATGCGGGATGCATCTATTTTTTTCGAAACGTTAAAAGTGAGAAAAAAACGCAGTCAGCCATCGCATCTGTAACCGTTAACTCTTGCATAAGCGCTGCCTATGCATGGCTTTCCGATTATATCGACAAGGTTTCCTTCAGAATCCTCAAAGTGTATGACAAAGTCTGAAGTCACGCCTAAAAGGCCTTTAAGCTCGTCATAGTTTTTATTTGCAAAATTAAGCAGCATAGTTTTGTCAAGGGTGCCGCCAACAATTATAGCAGGCCCGTCCTCTTCTTCAGCTTCTATGACGAGCTGGTTGAGCAGTTTTACCTGGTCCTGCCTTGTAACCTGGCTTTCTGTGCTAAAGACTGCAATGATTACTGAAATTAAAACAAGAAATATCAGCAGAACCATGCCATCGCTCAAGCCACGCTGCTTTTTTCTGTTTGAAGAAGCCTTCACCGACTTTGCCCTGCGTTTCAATTCAAGCCCTCTTTTTCCTGAATAATGGCATATGATGTTTAAAAAACTTTCTATATGATGGGGTGTGTAGCAATGGGAATTCTTTTTAAGGCATGTTAGCAGAAGTGTATATCAAAATATCAAAAGCCTTCAAATGCAAATTCTAAAGAAATAATATGAAAGCCGTGCATGAACAACAAAAACCTTGCGGTTTTTGAGATTTACTTTGTTGCCAAAGTAAATGATAAGGTTGGAACGTTTAGTGGCGGCAAGCTGAACACATCGTTA
>JAGVYT010000014.1 GCA_018303115.1 Candidatus Woesearchaeota archaeon | reverse complement strand
GGCTTAGTAGAAAAAGTCCATAGGCGATAGCCTATGTTGTAGGCGATTAGCCTACAAAACAGCTCTGCTGTCTGCGTTCTGATATGCCTGCACCTGACTGTGCTGCCGAACAATCTTTTCAATGCACTGAACAAGCATTCAACTATGTTGCGTTGCCAGTATAAGCACCAGTCAAAGCAGTCGCGCAACATTTTGCGATGCCGTCCTCGACGGCATCCTTTGCGCACTGGCGCAACGGAGAATGTGCCGTTCTCATTAAGCCATTGATGCAATTTTTCAGCATCAAATTCTTTATCCAGCAGCAGCACATCGATTTCAGCAGGACTTTGCCTATGCAGTCCCGGAATGCGCCTGGCTGCATGGTATGGCTTGGCAAAGAAATTTCCTGAAATAAACTTGCGCCGCTCAACATCAATCAGTGTGATGGCTTGCACAGGTCTGCCAATAGGACCATCACGGTCTATGCGGCGCAAGTAGTAACTGCTCGGTCCAGCTCTGGCAAATCCTGTACCATCACCAGCAGCGAGAAAGATGTTTTTTGTTCCAATCGTTGCAGCAAGCAACGATTGCCAAAGAGCTTTTGGTAAGCGCTTTGCAGCTTTCTGTAAAGTAGTCCAGTGCAGATTAATACCGTAAAACTCGTCGAGAAACTTCATTGCCCTACGATAGGACAGCTGGTAAACTTGCTTCACAATAAGGCCTAAACAAAGAATCCAAGTTTGAAACTTCTTAGGACCCATATGGTGAGCCCAGCGCGGATGCCCCGCGCTGCGGAATAACCGCATTATTTTTCTATCCAAACGTTCGTTCTTTTTCATGGTGGAACTTGACCTTCCACCCTGTCCCCCATCAGGGCAACAGCCCTTTTGGGAGGACTGTTTATTAAGACTTTCTACAGAGCCCTATCTATCGAAAGTTTTAAATAAGCATAAAACAGGTTTTACAGCATGGCTGAAACAAGAGGCGGTCTCTTCAGATTGTTCAGAAGGGGCAAGGGGCCAGAAGAGGTTCCTGATGAAAAAGCACCGATTCCAATACACACTCCAAGCGCTCCTGCGTATAGCCCAACTTTTGGAGGGCTTTTTCCTGCACGCATAAAATTCAAGGGCCTCTACGACCTTGACGGCCTTTACAGGCTCATGGCAAACTGGCTCAGGCAGAGACGGTATGAAGTTTATGAAGACCTTTACAAAAGCAAGCCGCCTGAACTGGAACTGCGCATAAAGGCTGAGAGGAAAAAAACAGGCTTTGTAATGGAAGTAATAACAATCTACTACCACAGTTATGGCGACTACGACATAGACGTTATGTTCAACGGCAAAAAAAAGAAGATGACGAATGCTAGAATGACGATTACTATCGGAGGGGAGATAAAAGCGCCTTACGAGGACATTTTCGGCAGGGCAAGATGGACAGCCAATGCAGTGGAAAGAAGGCTGCTCAACCTTTTCAGGAACTGGTTTATGAAACGCGAGCTCGAGTCTGTTTACTGGGACACGCTTTATTACGAGATGTGGAAGCTCCATGCGGCAATAAAGGAGTTTTTGAAATATGAAGGAAAGGGAAACGCTTACTGATAAAAAATGACTGAAAGAAGACTTGTTGTGGACCATCTGCGCCTGAAGTATGAAGGCCTGTTCAAAGCCACTGAACTTTACACTCTGATTGACAAATGGTTCAATGAAAAGGCCTTTGACAAGCGCGAGCTGAGAAACCAGGAACACATAAGGCCTGACGGAAAATATGTGGAAATTGTGCTAATGCCGTGGAAAAAGATTTCCGACTATGCAAGGCATGTTATAAGAATCGAAATAAGAATGCACAAACTCAAAGAAGTTGTTGTTGAGAGGGACGGCCAGCGCGTTAAAATGAACCAAGGCAGAATAGACCTGATATTTGACGGCTACCTTGACACTGATTACGAAGACAGGTGGGAACAGAAGCCTTTTTACTTCTTCATGCGAACCTTATTCGACAAGTTCATATACAGAACTTATTCAACGCAGTTTGAAGAGCTGCTTGTTGAAAATGTTTCCCAGCTCCACACCCTCATAAAGTCCTTCCTCAACCTATACAAGTACGAGTTTGGAGTAATGCAACTGCCCGAGATGAGCAAGCTGTAAGTTCTGTCAAAAACCATTAAAAACGCAAATGTTAAAATTCATAATTTTAAAGTATGTTTTCACAGCACTAGCTTCGGCATTCTCAAATAAATTTAAAAAGATGCCGTAGCAGTAGTTCGTTTGGCTTTACGCCCACTTGCTGTTTCTTTTGCTCATTTTCTTTTTAAGAGGGTGCTCACTTTGTTTCTGGCATTTTCTGACATCTCTTATCCGTGGGACTTCACGAAGTGAACGTCCCACTTGCTGTTTCTTTTGCTCATTTTCTTTTTAAGAAAATGCGGGCAGCGGAAATCAAAGGATTTCCTGGTCCGCATTTACTTTGTAAATGCGGGGGACGTGATTTGAACACGCGTACCCACTAAGGGACAGGATATCTTTTCAAGGCTTAAGTCCTGCGCATTTGACCAGGCTCTGCCACCCCCGCATAAGAGAATGAACTTGGAACAATGTTTATAAATTTTTGCAGTTTGTTTTACAGAATTACTGGCGCTAGGAAGTAGGCTATTCCAACTGCAACCAGCCAAAGAAGAATTCCATTCGCAACTGATATCACGGGCCAGTTCCTTGAGCAGCTTATCGCTTTTCATTTAGCTTCAGCTCTACAACATTGCCCTCCTTTATGTTTTTTTCTGTTGTTAAATTGCCGCGAATTTCAAGCGCATACTTGACAGGAACCCCTGATACATACGGCGGGCAGGGGTTTTCCCTGCAGGGAACTGCGTTATGAATCCTTTTGATTATGAGATTTTCATCAATGAAAATTATGTCCAGCGGTATAAGCGTGTTTTTCATCCAGAAACTTCTTTGAGCAGAGTCTTTGTAGGGAAAAAGCATTCCTTTATCATCGTCCAGGCTTTCCCTAAACATAAGGCCTTCCCTGAAGTCCTCAGGTGTTTGAGCAACTTCTACAAAGAAAGTGAATTCGCCAAGTTCAGGATTCCTTACAGTAACAGCAGAATACCCTTCCACGTTACTTACTGCACAACCAGCTAGTGCTGTTGCCAACAGCAACAGAAGCATTTTCATACTGGGCAAATGCATAGCAATATTTAAAAACAATTCTAAAACTCAGAGGTTATATGCCTCTGTAGCATAGCCAGTAATTGCGCCACCTTGGTATCAAGCCAAAGAGGTGGAGGTCGCGGATGCAAATTCCGCCAGAGGCTTCTAAATTTACGGTAAAGTAAACTATTGCGTGTTTGCTGTGCCAAGCTGCTTAGCTTCTTTTCTTCTCCCCTGCGCAAGTTAAGGGGAGAGAAAAGAAGAGGAAGCGGAAAGAACAACAGTCCTCACATAACTTTACTTTACCAAATTTACAAACTTTTATAAGCTAGTTATTCGATTATTACTGGCATGAGACGATTATTATTGTTGTTTTTTGTAGTTTCGGTTATTGCTGTTTCTTCCTGTGCTGTTCCTGAACCGGCTGTTGAACAGCCTGGGGAATCTGCTGAAACAGCACCCCCTGAAGTCCCTGAGCTTCCTGAAACGCCTGCTGAAGATGAGGCTGAGGAATCAATGGAAGAAGTTGCTGAAGAGGGGTCTGAATTGCCCGAGTTCGAATTCCAATACCCTTACATAGGAGCTGAAGGCGCTTTTGCAATTATTGAATATGGCGACTTCTCAAACCAGGTCAACACCCAGGTTAATAACTTCCAGGTTGCTGCAATGAAGCGCGATTTTGTTGTCAGCAACAAGGCAAAAATAGTCTTCAAGCCATACCCACTTAGTGGGAGCGAAGAAGCTCAGCTGGCTGCTGAAGCGTCTTTGTGCATGTGGGAGCAGGGCAGCAAGCAGTTCTGGGCTTACCACGACACCCTTTTCACTTATTTCCTCTACTTGGACGAGAAATCACTCAACAATTACGTTGGCAGGATTCCAAATGCTGACAAATCTGCTTTTGCTGAGTGCCTGAGCTCCAGAAAGTATAGGGATACTGTCTCGGCGACTCTGGAAGACGGAAAAGCCCTTGGCATAGACCAAACGCCAACTTTCATAATAGGCAGCGAGAGCATTGTGGGGAGCGTCAAAGTGCCTTACAAAACCTTTAAAGAAACGATTGAAACCAAACTCGCCCAGAATAATCCAATAACAGGCTCTTTGGTCTCTGAAATCTTTTCAACAACTTCTGATGAGCTCAGAAGCTTTCTTAACTGGTTCGTTTAGCTTAAAGCTTTTCCCGGTTCTGATGAAAAAGTCCGTATTTTGATTCCTCACAACTATTCGTTACTCTTGCGCCCACCTTGCACTAAAATGGTAGGCCGCTGCCGGGAATCGAACCCGGTCCTAAGGCGCTCTGCAGCTATGCCGCCACAGGCCCACATGCTAGCCAGTACACCACAGCAGCCATAACAACAGGATGATTTTTTACTGCTATTTAAATTTTCGGTAAAGAAAGGCAATAGTTTTAAATGTTGGCGTGTTTGTTAATCAGCTATGCCAAGTGATGAAAAGCTTTTGGAGCATGTAAAAGGCGCTCTTTTAGCCTGTTACAAAGCTGTGATAGGCAAAGGGGCTGAAGGCAAAACCGAAGTGGAAACAGAAATAGATATGAAAACAGTTGGCGATTTGGCTGCGAGTGAGGCTTTGGTTGGGTATTTCAACTCTTCCGGGCTTCCTGTGGTTCTTTACACTGAAGAGCTGGAAAAACCAATGCTTCTTTCCGGCAGCCCTGTTTATTCTGTTATTGGCGATGAGATTGACGGGACTTATAATTTTCATCGCGGCATGGGCATGCTGCCCCATGGAAGCATTGTTGGTGTTAGCGCATCGAAAAATCCAAAACTCAATGAATTCGTATGCTCCGGATTTCTTGAGTTTAACAGCGGCAATCTTTTTTATGCTGTTAAAGGCAAGGGGGGTTATGTTATAGAGAAATGGGCTAAGGGAGGAAAGTCTGTTGCGAAATTGGTTACTTCAGGCAAGAAAAGCGTTGAAGACCTTAATAAAGTCATGTTTGACTTTTACATGCTTTCTGATTTAAGCAAACCGTTAATTGAATTCGGTAAGGAGAAAGGCGATGTTGGCTCTTTTGCAGGGCATGTGGCATTGCTGGCAAATGGGACTGTAGACCTGTTTATCAGCGGGGATAATTGTAAAAATCCGAATAAGCTGAAAACCGGTGAGGAGATAGGCCCGTTATACCTTTTGGTGAAAGAATCGGGCGGGGCGGTGCTTGACTGGAGAGGCAATGATTTAGGGCCTGAAGAAGTAGGTCTTGACAGGAAAAAGGTTTTTCACCTGATAGTTGCAGCCAGCGAAGAATTGGGAAAGAAAGTGGCATCTAAGATGAGCGAAATCCCTGAAATAGACGCTTACATGGCTGCCAAGGGCTTGTGAAGTTTCAGCAGAATTCGCATGCCCTTTTTTCCCTGCCTTTCTTGGTTGCTTTCTTTTTTATCTTAGCCATAACTGTTTTAATCAGCGTTCCGGTTTAAATAGATTTCGCAAGCTAAAACTATAAATAAGAGTTGGAATGGCTTTATTGTATGAGATTTTCGACATTAGAGCTGCAGCACCTTTTTAGGGCATGGCTGATAATTTCTTTAGCATTTGCCATACTCCTTAGTGGCGGCTTTTCCATCACGACACAGTTCCTTTTGGCACTAGTGATGGCCGCAATTACTGTAGGCCTTGGCTTTTTGCTGCATGAGATGGCTCACAAGTTTTTAGCGCAGCGTTACGGATGCCTTGCCGAGTTCAGGGCTTTTGACACCATGCTTCTGCTTGCGTTGCTCATGTCTTTTTTCGGGTTCATACTTGCAGCGCCAGGGGCTGTTTTCATCCGGGGCAATGTTAACCTTGCGAGGAACGGAAGAATTTCGGCAGTGGGCCCGTTGGTGAACATCGTCCTCGCATTCGTATTTTTCGCCTTACTTCAGGTATCACCATTTTTTTCTTCATATCCTTTATTAATCACCATGGCATATTATGGCTTGTCAATTAACGGATGGCTTGCTTTGTTCAACATGCTTCCTTTCTGGCAGCTTGACGGCACCAAGGTGTTAAAGTGGAACAAGAAGATATATGCTTTGATGATTGCCGGAGCTGTGTTTGTAATGATGCTGCCAGGGCTTGTTTCTTTTGGTGCACAATAATCTTTTTAAACAGTAGCTGACTTTCATTTTTCATGGCATTAAAACTCGTCATATCTGACCCTAAATCAGGGTTTAGCATCCAGAGGGAGGCTGCGGAAGACGCCGCCAAGGGCTTTATGGGGCTTAAGATAGGCGATACTGTGAAGGGCGAGCTGTTTGACCTTCACGGCTATGAGTTCATGCTCACTGGCGGTTCTGACTTCTGCGGCTTCCCGATGAGGAAGGACGTTCCTGGAATCGGCAGGAAAAAGATTTTAGCTTACGAAGGCGTTGGCATAAAGAAGCTGAAGAAGGGGATTTTGCAGCGTAAGACTGTTTGCGGAAACACTGTTCATGCCAAAATTTCCCAGGTGAATCTTAAAGTTACAAAGCACGGCAGCGAGGACATCTTTGCAGAGGCTGGAAAAAAGAAGGAAGACGGTGCCAAGAATGAGGGGAAGGCAGAAGAAAAGAAAGCAGGAAGTTAAATCAGATAAATGAAACTTCTCGTAAACAACCCAAAAGGATTTGAGATTAGAAAATGGCATTCTGAAAGAATAAGGTCTGTTGCCGAAATAGAAATCGAAATTGCCGGCAACAATGAAGAATTCTACTCGCATTTACCTTCTGCTGATATTTTGATGTGCAACAACTCAAATTTTAAGAAGGCGTGGCTGGAAAAGGCTTCTAATTTAAAATGGGTTCATGCAATGGCTGCTGGCGTTGATAAAATACTGCCGGACCTGCCAGAAAACATACTTCTTTCAAACTCAAGGGGAGTTCACAGCATAAACATAGCAGAGCATGTCCTGGGTTGCATGATTATGCATGAGCGCCGGCTTGATTTGTGCCTGAAAGCGCAGCTTAAGAAAGACTGGATTCTGAAAGGGCTGCAATTAAACCCCCCGGGAGAGCTCCATGGAAAAACAGCTCTCATCATTGGCTTGGGAAAAATCGGTTCAAGACTGGCTAAGGTTTTAAGCTGCATCGGAATGAATGTTATCGGGATAAGAAGCGATGTCTCTAAAAAGTCTGAATTTGTAAAGGAAATCCACCCCATAGCAGAGCTTAAAAATCAGCTGCAGAAAGCAGACTACGCCATCGTAGCATTGCCTTACACAAAGAAGACCTGCCATTTGCTCGGCGAAACAGAATTCGCATTTATGAAAAAGACCGCTTTCTTCATAAACATAGGTCGTGGCAGCATAGTTGACGAGCAAGCGCTTATCAAAGCCTTGAAAGAAAAGAAAATTAGCGGTGCTGCTTTGGATGTTTTTGAAAAAGAGCCGCTGCCTGAGTCAAGCGAGCTGTGGGGCATGGACAATGTGATAGTAACGCCGCATTCTGCCGGCATAACCCCCTTCTACATGGAGCGGGTTGTTGCCATATTTTGCGATAACCTGAAGGCTTTCATTGAAGGCGGGAGGCTTCCAACGCTTGTTGACCCAAAAAAAGAGTATTAGCACCAAAACTTTATAAACCTCCCTCTTTTTGCTTTGCTATAAATATTTGCAGGTGGTTGTTATAGTAAAAAAAGCTGCTGCTAAAAAAATAATGAAAGAAAAGAAAAGCGATAGCGACAAAATCAGCCAGGTTGTTCAGCCAGAAGTTAACCTTGGCATGGTTGGCCATGTTGACCATGGCAAAACTACGCTAACAGAGGCCTTGTCTGGCAAATGGACTGATACGCATTCTGAAGAAATCAAGAAGGGAATTACAATACGCCTTGGCTACGCTGATTTTAGCGTTTACCAGTGTAAGAGCTGCCCTCTCCCCGAAGGTTATTCTGTTACAGAAAGCTGCGGCAAGTGCAAAAAGAAAAGAACCCTAATGAGAAAAATCAGCATTGTTGACGCCCCCGGCCACGAGAGCTTAATGGCCACTATGCTCTCAGGCGCTGCCATCATTGACGGCGCTTTGCTTCTGATTGCCGCTAACGAGCCCTGCCCTCAGCCGCAGACTCGCGAACATCTTGTTGCGTTAAAGATTATCGGAATAAAGGACGTTGTTGTTGTTCAGAGCAAAATCGATTTGGTTAGCGAGGCGGCTGCAAAGAAGAACTACCGCGAGATAAAGGCTTTCCTTAAGGGAACGCCTTACTCAAATGCGCCTATAGTCCCTATTTCAGCACAGCGCAAGGTTAACATTGATGCGTTGCTTCAGGCTGTTCAGGAAACAATTTCTTCACCTTCTTCACCTTCAAGAAACAAAGACCTGGACCCCCTGCTTTTTGTGGCAAGGTCTTTTGATGTAAACAGGCCAGGCACGGATTACAAAAACATCGCAGGCGGTGTTTTGGGAGGAACTCTGAAGCAGGGTTCGCTTAGGGTAGGAGAAGAACTTGAATTGCAGCCTGGCAGAATGGTTGAAAAGCACGGAAAGACCTCTTGGGAATCGGTTAGGACTGTGGTAACTGCCTTGAGAAGCGGCAAAGATGATGTTAAGGAAGTGCAGCCTGGCGGCTTAGTAGGGGTTATGACAGGCCTTGACCCGGGAATTGTAAAGGCTGACGCCTTTGTCGGAAATGTTGCAGGGAGGCCAGGCAAGCTTCCGCGAGTCTGGTATGAGCTTAATTTGGAAGTCAACCTGCTTGAAAGAGTTGTAGGGGCTAAAGACGAACTCGTAGTTGAGCCAATTAAAATAAATGAAAACCTTATGCTTAACACAAACTCTGCTGCCACTGTCGGCATTGTTAGTTCATTAAAAAAAGACATGCTCGAGTTAAGCTTAAAACTGCCTGTATGCGCCGAAACAGGCTCAAGGGCAACAATCTCAAGGCTTCTTGGCTCAAGATGGCGGCTGATTGGCTACGGGATTATAAAGGACTAGGTTTTAAGCCTTAAAATCGGCTTAGCTTTGTTCTTCACGCTGGCTTCCTTTACCTTTTCAAAAGCGAGCTTCTGCACAAACTCCAGTATTTCGTCTTTCTTGACAGCCTCTATCTTTAATTTGATCAGAAATTCATCAAGTTTCCTGTTCTTGGCAGGGTCAAACTTCCTTTTCCTTCTCCATCGCGGCATAACCCTGATTCCTTTCACGAGTTTATAAATTTATTCAGCGAAAATTATTTAAACAACCTTCCACTTAAGATGTGAAATGGAATTCCTTGATAACAAGCTGCTCATTGCTGTTGTTGGGCTGGTTGCATTTTACCTTGCTTACAAGTTCTTTTCCCTAAGCAATAAGAGCGACAATAAGAGCGAAAGGATTTATCAGGAGCATCTGGATAAAATACTGAAATCTGATGAGTATAAGGTTAAGGGAAGGTTTGAGTAGTTAGCCAAAGAACTCTTTCACTGTTTTCTGATTTATCCCGAGAATGTTGTGTTTTGCTTGCCTTTCCTTGAATTCGTTGTCAAGTGACAGGAATACCTGCCTGTCAAGATACTGCTTGCGTATAGGAACGCCCTTTTCCAGCATGTTTGTAACATAACCCCTTATTATAAAGTCGTTTTCGCCAAGGCTCTCTGCCAGCTTTTCGTAAGTGACAGGCTCTTTTTCAGAAGCAGTGTAGATTACGAGAAAAACCCTTTTTTCCTGTTCACTAAGGGTTATTTTTGTTTCTTCCTCTTCTTCTTTTATGGCAACTCCTGTAAGCCTTGATATCCAGGATTCCATCTGGTCAAACCGTTCTATAAGCTTGTTGAGCTTTTCATCAACTTTGGAAATATACTCGTAGTTTGCCTGGGTCTCGTTCGTATTGTCGTTTATGCTTTCAAGGTGGTCTTCAAACTCCTCCCTTATGCCTTTAAGCGTGGCCTCAAAAAGCTGCCTGAGCTTCTCTGTTTCAGAAACCTCTGTCTCGAAGAACGCCTTAGCCACCATACCACCCCCGGCACCTGACTCAACTAAGTTGTTTATATAGTTTTCTGTTTTGAGAATCATAGTTTTAGTTAAATATTAAAAAATGCTGTTTTTGCTGTTATTGCACAATGTCAAAATCAAGCCTTGCGATACAATTGTCAAAACTGAAAGCATTTTCTGCACCAAAAACGTATTCAGAGCAGTATTCTACCGATTCTGAGATAGCTGCAGATATTCTATGGCTGGCTTACATGAAAGGCGATATAAAAAACAAGGTAGTTGCAGACTTGGGCTGCGGAACAGGAATGCTCGGCATCGGCTGCCTTCTTTTGGGGGCGGGGAAGGTTTACTTCGTTGACAATGATAAGGAGGCTTTGGCTACGGCAGCTGCCAACACCAGTAGTTTGGGGTTAAAGGGCTATGAACTAATCAACAGCGACATAACTGAAATAAGGCTAAAAGCCGACGTTGTTGTCCAAAACCCTCCGTTTGGGACAAAGAGGAAGCATGCGGACAGGGAATTCCTTCTTAAAGCATTTGAAACAGCCAACAAAATATACAGCATACACAAAGCAGCTTCAATAGATTTCGTGCAGAAGATAAGCAAGGACCACGAGTTCAGGATAACCAATATTATACGCTATGACATGCCCATTAAACACCAGCACGCTTTCCACAAAAAAAGAATCCACAGGATACAAACTGCCTGTTTTAGGCTTGAGAAGTCATGACTTCTTATTCTTCACAGCCTTTTTCATAAGGGAATACTGGAGTGCCATTGCTATCCTTCCGATAACAACCCCCGCTACAAACACAACAATGTACAAAAAATAGCTGGATGCCGCCATAGCATGAACAGGGATGTTTTACATTATAAGCCTTTCTAAACAGAAAAACTTTTAAATCGGCTCTCACTGCCATGTCTGCATGGAACTGAATGTTCTTGAGGAGTCTCCCAAGCGTCTTGTGGTTGAGGTTAAAGGGGCAAACCACACGTTGTGCAATGCTGTAAAGGCAGAGCTGTGGAATAACAGGCACGTTAAGGTTGCAACTTACTCAATCAGCCACCCTCTCATAGGGATTCCAAAATTCCTGGTCGAGACTGACGGCGAAGTTAAGCCCCGCAAAGCGATGGCAGACACTGCTTCTAAGCTTGCCGAGACTGCAAGCGGACTGAAAAAAGAGTTTAAGAAGCTTAAGGGCTAAGGGGCTAAGCCACAACTTTTTGTTTGCTCTTATTTATTATACGCACCACTTTTTGTGCAGAAACCTTACTTTTTGTGCAAGTGGCACTTTTTTGGGACTTTTAGTGCAAAGCCGGTTGAATGAAAAAGCATATAAATTGATGCTGCAACAATTATTATATGGTTGCTTTTTCAAGAAAGCTCGGGCATGAGCTGCTGGTGATTGCCCGCAAAACAGTTAATGCCGCCTTCTCAAATGAAAATCTGAGATTGAAGCCTGAGGTAAAAACAAGGCTGGCAGCAGAACTGGGCGTTTTTGTCAACATTTACAGAAGGAACGAGCTTAGGGGCAGCTTTGGCTACCCCCCCGGAACCTACAGCCTTGCCGAAGGAATTAAAAGAGCGTCTCGTGGCGCAGCTTTTATGGACCCGAGGTTTGGCGCGCTTACGAAGGCAGAGTTCAACAACGTAAGGTTTGAGGTGACGCTAATAAAAAAGCTTAAGCTTCTTAAAGTAAAAAAGCCCGGTGAATATCTCAAAAAGATAAATCCCAAGAGGCACGGGCTTTTCATAAGGTATGGGCCTTTCATGGCAATGCAGCTCCCTAAGTTTGCAGTGAGGCAGGGCTTTTCTGCAAGGGACTTTCTTGAAAAGACTGTTGAAAAGGCCGGGTTGGCGCCAGAGGCATGGCATAGCCCTAACCTTAAAGTCTTCATTTTCTATGCGCAAAGCTTTTCAGAGTAGCTATTCTGCAACTGCCTCAACTGCGTAATGCCCGTTGCTGCTGACTTCCCCAACTTCTAACAACGGTTTTTCAAACAACCGCCTTACATAGTTGTGCACGTCTTCCACCATGGCTTTTCTGGAATCCCTCATGTTCCTGTAAAGGCCGCGTGACTCCTGTGTTGTTGTGTTTGCATCCACCTTTCTGGCGCTAAGCTGGACTGCAAACTTGTTTAGCGCATCAAAGGTTCCCGTGATTGTCCTGTGGGTTGTCACTATGTTTGTTGAGAGTGTTTGCATAACTTCGTAAGCTGCGCCCATGCTTGTTTCCCCCTCTACGAATGCGGAAAGCACTGCCTGGGCAATTGCCTGCTGTGTAGACACCTGCTCCAGGCTGTTGCTTGCATCTCCCAGAACCTGTTCTGATTCCCTTATTACCATCTGGTAGTCTGCTATTTCATCCAAGCCAATCCTGGCGCTTTTTATAGAGCTTGCCGCTTTTTCATGCTCGTTAACCAGCTTTTGCCTTTCAAGTTTGACATTGCCTGTTGCGTGGATAAGCTCTGCATAGTCTCTTTTGTCAGCTGTTGTTCGGCTCACCTGCTCCTTCAAAACCTGTTCATCACGTTCAAGCTCTGATAGCTCCCTTTCGAGTCGCATATATTTTCTTGTCCCTTTTTGAAGGTCTCGTGCAGTTTCCAAACGGTATTCTTGAAGGAGCTCGTATGATTTCCTCATTTCGCTTCCTGACTGTTTGAATTCACCGAGCAGTAGGTTTGTGAATAAGCGCTGTTCACTGATCAGTTCAATATCGCTTTTCTTGTAAACAGAGCAGTCAATTCTTCCATTGCTTAAATGGCCTGCAAGGGAATAAGCAGCTTTCTGGAGACCGTAATAAAATGCCGCTGCGCCGCCTTTCTTTGCAGAAAACCTCTGGTCGAGATGGTTTTGAATGCGTATTATCTGCTGCAGCAATGCCTTCGGCTTTTCATTGCTTTGCAGTGCTTTTAGGCTGACAGGCTCTGTGTTTGCTTCAAGGTTTTCGACAGCCCGTTCGTATGCGCGTCTTCTCCTTTTTTCCCTTGCAGGGTCATCCTCCTTAATGCTCCAGCCCCGCTTTTGAACTATGCTTTCAAGGTCAGACTTGCTTTTTTCCATCTTATCTCGCCCCGTAGTTTTCAATCATTCTCTCCAGCTCGCCTTTGAGAATTGATTTTCTCGTTTCCAAATTAATGTCAGCCCAGCTTTCGCCGACCAGTCTTGACTTGACTTCATCCCCGATGCTTTTCCAGTAGTAATCCGCATCCCCTACCAAGGGCCCATTAGGACCTGCCATGATAGGCAGGGATACCGCCTCCTGCCCATTGTCATAATTCAGAAAAAATTCCCGTTTCCCGTTTTCATTAACAGGCTTATGCAGTTTGACATGCTCCGGATTGGCATACCCCTGCTCAACAGGAACAGGCGTTTTGTCCGGCATTAGCCCCATGACTGCAGTGTAAATTACGCCTGCAGCACCTCCAACCACAGCTATCCTTGTTATTGACGTTAGCACGCTCATTTCGTATCACCTCGACAAACTAATAGCAGAATGCTTTAATACGCCTTTAGGCGGAAAAACCGCAAAATTTTTGCAGAAATTGAAAATTTGCGGCAAAAATCAGAAAATATTTCAACAGGGTATTTAAGCAGCTGAAAGGTTTTCAATTAATCCGGAGGATTTTTGCTGAGGGCTCGCTTTTTACGCAATAACAACAAATTTATTAAATAAAATGTGAAATCATACAGTTATGGCTGAGGATTCTTTCAGGGAAGAAATAGCGGAGTTGGTTACTGCTGCAGTTTCAGGCAAATTAGACAAAAACAAGATAAGCGCATTGATAGAAACGCCTCAACAGGAATTTGGCGATTATGCGTTTCCGTGCTTTGCTCTTGCCAAGGCGTTCAAGAAATCCCCGTATCAGATTGCTTCTGAACTCGCAGACAAGATAAAACCCACTGAATCGATAACTAAAGTTGAAGCCAAGGGGCCTTACGTTAACTTTTTTGCAGACACTGGAAAAATAGCAGCCGCAACTATTGCCCGCATCATGGATGAAAAAAACAATTACGGCAGCGGTAAAAATAAAAACAAAAAAGTAGTTATCGAATACCCCTCTCCGAACACTAACAAGCCCCTGCATCTTGGTCATGTCAGGAACATGCTTCTCGGGCAGAGCCTTTCAAGAATTCTTTCTTTTTCCGGATGCAAGGTGTTTCAGGTTAACCTAAACAACGACAGGGGTATTCACATCTGCAAGGCGATGCTGGCTTACAAATTATTTGGTAGAAACAAGAATCCTGAGAAGAAGCCGGACCATTTTGTCGGCGATTTTTACGTGCTCTATGGAAAAAAGGCAGCTGAAAATCCCGAACTTGAAATACGGGTCCAAGAAATGCTGCAGGGGTGGGAGAAGGGTGATAAGGAAACAATCAGGTTGTGGAAGAAGATAAATTCCTGGGCGCTTGAAGGTTTCAAAGAGACTTACAAAACATTCGGAATTGAATTTGACCGGGTTTATAATGAGTCGGGGCATTACCTTGAAGGGAAAAAGATAGTTCTTGAAGCTTACAAAAAAGGTCTCCTGAAGAAGGATGATAAGGGCAACATATTAGCTGAGCTTAAGAAGTATGGCATGCCTGACAAGGTTCTCCTCAGGGCTGATGGAACTTCAATTTACATTACCCAAGACATAAACCTTGCAAAGCTGAAATACAATGATTTTAGGATGGACAAGTCAATTTATGTTGTCGGTTCCGAGCAGGTTCTTCACTTCAGGCAGCTGTTTAAGATTCTTCAGCTTCTGAAAATTTACGGCGGTGAGCTTTACCACCTGGCTCACGGCATGGTCTACCTGCCTGAGGGGAAAATGAAATCACGCGAGGGTAAGGTTGTTGACGCAGATAACTTAGTTGAGGAAATGATTTCCATTGCGGATAAGGAGATTAAAAAACGTTACAAAAACCTCAGCAGAGCGGAGATAAAAAAGCGCTCAATGCAGATTGGAATTGGCTCAATAAGGTTTTTCGTGCTGAAGTATGACCCGCTTAAGGACTTCGTCTTCAATCCTGAAGAGTCCATAAGCTTTGAAGGGGAGACAGGCCCTTACGTGCAGTACGCCCATGCAAGAATCTGCTCTGTCCTGGAAAAGCACGGCGGCAAGGTTTCAGGTAATGCTGATTTTAATCTGTTGAAGGAAAAAGAAGAGCGTTTCCTGATAAGGCTGCTCTCGCAATTCCCGGCAACAGCAGAAGCGGCTGCTAATAACTATAAGCCGCTTCTAATAGCTCGCTACCTTCTTGACCTCTCACAGGCGTTCAACAACTTCTACCACCAGTATCCGATTCTAAAAGCGGATGAGGAAACTAAGAAAGCAAGGTTGTTGCTGATTGCTGCAGTAAAACAGGTTCTAAAAAACGGGCTCAACTTACTGGCGATTGAAGCGCCGGAAAGGATGTAGAGTTCTTAAACGATATATATTTAAACACCGGGAGCATCTTTTGATTCTATGGCTAAGGAGCGAAAGTTTAAGTCCACAAAAGAGTTGACGGTTCCTTCAAAGATTATTGAGCAGGTTATCGGGCAGGATGATGCTGTTAATATTGTCAGGAAGGCTGCACGTCAGCGAAGGCATGTTTTGCTTATTGGGGAGCCTGGAACAGGAAAGAGCCTGCTTGGCCTCGGATTAGCTGAGCTGCTTCCAAAGGAAAAGCTTGTTGACATTGTTTCTTTCTCTAATCCAAATGATGAAAACCAGCCCATGGTCAGGGTGCTGCCTGCAGGCCATGGAAGGGAGATGATTGCTAAGGCCAGAATGGAAGCTGGCGGCTTTTTCAGGCATCAGAACATAACAATGTTCGTCCTCCTAATACTTGCGCTGATTACCCCTTGGTGGGCTTTCAGCCATTACTCAAGTATTGGAGGGCCGCTGCTTGGAGGCTT
Organism: Candidatus Woesearchaeota archaeon; assembly: GCA_018303115.1. GTDB lineage: Archaea > Nanobdellota > Nanobdellia > Woesearchaeales > UBA10216 > UBA492. The sequence goes on along the minus strand of JAGVYT010000014.1, from coordinate 5,325 downwards.
AATGTTCCTTGCATTCTTCATAGGGGGCATTGTTTTTTTGGCTTCATTTGTGCTTTTCCTGAACTTCAGCAGGAGGGCTGAAAGCCGCGGAAGGGCCCCGAAGCTTCTTGTTGACAACTTCAAAAAGAGCCAGTCCCCTTTCCTTGACGCTACAGGGGCCCATGCAGGAGCTCTTTTAGGCGATGTGCTTCACGACCCTTTCCAGAGCGGCGGGCTAGGAACGCCCTCCCATGAAAGGGTTGTTGCCGGTATGATTCATAAGGCCAATATGGGTGTGCTGTTTATTGACGAGATTGCAACCCTTGAGCCTGCAACCCAGCAGGAGCTTCTTACAGCACTGCAGGAAGGCAAATACTCAATCACCGGACAGTCTGAGCGCAGCGCCGGAGCAATGGTAAGGACTGAGCCTGTGCCTTGCAATTTTGTTTTAGTGGCTGCAGGTAATGCCGAGACAGTTTCCAATATGCACCCTGCACTAAGGTCGCGAATCAGGGGCTATGGCTACGAGGTTTATATGAAAGACACAATGCCCGACACCCCTGAAAACAGGAGCAAGATTGCCCGCTTGGTTGCGCAGGAGGTTGTAAAGGACAAAAAGATTCCTCATTTCTCATACGACGCTGTGGAGACAATAATTAATGAAGCAAGAAAACGGGCCAACAGGAAAGGCCACCTTACCCTGCGCATGCGCGAGCTTGGCGGTCTCGTAAGGGCTGCCGGCGACTTGGCGATTGAAGAGGGCTCTTCCCTAGTTGAGGCAAAGCACGTTCTTGGCGCAAGAGTGATGGCCCGCACTCTTGAGCAGCAGATAGCTGACAAAATCATAGAGCACCGCAAAGAATACGAGGTTATTGTCACTGAAGGAAAAAGGGTGGGCAGGGTTAACGGGCTTGCCGTGCTTGGCTCAGGCTCTGCGTATTCAGGAATAATACTGCCTATTGAGGCAGAAGTGACTCCAGGCGGCGAGGAGCGCCAGATTATTGCAACAGGAAAGCTCGGGGAGATTGCAAAAGAGGCTGTTAAGAATGTTTCTGCAATAATAAAGAAGTACTTTGGCGAGGACATAAGGAAAAAGTACGACTTGTATGTGCAATTCCTTCAGACGTATGAGGGGGTTGAAGGCGATTCAGCAAGCATAGCAGTTGCTACTGCCATTATTTCCGCCCTGAAAAATGTACCGATTAAGCAGGAATACGCAATGACCGGAAGCCTTTCCGTAAGGGGGGAAGTAATGCCTGTTGGAGGGGTATCGAGCAAGATTGAGGCAGCCCTGGAAGCAGGAATCAAAAAAGTGATTGTGCCGAGGACAAACTTAAATGACATAATTCTTGATGCCAAGGACAGAGCAAAAATCCAGATAATACCTGTGGAAAAGATAGGGGAAGTCCTGAAGGAGGCCCTTTACTGGAAGGGCAAGGAATCAGTTCTCAGGAGGATTGCGGCTGCGTGATTCAGAATTTGAACGTTTTCATTCCATAATGGTAATAAAAGCTTTTATAGTAAAGGGTTCAGAGACTTATATAAGGGGGTTTTTTAACTAATAAACGAAGGGGTGATATTCGATGCCATTGAATTATTTAGAGAGTACAGGACAGGCTTTATTGGACCCGTTGACACAGTTGTGGAACAAATTAGTTGAGATTATACCGGGAATTCTCGCTGCTGCTGTCGTAATAGTCGTAGGCTATATTATTGCCGCGGCTTTCGGGCTGATTTTCCACAGGTTTTTGGAAGCTGCAAAAATCGATGCCCACCTGAAAAAAGCGGGTTTAGCACACTCTATAGGTTTTCTTAACATCTCCAATCTTGGCGGTGCCTTGCTGAAATGGTATATTTTCGCCCTGTTTTTAGTGCAGGCAGCCGGTTTCATGAGATTAGGCATCCTCTCAGACCAGCTTGGAAAGCTGGCAGCGTGGCTGCCAAGCTTGTTTGCCGCAGTCATAATAATACTAGTCGGCCTTGTCCTATCTGATATGGTGGCTGACCGCATGCTGCATGCAAAGAGAAAGGGCGTTCGCGTCTTCAGCAGCATCGTAAGGTGGTTTGCCATAGTCTTCGTGGTGCTGATAGCCATTGAGAAGATTGGAATTGACGTAAGCCTTGCCACAAACACAGTGCTGTTGCTGATTGCAGGTGCGGCACTGGGAATTGCACTGGCATTCGGCATAGGCTTTGGCTTTGCAATGAAGGACGAAGCCAAAACAGTGCTTAAGCACTTAAAGAAGAACTGGTAAAACAGTTTTTTCTTTCTATTTATTTTCTTTCTATTTATTTTTTTCCACCGCAAACTATTTATACCGCTGCGCAAGATAAGCAGTCATGGAAATAATTCTGAAGGAAAAGCCAAAGAGCCCAATAATCATACAGGGCTTTCCTGGAATCGGTATGGTCGGGGCGATAGCTGCCGAGTTTCTTATCCAACACCTTGAAACAAAGCTTGTGGGGAAGATTATCGTAGATAAAACCCCGCCGCTGGTTGCAGTTCACGAAGGAAGGCTTATTGAGCCTTACAGCATTTATTACAACAAAAAGTACAACCTCCTGATAATCCATTCAATAGTCGCCACTCCTGGCAGCGAGTGGCAGATTGCAGACTCCATTGTAGCGCTTGCAAACGAGCTGAAGGCAGCGCAGATAATAAGCCTGGAAGGAATAGGCTCCAGTGACGGGAAAAACACGAGCAAGACCTTTTATTATTGCAATTCTGCAAGGCTTGAAAAGGTCCTTCAAAAGGCAAACATTGAGAGCCTTAAGGAGGGCATCATAATGGGGCAGACTTCTGCGTTGCTTTCCAAGGCGGATATAACGCCAATTTCCTGCATATTCGCTGAAACCCATACAAACCTTCCTGACAGCAAGGCGGCAGCAGAGCTTATAAAGGCTCTTGACGTCATCCTCGACCTGAAAATTGACTACAAGCCGCTCCTTAAGATAGCAGCGCAGTTCGAGGAAAAGTTCAGAGGGATAATGGTGCAAAGCGAAAAAGCAAAGGACCTGCAAAGCAAGAAGCAGATGAGCTACGTGGGCTGAGTAAAGGGGTTCACGGTTTTTATCCCGTCTATCTTTTCAAATTCCCTGTCTTCAGTGTATGTTGTTGTTATGTTATTTTCCTTCATGACAGCTGCTATAATGCAATCCCAGTAGACGGCTTTTGAACTTTTTTTAATCCGGATTGCGTCCAAGACATTTTTGGGTTTTACATCAAAGACTGTGAAGCGGGATGTTGTTGCAATATCCTCGATTATAAGTTCTGCGGATGCAACATCGATGGGGTGTGTTACAAGCGTTTTGTATTTACAAAAATGGCAGATGACTCACATTCCAATCTGGTGCCTAAAACTTTTTTTGAAGAATTTTGGAAATTTTCAGCAAAGGCTGCAAAAATCAACTGTTATTAAAATAATTAAGAAAACATTAAAATATTTAGTTATAATTATTAATAAAAATATTAAGAAATTCTTAAAACTTTTATTATATATTAAAAAAGATAAATATTTATATAACCTCTTATACCACTAATAAGTAATTAATTTAGCTTAAGGGATGAAAATGGATTTCGAGAAAAAAACATTGAACTCCTTCGCCTCAATGCGCGATGACATTGACAGGTTTCAGGAGAGCATGAACGACTGGATTATATTTCTCGACGGAGAACTCCGCGAATCTAAGATACAGGTAAAGGAGCTTCAGAAGCGCATTTCCGAGCTTGAGATGGAAACAAGGCTCAGGTTTTAGCCGATTAGCTAAGCTAAAAAAGCATTTTATACACGAGAAAATAAAGCATAGAAAACTTCTTAAAGCGCACTTATTTAAAATGAGAAGATGGACGAGAATTCTTTGAGTGTGGCCCCGACTACATCGCTTGACGATGCAGTATTAGCTAGCACTGTGCCTTCTGGCAAGAAAGAAAATGAAAAGTCTGGATGTTTGGAACTTATTTTGAGTAAAACCCGTAATTTTGTCAGCGGGGTAAGGAAACGTGCTGAGAACGCATGGTATAATCTGCCAATTGATTGGCAGATGAGAATTTCTACTGATGCGCGAACTGCAGCAGCGCCTGCCGCCTATCTTGGTCGGGGATTGAGAACATATTACGACAATTTAGCAAGTTCCAGATTCTTGATGTATCAATTTATTGGAGGAATAGGCACTGTTGGGGTGAAACTTGTTCTTCCGAGATTAGGCATTCTGGACGACGGGAGTTTTTCGCAGCACTTGCAATTGCAAGTTCTGGCAACTGCAGGGCAAGTCGCTGTTCAAATGCCTGCTTACGTGGTATTAGAGGGGAAAAAGTATGGTCAATCAATACTCCATGCTGCACGGGAATACCTTTCCTGGCGCTCGCTTGAAATATTGCTTAGCCTTCCCGGGTATCTTGTTAATGCTGGTCAAGCAACCGGAGCAGGATATTTTGTTGGGCCAGAGCTTGGAGCGGCAAGCACAAGTCTGCCGTTTTCGACAGGCAGCATCTTTAAAGTTTGGCACATCCCTGTTTTTCACGGCATCTACAGAAGGTTGCAAATTAGAAAAGAAAAGGGCATAGAAACGGACTGGAACGAGGTGTTTTTCATACTGGGACACGGCGCTGTTAATGCAGCATCTCTCCTGAAAGAGAAGTGCCAGAAATATGTGGCAGGAGCTGCCGCCACGGCCCTAAAAACCACCCAAACCCTCGCGAGAGGAATTGTTTTCTGAGCGTAAGGCTTAAGCAGGATTAGGGCGTAGGGAAATCATGTCTTTACAAACTCAACATTTTGCATTCCCTCAAATTCTTTGTCTCCTGTTAAAAACCCATAACCCTGCTTAACGGCATAAACGTACCCCACAGCGTCAAAAAAAGAGAAGTTCTTCGGCCTATTTCTTCGCCTAAATTTAACTGCATCTATGAGTAATTCCTTACCAACAGATTTTGAGTTAGGACTAATTTTCCTAAACCAAAAATCTGCGGTTTGTTCATTAAAATCCCTCAGCATAATGTTGTAGAACTCCGCAAGAGTTATGTCACTAGTTACAAACTCCTGCTTCAGGTACTTGATGAAAATTTTGTTGGCTCTAGCAATTTCAACTAGAGCATATGTGTCGAGATAGAATCTAACCATCTTACCAGTATTTACTCTCAAGCCCCTTTCCCGATTCCTTAATCAACTGTTCTGTTGGCTTCTTGAAGGGCAACGCTCCAAAAAGCTCCTCCAGCACTGTTTTTTCAGTGCTTTTCTTCTCTATGTCCACCAACACTTCATCCTCTGGCTTAATGCCTTTCTCCCTAGCAACAGCTTTAGGTATTATTATGCCAATGGAGTTTCCCCATTGTTTAGTCTTGCAAGC
>JAGVYT010000038.1 GCA_018303115.1 Candidatus Woesearchaeota archaeon | reverse complement strand
GATAAGGGCGTCAGCCATTGATGAACTAGGGGTTTCTCTTGAGGACGGCATCGCGACTGATTTGGACCTTGACAACACACCCCCTGTTGTCAGCGTTCTCTACCCCGTTTCCGGGAGTGTGAGCGGCGTGATTATAGCGTCTGCCAGCGCTTCCGGCGACACGCAAAGGGTTGTGTTTGAATACAGCAATGACGAGCTCAACTGGCTTACCCTTGGAACAGACTTCTCTGCCGACGGGGGGTGGAACATTTCCTTTGATACAAGAGATGTTTCGGACACTTCAACTGGAAGGGTAAGGATTAACGCCACTGACGGCGCAGGGCTTTCCGCAAATGCCACCGGGGGGGCGTTTGAGATAGTCAATGTCGCGGCTGCAGCAGTGCTTTTCGGAACGCTTTCAGTCAACGACAGCATCGTCAATGACGGCAGCAGCATACTCTTCACGTTCTCAGGGCACACGCTTGACTTGAACGTAACACTTAACACAAGCGAAATGCAGAAGCTCGACAGCAATGCCAATGATTTGAGGCTAAACGATTCAGGGCTTAACGGCGATGCTGCAGTTGATGACGCCATTTATTCGGGAATCTATGGCATCAGCAGCGACAATACTGTCGGCGATGGCGTGAATGTTCTTACTGCTGTTGTTAACGACTCTTCCAATAACAGGTTCTTGGCAAATGTCACAATAACCCTTGACAACACGGCTCCAAACGCTTCAATTCAGGTATTCGGGACAAGCGTTGCCGGCTTTACGAATGTAAGCACAGAATATGCTGCAATGACTCTGTAGGGCTGCAGTCGTGCAGGTATGCGAACGAAGACCAGGCATACACTGACTGGGAGAGCTGCACAACTGCCAAGGCATGGCTGCTGTCAGAGGGCGCAGGTAACAAGACTGTCATAATTGACGTCATGGACTCTGCCGGAAACACAAACATGACAAATGATACTATCTACTTCAATGCCTCAGGATTCGGGCTTGACATTACGCCCTCGCCAACGCCAACAGTTGTTGATGACGGAACTTACACGAACACGGACATCTCACTCAATGCTGCCTGGAACACCACTGACCCCGAATCAGAGTTGCTGAACGTGCCGCTTGAATACGAGTATAGGATTAAGTTTAACTCTGTTTCCAACCCGTCAGAATCAGGATACCTAAACACCACATACACTTATGTTGGAACCGGCACAGGAGTTAGCGCCCACCAGCTAAACCTCACAGACGGCCATAATTACACTTTTGAAGCAAGGGCGATAAATACCGGCGGGATAAGGTCTGAGGCAGGCGAAAGCGACGGCATAATAGTTGACGTTTCCGCGCCTACACTCCCCGAGGTTAACAGCACACACCTTGAAGAGAACTGGACTTCCAGCAACCTGGTTGAGTTCAACTGGACTGCTGCGGACGGCATTTCAAACGTCTCGGCATTCAGCTACCTGCTTAACACAAACAGCTCAACCGTTCCTGACAGCACCCCAGAGGCTGAAACAGAGCATACAACAATCTCAACCGGGTATAACGACGGGCAGCAGTCTGTCCTCAAGCATAACCAGTCGGGAAGCGCCTCATCAGTTTACATTGAAGTCAAGGAAAACCTCACCGCAGGCGATGTTTTGAGGGTAACGATGCAGCTTGCTGAGAGCCATGTAGCAACAACGGAAAAGATGGGAGCGAGGCTTTATGCCATAAACATTGTCCCCACAGGCTTCAACATGACATCCAGCAACATTTCAGAAGTTCTTGATATCGAAAGGGATGTCGCTTACGTGTCTGACCTGAGGGATGCAACAAGCTATGTGGCAGACATACAGATTAATACCGGCGTAACCGGAAGCAGCTTCTTTGTCGCCATCGAGGGCTCAACAACAGACACTGACAACAACTATAACCTGCTCCTCGCCAATTCCAACGCAAGCTACGATTCATCAACTCAGTCTTACTACTGCCTGCAGGGCGCCAGCTGCACCAACACCACAAACACAACAGGGTATGCTGTAACCGTAGCCCAGCGCGACCTTAAAGCAGACGGCACATGGGACAAGAGCTACATTGTAGGCGATGGGACGTTCTACTTCCATGTTAAAGCGCAGGACAAGGCAGGCAACTTTGGGCCGACAAAGCACTACCAGGCAAGGGTTGACGCCTCAGCCCCTTCAACTCCCCAGATGACAGAGCCGGAAAAGGCAACGGTCAACACGACATGGCTGAATTTCAGCTGGACGCAGTCAACAGACCCCGAGTCAGGAGTTGACAACTACACCCTTGCTGTTGACAACAATTCTGACTTCAGCAGCCCTGAATTTTACGGCTGGGTTGGCAATGAGACAAACAGCACGGTAACAGACCTTACTGCCGACACAACTTATTATGCCAGAGTTCATTCCAGGAACCAGGCAGGCGTTAACAGCAGCTGGTCAGACTCTGTGACAACAACAATCGACACGACAGCGCCCCTTATAACGCTCAGCAAGCCTTCAGGAACCGTTGTCTCAAGCGAATTGACAATAGTCCTGCAGACCGATGAAACAGCTGAATGCAGCGGCAGGCAGGATTCAAACCAGTATTCGGCATTTACCTTCACAAATTCAACACTCCATGAAACCAGGGTATCATACTCCGGAACAAGCTTTGACGTCAAGTGCACCGATATAGTGAACAACCAGCGGGTTCAGGCCATGTCATTCACTGTGGATACAAGCGCTGTTGTTTCAAGCCTGACGCTGCAAAGCCCGTCGGTGTTTACGGATGAAATCGTGAGCACAAACGTAACTGTGAAAGACTCTTCAGGAACAGGCCTTGGCGAGATTAGAAAAGAGGCGTTTGCGCTGGAAATCGGGCAAGAGGCGGTGCCTTTCTCTGTTTTTGAAGATGGAGGGGGAAAATACACGTTGCAGTTCATAGCCCCCACCCTGAACGGAAGCTACGAGTACAAAGTGAGCGTTACCACAGGAACCACCACTGTCACAGAGACGTCAACGCTTGACGCCCATGCTTTGCTGTTTATTGTTCAGTATACCGGCTCAGCCATTTCTGCCAATACAGGCACGAAAATGATTTACAGCGTCACAGGCAATTTCAGCATCGGTCTGGCATCGGACAGCAAATCCGTAGGCACATCGTCCACTGCAGGTGGGCTCAACCTGAGCGCAAACGCCAAGGACGGGGACGTGTTCGTGTTTGTAACAAGGTCGTCAGGGAATGTTGAACGGGTGGGAAACCTGCTTAAGGACAGGACGTTCCTTGATGCCGTCAGCCCAAGTTTCGGCTACCAGCTAGACCAGGACACTTTCGTAGTCTTCACCGACCTTGGCTATGACGACATAGCCCTGTCAGGCAACAAGACGCTTGAAACCGGCAAGTTTAACCTTGTCATTGAGAACAAGGGCTTTGACAGCAGTGTAAACAAGACCAAGCTGGAGGTAAGGTTGAGCTGATGTTTTTTAATAACAATAAAAAAGGGCAGTTTTACATTTTCATAGCAATAGTGCTGATTACTTACGCATTCAACATAGCCAGGCCAGACACCATTGCAAGGGAAAAGCCGGATGTTTTCAAAGAGCTTTACGAGAATTTTATGACAGAAAGCACTTTGGTTGTAAACAATGCCTTATACCGGGAAGCAAATGTTTCCGAAACTTTCCTCGGCTTTGCTGACAGCTATGCTGACTACGCCCGCACTAGGCAGCCGAATTTCAGGCTCGCATACATCCTGAAGGATGAAGACGCCCTCGTTGTCGGCAATAAGCTGGGGATAAGCATAAATGTCAGCTTAACAAATACCAGCTATAATGTAAATGACGGCTCAACCGTTACAATAAGCCCCCAGGACATTACCCTGGACGTTGCAGGCATAACCTACGATTTTAATATCGGCCCTGAAGAATACCAGGTGAAATACCTGTTCAGGCAAAAGACTTCAGCTGAAACAAGAATATTTGTGAGGAAATAAAATGCTTAAAAGCAAAAAAGGGGTGTCTGTATGGGTGTCATACGTCATGCTTACTGCGGTTGTCGTAAGCATAGGCTTTTTCGTGATGAGCTGGACTAGGGAAACAACCGAAGAAACCGTCCAGGACATTGTTGAAAGGGGGAACGCATTGACAACCTGCTCATCTTCAGGCGTGGACATTAATAATCTCTGCCAGAATACGCAAACTTTAAATATGGACGTCACCAATAGCAACGATATCAAAGTTGAAGGGCTGTGGCTCAGAATGTTTGACATATACAACCGGCCCCAAACATCCTCAAGGAACGTAACAATAGCGCCGCAGGCGACCAAAGCGGTCAGTATAATAAAGCAGGGCATAATAAAGGATGCAGAGATAATGCCTATTGTCAAGAGCGGCGATAAGCGGATAATATGCGAGAGCAGAAAGGCAAGGTTTGAAGGCATTGCGGTTTGCAGCTAAAAAAGAGGGATGTTCGTGGCAAAGAAAAACGACTTGGATGCTATCCAGACAAGCATAATTCTCGAACACTCACGGATGAACAGGGAAAAATCCCTTTTAGTGCTTGACAAGTCGCTTTTAATGTATTTTTCCTTTATATTTGTCGGAGTAGTCGGGTTTGTAGCAGGCTATTTTGATGCAAAATTCCTCAACATCATGGTCGTGCTCAGTTTCGGAGTCCTGGCAGTCGGCATAATCCCCTATCTTATAACGATGCACCGTGAAGAAACACGCCTTAAGGCTCTTCTCAATATCAAAAAAAATAAAATTCGGGGTGAAAAATGAGTTCAAGCGTAACGTTCTTTGCCAACAAAAAAGGGGTCTCTCCATTAATAGCCACTGTCCTTCTTATAGCGTTTGCCGTTGCCCTTGGCGCTGTCATAATGAACTGGGGCAGGGGGTTTGTTCAGGACAGAACAGCCGATGTTGAAAAAACCACCAAGATAGAGACAAGCTGCGCATTGGACGTGCAGCTGAAAGTAAGCGAGATTGGAGGAACACCGCAAATGTGCTACGGCGGAAGCGGCTCAGCCGGCTACCTCGAATTCACGCTTGACAACCAGGGAAGGAAGGATATCAAGGAGCTGGGCATAGTAATAGGCGGGCAGCTCGGCATATACCAGAATTCAAGCCTTAACGGCTCACTGATAATAGCAGGCGGCGCTTTGTACAGGAACATGAGCTACGACTACACTTCTTTCGGCAGCATAAAATACGTGCGTTTCATACCTAAACTGGACATAGCAGGCATTACAACGCCATGCTCCGGTTCTGCGCTGCAAAAGGACGCTGCAGAACTGAGGAACTGCACGGCTGACTAGAAAATGCCAAGCAAAACTGCTAAAAAGGCTTTAGCTGTTTTCTTTTTAGTCTTTGCAGTAGCATTGGCTGTTTTTATACTGACGCAGGGAATTGGCCTGTTCAAGAGTTCAAAAGGCTATGTGACAGAAACTGCAATGCCCAGCGTTGACTGCATCAAATACTTTTATGAAATAGAAGGCATAAGCTACCAGTCAGGAGAGCTTATCTTTACCGTAAAAAACCTTGGTTACAGCGAGGATTTCAAAAGCGTTGCTGTCGAAGGTGCAACAAGCCAAGTGCTGCAATTGCAGCTGCCAAAGGGAACCTCACAGCAAATCCGGGTGAGGGCTGACATAGCAGACAATTTCAGCTTTTATCCTGAAGGGTGCGGTGTTTACAAGACCACATGCATGCTTACAGGGGAATGCAGTTCAGGATAAAACATTCCAGACGTTGCGGCTGTTTGGCTGTTTGGCTGTTTAAGTCACAGCCAATGCTGCTAAAGAGGCCGTAAAACCGCACGCTGTGGGCTCATCAAAAATACTCCATTTTTGACTGTGCTCAGAAACATTTGGCCTCAGAAGCTAATGCTTCTGATGGTGCTCAGGAACATGTTCCTGACACAACAGAAACGCTTAAGCGTTTCCGAGTGCTCAGAAGCTTTGCTTCTGACATTTCTGACATTAGCCCGCAGTGGTTTTGACAAATCCCTGCCCGATTGCCCTTGTTTGCCGTCATGCGGCTGAATTTTCCCAGCCTTAACCAGGCATGGAGGGGAGAAATTCAGCACAGCAGCGCCAGAACAAGGCAACACGGAGTAACTTTTCAATATCGCTGCCAAAGAACAATCTTTATTAACACTAATCGCAATGATACTGGAAAATATGCTCGTTGTAGTAAAATGAATGACAAGAAAGGAGCGATATGGATTTCCGCTGTCATATACGTCATGATAGCGGTTATTGTAATGGTTCTTGTTCTGGAGGCAGGCCTGCCCCTTATAAAGGGCCTTACGGAAAAGAATGCGTTTAACAAGATACGCAACACCGTTGTAGCCCTGGACAGGCAGATACAGCAAATCGCTTCAGAAGGTCAGGGCTCACAGCGCGTGATTCCTATTGAAATAACTGACGGCGAGCTAACTGTAAAAGACCAAAAACTAAGGTGGAAGCTTGAAACCGACACAAAAATCGTCGAGTCCAAGTCAAGGGTGGAACTGGGCAACCTCGTGATAGCCTCGGACGTTGACGTCACAGCCGCGGAGGTGGACAATTACTTTATTGTTGAAAATTCAAGGATTAAGGTAAACTTCTCAAAGATAGGCAGCAGCACAAACTTTTCGGATATAAACACTTCAGGCATCATTAACAACGTTTTCTATAAAGATAACCATGTGACAACAGACGGCACTTTCACCTTTTTCGTTAACGACAGCAGCTCCCTGAGCGGCACAGGCTACACCAGGCTCGAGGACAAGGGCACAAGCCTCACAACCGCCGCAGTCAGGGCTCACATCAACAACAGCGCAATGCAGTATGACATACTCATTACGCTGGACAGCAAGGCAGACTTCTTCAGGGCAAACATAGAAAACTTCCAGCAGAAATAACTGGACTTTACAAAACTAAAAAATATATATATGAGTATATTAATTAGTATACTGAGATATTAGCTTTAGCTGTCTCAAAAGAAGGTGGTTATAAACTTGGCAACACAGCCGGAAATTTCAGCAAAGCAGGAGCTTACACAGCAGAAGCAGTCTGCTTCTCAAACCGCAGCACAGGCTTCTGCTGCCGAACAAGTTCCCCTGGAGATAAAAGCCCCTGAATTCTTTATTGACCTGAGGCCAAGGCTGTTCAAGCTGCCTGAATTTGAGGAAAAGACGCGCATTAACGTGCGCTACCCCTTATTGCCGCCTTACGCCTTTGCGCACATATACTGGGATGAAGAACAGAAAGAGCTTCTTTACCAGGTTGAGGAGAAGCTCCTTACAGATGCAGAGAAGGAGCTTCTCAAGCTTATACAGCTTGGGCTGGAGGAAATGATTAACATAAGCTTCGGGTATGCAATCAAGTCAAACCTAATAATAAAATATCTTGAGAGAAACGTGCAGTCCATCCTGGCTGAGCTCGGAGCAAAGGTCTCCCGCGATTCTTACCTAAAAATAATGTATTACATCTACCGTGACTTCATCGGCCTTAATGAAATAGAGCCGCTTATAAACGACCCTTATCTGGAAGACATAGAATGCAACGGGACCGGCACTCCTATTTACGTTGTCCACAGAAAATACCAGAACCTTCGCACAAATATAATCTACCATGAAGCAACAAAGCTCGTTGATTTTGTTGAAAAACTCGCCCAGAAAACAGGGCGTTATGTAAGCTATGCAAAGCCCCTGCTTGACGGAAGCCTGCCTGACGGCTCAAGAGTAAACGCCACTTACACAAGCGATGTAACAACGCACGGCCCTACTTTCACAATAAGAAAATTCACCAAGGAACCATTAACCCCTCTCCATCTTATAACCTACAACACCGCAAGCCCGGAGACTTTTGCTTACATCTGGATGGCTGTTGAAAACAAGTTCAATATAATAACAATAGGCGAGACAGCTTCAGGAAAAACAACATTTCTCAACGCAATCCTCCAGTTTGTCCCGTCAGAAGCGAGAATAGTTTCAATAGAGGACACCAGGGAAATAAACCTTTACCATAAGAACTGGATACCTGCTGTTGCAAGGGTCGGCTTTGGAATTCCAAACCTTCTCGGAAAGCAGTATGGCGAGATAACCCTTTTTGACCTCCTGAAGGAAACTTTCAGGCAGAATCCCGACTATGTCGTTGTTGGAGAGGTTCGCGGCAAGGAAACCTATGTCCTGTTCCAGGGGATGGCATCCGGCCACTCAAGCTACTCAACATTCCACGCAGCCTCTGTTGAAACCCTGGTTAGAAGGCTGGAAACGCCGCCTATAAACCTCCCTGCATCCCTTGTTGACTCGCTTGACATAATAATAAGCGTTATGCACCTTAAAGACCAGAGGCGAAACATAAGGAGAATGACAAACCTCAGGGAGGTCATTGAGGTAAAACAGCAAGTGGGCAGTGTCAATTCGCATGCGCTTTTTGAGTGGGAGCCCTTAAAAGACGCTTTTATCTTTAACGGAAATTCCCACATACTTTCTGTGATAAGCAAAAGAACCGGGACTCCTGTGAAAAAACTAGAAGAAGAAATGAGAGTCAGGGCAAAGATACTCCAAAAAATGGTTGACAAAGGAATAATGAGCTACACGGAATTCACAAAAGTAATAAACATTTACTATAGGGAACCTGACACTGTTATCCGAGAACTTGGTATTGAGTGAAACCCTTGAAAGCAGAACTCATAACTGAAAGCCTGTATGAAATAAAAACCCTTTTTTCGCTTTACAGAGGCTATGCCCAGTCCTTTCCGCAAAACGCTCCTGAAACCAAAACCACCCAAAAAGAGATGAAAGTGGTCAAGCAGCAGATTCTTAAACATTTAGTTGACCTTAAAAAGCTTGTTAAAAAAATGGAATCAGAAGTGGCCCTGAGGGTTTGAAACATGGCAACCCATAAAAGTGCTGAGCGGCTGATAGAAGAAATTGACGAGATTGCCAGAGAGTTCAAAGTTTACGATGGCTACAAAGAGGCCTTTCTAAAATCCCTGAAGACAGTTGAGGGTGACTATAAAAACAAACGCCTGAGCTATATCCAGTATGAACGCAGGCTTAACTCAATACTTGAGGGGAAGACGAAGAAAGAGCAGGTTGATTATTATAATGCCTACGAGTACTCACTCCTTAAGAAAATAGAGTTCATGCTATCCCAGATTTTCAATATAGTCTATGATGATGAAAGCTGTGAAAAGCTAGAGGTTTCAAAAGAACCCAGCCCTGCCCAGGTCAAGCGCGAAGAGAAAAGGGTTGAAGTTTTCAACATAGATAATGAAATTCTAAAGCTAAAGGAAATGCTGGGACAGGGCTACCCTGCCCCGGAAGTAAAAGCAGCTGTCAAAAAATTCGACTTTAAAGTGCCTGAGCTTGAAGAGATTAAAGAGGATATAAGAAAAGCAGAAGAGAGCGCAGCCTCTAAAGTTAAGGAAGTTTCTGTTAAGAAATCCGAATTGCTGCAGAAAAAACAATTGCAGGAGAAGCCCGAAGCGGCTAAAAAGCCTTTCCTGCCCCATTTAAGGAAATTCATTAAATTGCCAGAGCTTAACTTCTCCCTGAAAGAAGGCGCGATGGAACTGTCAACCGGCTACAGGGCTGTAAAAAATTTAGGTGCAGCTTTTCTGAAGCAGCTGCACTTCACTGCCAAAATAAAGGCTGCTAAAGAAGAAAAAAGCGGAAAACCTGAGAAGCCCTCGGAAAAAAAGAGCCTTATTTCCTTCTCTGATGCGACTAAAACCTTGAAAGAAGGGCCAAAGAAAGAAATTAAGAAAAAACCCCAGCCTGGTTTAGGCATCTTTTCCCGGCTTAAAGGCGTGTTTTCGCTTGAGAAAAAGAGAATCTTTATAGAGGATATCATCTCCATGGAGCGCAGACTTGCCAAAAAACCCGCTGAAAACGAAAGGCTTGCTGCCGAGGAAGCCGGTGTCGCCTTTGGCTGGTTCTCGCTTAAACGATTTCTCTCAGAGTTGACCGGAAGGTTCCAGAAAAGGCAGGAGCCTGTTATTGGAGAGACCACAATCATCCCAGTTCATGTGAGAAAACTCAGGGAGATGAGGAAAAAACTTTACCATGAAGAACGCCTTACAGGATTTGATTCAACGCTTCTGGCGCAGGAAGCAAAAAGAATTAAGAGAATCCTTGAAGTTGAGAGAAAGGAGGTCTATCAGGGGAGTTCGCTAGGGCTCATAGCCAACGTTACTGTAAGAAAACTATCCCTGTTCTTTGTAAATAACTTCCCGCAGTTTTTCGGATACCTTTACAATGCCCTCAGGGCAGCTAACGTCCAGGTCCTTTCAAACACTTACGTAAACATCATGATTCTGGTTACAATAGTGCTGACTTTCACAACATTTTTCTTCCTTATGATTCTCTTCTTCCTGTTAAACCACCAGATTTACCAGATATTCCTCAGAAGCCTTATTTTCAGCGTTATAGCAGGAGCCATATGCGCCACAATATTTTACGCATATCCCTTCATGAAGATACGCGATAGAAGGCGCAAGACTACCACAAACCTGCCCTTTGCGATAAACCACATGTCTGCGGTATCAACTTCAGGGGTGTCGCCTGCCAGGATGTTCGAGCTCATATCCTCTTCAAGAGAATACGAGGAAGTGGGCGTTGAAATCAAGAAAATAGTCGACTTCACAAACATATTTGGCTACGACCTGCTGACGGCAATAAGGGCTGTTGCAGCAACCACGCCCAGCATTGTTTTTAAAAAGTTCCTTGAAGGCATGATTAGCAGCATAGAAACCGGCGGCGATTTGGTTTCTTACCTCAGGCAACAGGCTGACGAGGCTGCGTTGACTTACAAGCTTGAAAGGCAGCGCTACAACGAAACAATAAGTACCTATTCCGACATCTACACCGGAGTTCTTATAGCAGCCCCATTGTTCTTCATAGCTGCAATGGCCATGGTAAACCTCCTCGGAGGAACCCTTGGAGGCCTTGGGGTGGGTGTTGTAATGGCGCTTGGAGCCTATGTCGTAATACCCCTCCTGAACGTAGGCTTTATACTCTTCCTGCAAATGACACAGCCGGAAGTGTGAACACTATCACCAATCCTGTGTTTGCCTGGCCCGTTTCCAATTTTACCCTTTCCCCATCCCTGATAAGTCATGGATAGGGGTCAAAGTCAACTTCTGCTTTCGGAGATACCTGTTACACAAAGGGCGTTGTCCTAAATCCTGTTCGTGTAGCTACTGCATACCCTCAAACCTGTTCTCCAAAACTTCTATGACCACTCTATGGCTCACTTAATCCCTTCCTTATCTAGTTAGGAGGGGACTAAGTGAGCGTAGCAACACACATACGGCAGAGCAGCGCAAAGCGCTTCTTATGACTAAGAACCACCCATCACAATAGTCACATAATCCAACCTGTCTCTGACGGGTGGTTCTTTAGAGGAAGCGATAAACATGCGAGAAAGCTCTTTTAGGACAACGCCTACACAAAGAAAACTATTAAATAGCCAAAAATAAAAGTGAAAGGGGCAATATATGGTCAACTTTAAGTTTAGCAGAAAAAACCAGGTGGCAATAGGTTTAGGCATACTAATCCTGCTAATCGACTTCTATTTTTTCTTTGGAAAAATATTCTTTGTGCCTGTCATAGCAGTAGCTGTTACAACAGCCTGGCTCCCTTTCTGGCTTGGCATATTCGCTGAAAACAAGAGGCAGAAGGAGATTGAGACAAGATTCCCTGACTTTGTAAGGAACCTCACAGGAGCTATAAAATCCGGCATGCCGGCATCCCAAGCCGTAATTAATGTGGCAGACACTGATTACGGCTCGCTGACTCCGTTTGTCAAAAAGTTCTCCAACCAGATTGAATGGGCAATACCGTTTCACAAGGCATTTTTGAGTTTTGGCATGGAAACCGGAAACACTGTAATAAGAAGGGCCATAGCAACTATGATACAGGCAGAGCAGGCTGGCGGCAACATAGAGGATGTTCTCATAGCCATAACAGATTCGCTTATTGAAATCAAAAAAATAAAAGAAGAAAGAAAATCCGGCATACACGCCCAGATTATGCAGAGTTACGTCATCTTCTTTGTTTTTATCGGGATAATGGTTTTGATTCAAAACCTTCTCATACCATACATGTCAAATTTTGGCGCAGAACAGACCACCGCGCTTGGAATCGCAGGACAGGCCTCAGGCGGGCTAAACCTCGATGCCCCCCTTGACTTCACCTCCCCTGCCAGTCTTATAAGCTCCTTTTCATTATGGGTTGTAAGCCTCAAAGGGATTTTCCTCCTTCTGGCCCTTATCCAGGGCTTTTTCGCAGGAATAGTGCTTGGAAAGCTTGCAGAAGGCGACATGACATCCGGGCTAAAGCACTCGCTGATAATGATGACGCTCGCCTTTATGGCCATGAGCCTGGCGCAAAGCATATGATGAGTCTGAACGAAAGAAGAAAAAAGCTGGCTATAGCCTTTTATCCTGTTCGGCCATGACGCGATCGTTTAACTATCTTAAAAACGTGTAAGTGGGCATTTTGGTTTGAAAATAGTCCCTCATACAGAGCCCGTAGGATCGCCACTGCCACTTTCCGGCTGAGCCTGAGCCCTGCCTGTTACATAAGTTTTAATTGATTCAAGCATTGCATCTGCAATTCTGTACGCCTCTATTTGCTCATGTCCCCATCCCTGGTTTGCCATCAAACCAGCAACAGAACTTCCTCTATGTCCTGCATCAAGAACAGACCCTCTTTGATATTCTGCTTCAAATATTTGGGCAATGTCC
>JAGVYT010000013.1 GCA_018303115.1 Candidatus Woesearchaeota archaeon | reverse complement strand
AGCATAGCTTATGCTTGTCCTTTCCTGGTCGGCTATCGCCTCTATGTCCACCACGCTTCGCCATGCTGTTACGGCGAGTTTATAAATTTTAGCAGCAGTTCGGCGTTGTCCTAAAAGAGCTTTCTCGAATGTTTATCGCTTCCTCTTTACTTCCTCCCTCCTGCTCTGCCGTATGTGAGCCATAGAGTGGTCATAGAAGTTTTGGAGAACAGGTTTGAGGGCATGCAATAGCTACACGAACAGGATTCGGGGCAACGCCCAGCAGTTGCAAAAACAATAAATACCAACCGGAAAACCATTTGTATGTGGCGAAGACAACAGGGCAGGTCATTTCCGGATCTTTCGACAGCATTGTTGTAAGGCAGAAATCCGATGCCAAACTCGAAATAGGCCAGCTGCTGACTGCCCAGACCAGCCAGGGCAAGGTTCTGCTTCAGGTGTTTGACCTTGTTTACGGCTCCCAGCTCTCGCAGCAAAACCTTGAGATGATTTCCGGAATGAAGCTTGAAAGCGATAACGACCTGGAACTGATGGACGCAGAACTTCGCAACTACACTCTGGCGTTTCTGAAGCCATTGCTTCTGCTAAAACACGGCACTTTAAGGGTGTGCAAAACCCTGCCGGATTTCTTTTCAAGCGTTGAAGAACTAGACGCTTCCTGCAATGACTTTCTTGAAAAGCCTGAAAACCCCCTGTTTATCGGAAACCTCCGCACAGGAAGCAAGGCGGCTGATGCAGAAGTCTATCTTAACGGCGAGGATATGTTCTCGCACCACGTTCTTATAGCTGCGCAAACAGGGAGAGGGAAATCCAATTTAATGTCATGCATTATCCACAGCGCTTTACAAGGGGAATATGCAGGTTTTCTTATTCTTGACCCGCATGATGAATACTATGGAAGAAACAAGGCAGGGCTAAAAGACTGCTCAGACAAGGTTGTTTACTACACCCCAAACACTCCCCCTACCGGAGCAAGAACCCTCGCAATCAACATAAGCAAGATACAACCTGCCCACTTCAACGGTGTTGTATTCTGGTCTGAGCCGCAGAAGGAAGCGCTGTACGCCTACTACCGCAAATACGGCTCTAAATGGATAACGGCAATTCTTCTTGAAGAAGATGAAATTCTGGAAGGGTTTTTCCATGAGGCAACCATACTTGTCGTCAAAAGAAGGCTGCTGCAGCTTCTTAATCTGGAAATATCTGGCAGTGAGATTTACTCAAAAGGCATTTTTGACATCCAATCAGGGATTTCAACTGTTTCCGACATTGCAGATGACATGGAAAAATCAAAGGCAGTCATAATAGACACTTCCAGCTTAAGCAGCCAGGTTGAAATACTGGTGGGAAGCATAGTCGCTTCCGAACTTTTTAACAGATACCAGAACTACAAAACGACAGGCGAGCTCAAAGACAAGCCTGTTCTCTCTGTTGTTCTGGAGGAAGCGCCCAGCGTTCTTGGGAAGGATGCGCTTGAGCAGGGCCCGAACATTTTTTCCAGAATCGCAAGAGAAGGCCGCAAATTCAGGCTTGGTTTAACTGCGATAACCCAGCTTCCCTCTCTAATGCCAAGGCAGGTACTTGCAAACATCAGCACAAAAATAATTTTAGGACTTGAAACGGCCCCTGAGAGAAAAGCAGTCATAGAATCAGCTTCACAGGACTTAAGTCAGGACGACCGCGCAATAGCCTCCCTGGACATAGGCGAGGCAATAGTAACAAGCACATTCTCTAAGTTTGCTGTTCCTGTTAAAGTTCCATTGTATGAGGATTTGCTTGAGAAACAGCCAAAGACTGAATACAAGACAGAATTTGCAGGGCTGCATTAGTGTGTAAAGCCAAGTTGTTATATCAAGTTGGGTAAATAGCGGAACTTTTCGGGATTACATCTGTTGTTGATGCTGAACTCAACTTGATTATTGGGAAGTTGACCACATATAGATAAAAGTTTTATACTGGGCTTGATTAGCGTGCTAATAATGTCGGCTGACAATATAGATTCTCTCGTTGGGGAACCTGTCGGTCTGCAAGAAGCTGCTGCTCCTGCTGGAACCTCTCCCCTTTCTGTATTGGAGTTTCTTATTAAACACAATTTGAATACCCGTCAATATAGGATTCTTCTTGAAAATCAATTGGTTAGAGGGGAAGATGGCAAAGTTACAGATTCTTCTGCTTTTGATAAGTTAATTGAAGGCAGGGCTGTTTTTCATCCAACAGAATTTGCAGCAGTTTGTTATGAATCTGGCCGACTCACCTTTGATGCCTTCTTTAGCATAAAAACAGGTTTGCTTGAGGAAGCTGGACTGTTTATGCATATAGGCAGCAAAAATTCAAAAAATTGGTTTTCTTTGTATAGAACTGATAATGCGAGCTGGAGCCGTTTTTTGGAAATCATGAAATTAGAGCCTTCCACGAAGCAGCCTCTTCCAACTTTATCAGCATATCTTTTCGACTGGGCAGAGCCGGTAGTTTTGCCGAGAGAGCAGTTTGCAGAAGAGAAAAAAATCAGTAGTGCTGCCTTAGAAACGCTGGTAAATTTGGGAGTAATTCGAACAAGGGATGACGGTGAATTGCTGTTACCCCAAGATTTTTGGAATAGAATCAGGGATAAAGAGGTTCTCCATCCCTTGGCTATAAGAACATTTCTAAATGGGAAAGGTAAAAAGCTTACATCTGTAAATTTTCATCAGCATTGGAGAAAAAGACTGACAATTCTGACATCTAAAGGGCTGATTTATGAGTTTGGGTTTCCAGGAAGCAATCAGAATGTTTATTTTTCCAACCCTTTAAAATTTCAAAGTATTGCAGATATTATAACTGCAGACACTATAACATTTCCGCAACTTCGTAGAGGCCATGCCTTTACCTTTACTGAGCTTAAAGCTGAATTTACTAAGAAATACGGAATGCCTTCCGGAGCCTATAAACATTTCCTTTGTACGAAGTTGATAGCAGTTACATCTGCCGGAATAAGAACAACGCCTGCTTTTGATAGCTTAATGGAAGGGAGGAGATTTTTGAATCATGCTGAGCTTCGTGAACTTCTTCATAGAATTGAACCAAGTTTAAACCCAAATAGTTCTGCATATAGAACTAGATTTACAAATAGACGCCATGCTCTTGAAGCTTCAGGTCATATCATGAGAATTGGAAACACATCTCATTTTCTGTATTCTCCCAATCACTTGGAAGATATTTTAAGGATTCTTTCAAGAGGACAGCACTCTTCTCCTGCAACTATTAAATCAGCTATCAAGCCAGCACCTCCAAGACTCCGAGCAGGCGCTGTTAAGGCCTCTTTTATGGCTGAGTATGGTTTGCCTCCTAGTGCATATTCCTCTTTGGTCAAGTCTAGTTTGATTATAGTCAACGATGGCGCTATTAAGACTACATCCGGTTTTGAGGATTTGATGAACGGCAGAAAAGTTATAGTTTCATCTGAGTTTCAGGAGGCTCTTGCGGAGCGTAATCCCGCTTTTAACTCCATACTACGATATAAAGCGAGATTCTCTAGGCGGCTGCCAGAGCTTATTGGCTCGGGTTATGTTCAGAAGATTCCCGGCTCTAACTTTTTTGTTTACTCTGTTGAGCATTTAGAAGACATTTTAGAAATTATGCTGCAAGGTAAGAGAAAATTACCAAAGGCTTCTAAACCAAGTAGCAGACCTGCAGGCGCCAAACATAAAACACTGCCTACAGTGGAAGATGTTCTTCGTGAGGATGATGCTGCTCCGGTAGAGCCGGATGGTAAAATATACCCGGACGATTTTTCTGCTTCTATAGCGGATGAGGAATTCCCTCCTGATGTTGATTTGGGTGGTGAAGAAATTTCTGATTTAGTTGGTGAAACGCCAGCAGTTGCTGAAGAGAGTTATATTGAAACAGTTTCCTATGGTAGCGCAGCAAGAGAACTTGGCGTTTCTGAAGACGTTGTTAAACATTTGCTTAGTCTGGCAATCCTTGCCGGGGCAGACCACAGAATAGTTGCAAATTCACTTATGGACTTCGCTAAAGGTGTGAGAGGAAAACAATTTTCAATAGGCTGTGTTTCTTCAGAACTGGAGCCCATTGTTGAATATTTGGAAGAAAAAGGCCTTTTGCAAAGGTCGAAAGCGACTGAATTAGGGCGATTGTATGCTTGGAAGATTATTGACAGCGAACTTATGGCAGAATTACTGCAGCCAAGCCAACAAAGGGATTCCGACTGGAGACTTATAATAGACGAATATCTTGCATCATCAGTATATGAAAGAGCTGTCAGAAGAAAGAATCTGGGGATGCCGCCCTTTGATAAAGGCAGTGTTATTATTTATCACCTTTCAAATCCCGATTTTATCAGGCAGCTTGAGGAAGGCGGTGTTACAGGCGTATATCATCCTTATTTAAGGGCTACAGGCAAGTTTAGAGGAATTGAAGGCGCTCAAATTACACTTGATTTCTCTGGTATGCCGGACAAGTTTAAAGCAGCCTTTCAGGACCCGGCTAATGTTGTTTATGCGTTGGATTCTGCATCTTATGATCCAACCATTTGGGGGATACATTCTAAAGCTACCTTGGCCTGATTATGGCATTGCCTTGAAAACAATTTTATACTGCCCGGAATCCCCTTTCCAGCATGAAGTTCGCCCATTTTGCTGATGTGCACATAGGCTCTTGGAGAGACCCGAGGCTGGCTAATGCAAGCACTGAAGCCTTCCTGAAATCGGCTGATATGTGCTTTGAAAAAAATGCGGATTTCATCCTTATAAGCGGCGATTTCTTTAACACATCACTCCCTTCCATAGACAACCTGAAGGACGTTGTCAAGAAGCTCAAGGAAACAAATGACAGGGGAATCCCTGTTTACGCGATTGCCGGAAGCCATGACTTTTCCCCCACAGGAAAGACAATTCTGGACGTCCTTGAAAATGCAGGGCTTCTGACCAACGTGATGAAAGGGAGCGTTGTTGACAACAAACTTCAATTGCGCTTCACTGCCGATGAAAAAACAGGGGCAAAAATTACAGGCATTATAGGAAGGAAAGGAATGCTTGAGAGAAAATATTTTGACAGCCTGATTAAGGAAAACCTGGAAGCAGAGGAAGGCTTCAAGATTTTCATGTTCCATACAGCTGTTTCAGAGTTCAAACCACAAGGTTTGGAAAAAATGGATTCAACCCCCCTGTCAGCTTTCCCGAAAAATTTCAGCTATTATGCAGGCGGGCATGTCCATGAGCCTTATGTCAAGCAGCAACCTGGTTACGGAACCATAGCCAATACAGGCCCTTTGTTTCCCAACAACTTCCGTGAGATTGAAAAGCTAGGCTGCGGCGGTTTTTACATTGTTGAAAAAAAAGCTGCTGATTTAGAAGTTTTGTTTGAGAGGGTTATGATTCATAATGTTTTCAGCATTTCTGCAGACTGCAACCGCAAATCCGTAGCAGAAGTTGAATCAGCAATAAAAGAGCAAATAGCCAACAAGGAGTTCAACAACACAATTGTTACCATACGCCTTTCCGGAAAGTTAAGAATCGGCAAGCCTTCTGAAATCGGCTTTAAGCCTATTTTTGACGCAATATACGACAAAAGCGCCCATTTTGTCATGAAAAATACCTCTGCACTAACAAGCTCCGAGTTTGAGGAAGTTAAAATCAGCACAGAATCTGTTGAAGACACTGAGGACGCCATAATAAGGGAGCACCTTTCAAAAATAAAAGTTGACAACTTAAGCCCTGAATCGGAATTTGAACTCACAAAAAAGCTCATGGCTGCTTTAAACAATGAGAAAGGCGAGGGGGAAACAACAGCAACCTTTGAAAAAAGACTGAAAGATGATGTTGAAAAGATACTGAATGTTAAGCTATAGTATAAATCAAAAGTTCACCCCGCTTTTTTGTCCCTTTCCCATTCAATCATCTTCGTCCTTTGCTGGGGTATCAGCTCATAGCCCCTCTTTTCCAGCTCATTCACCAGCTGCTGGTCGTACAAAAAAGCTATAGCTGCGGATATAGGCCCTATTATGTGCTCAAGCCTTGCCCTTGCATCCTTATTTAACGTCTCTTCAAGCTCTACTAACTTATCTGCCCTGAGCAACACGTCATCTTCCATAACCCTTATGATGTAGAGGTTCCCTATTTCGTAGTCATTCACCCCAAAGCACCTCTTTCAAGACGTTCACCACTTCCCCTTTCAAGACGTTCACCACTTCCCCTTTCAAGACGTTCACCACTTTCCTTCCATAGCTATGAAACGGGCTTTTCATCCGGTTTTCAACAACCGCTTTTGCCATCAAGTCAACCCTTAACAGTCCCGCACCATAAACATCCCTCTCAGGAAAGCTCCCCTCTTCCAGATTTTGCGCTGTATCCTCCATGAGAGCCCCTAAGTCACGGTTGCTTTTAAGCGCAGAAAGAACCAGGGCAAGGCTTCCGGTAACATGCGGTGCTGCCATGGAAGTGCCTGACAGACTGGCATACCCCCCGTTGTAGGAGGATACTATATCAACCCCCGGGGCTGAAATGTCATTTGTCTCGTAAACGTTGCTGAAGCCAGCATGCCTGTTTTGCTCATCCACGGCCGCTACCGCTATCACCGGCTCCCCAAAAGCAGCAGGATAGTTTGGCCCAAAACCAGAATTGCCGGCAGCTGCGACTATCAGAGTGCCTTTGTTTGCAAGGTAATAGCACATGTCCTCCAGGGCTGCCGAGGCATAAGGGCTTCCCAAGCTTAGGTTAACCACGTCTGCATCTTGTTTATCTGCCCAGTCCATTCCGGCAATGGTGTCCGCCTCGCTTCCCATGCCAGCCTCATCAAGAACCCTCACAGCGTAAACTACTGAAGCCCGGGCTATACCGTAATTCCTTCCAAGGGCTATTCCAGCAACATGGGTTCCGTGCCCGTTAAAATCCATAGGGTCGGAAACATTGCGGACAAAATCATAGCCCCTGACGCTTCCAAAGCTGCCGCTGACTTCAGGATGGTTATAATCAACGCCAGTGTCTATTATTGCTACTTTTACCCCTTCTCCCAGAGCAATCCTCTGCGCCTCATAAGCGCCAATATCACCAAGATTCCACAATTCACTGCTTTTACCTCTGTTAGCATTCTTAGTGATGCTTGGGATGCTAAACGTGTTAGAAACATCAATTACCGAAATAGCGGCTGCAATAGACTTGTAAGCCCTGTCGTCAGCCAATCTTCGAAACACCTGATTCAGGTCATAAGCGTCTGCAGCGTCGCACAAAAAGCTGAGATAAGGTATGGCGCTAAAAACACGGGTTACTTTTCCAACCCTGCCAAGCTCTTTTGCAAGCCAGTCACGCTTTTTGAATTCTGTTTTTACTATGAGCTCTATTGGTTTGCTATGCTTTTTTCTGCTGCCTATTTCCTTATTCAAAACCCTTTTTCTCAGAAACTCGAGCCTGTTGTTACGCTTCATGCAAACTTAAGTTCCCACTGAATTAATACGTTTTGGCAGGAAAAAACCGTAAATATTCCGGGAAAACCGAAAATAACAACAACACGGCTGAAAAAATAAGAGCAGCGCTTATAAAGGCATTAAAAATTTTTCAGAAACACCGGAAATTATCCTATCAGCTTCTTCAGAATATAGTTAACCTGCTGCGGAGTTGCCTTGCCTTTTGACTTGCGCATTACATTGCCCACGATGAAGTTAAGCGCCTTTTCATTGCCGGCTTTATAATCAGCCACTGCCTGCCGGTTCTCCGAAATTGCTTGCATGCAGTATTTTTCCAGAGTAGCTGTGTCGGATACAGCAGCTAATTTCTCCTTTTTCACGTATTTGTCAACATCAAAAGGCTTCTCAACAAGCTTTTCAAGCATCTTCTTGGCAGTCTCATCAGTAATCTTTCTGCCTTCAACAAGCTTCAGCAACTGTATTATATGCCTCTCGTCCGCCTCCAGTTCGTGCAGCCCCTTTTTGTTGTAGTTCAAAACACGCAGCAGCTCCCTTCTCAGCCACCGCGCAGCCACTATCGGACTTATTTCGCGAGCAACCTTTTCAAAAAGCTCTGCCAGAAGTATTTCAGAACTCAAAACCTCGGCATCTGCCTTGTTTATCTTTAACTTCTTGACATAGCGCTCAACTTTCTGCGCAGGCTTTTCAGGAAGCCTTGAAACAATCCCCTTAATCCAGGCATCAGTTAATCCTACAACAGGCAGGTCGGGCTCGGGTATGAACATGTAGTCCATAGCCTGCTCCTTTTTCCTCATAAAAACTGTTACGCGGGCATTATCGCTCCAGGCTCTGGTCTGCATGCCTATCTTTTTACCTTCCCTGATTTCGCCCTGTTGCCTTCTCACTTCATACTCGATAGCCTGTATTATGCTCTTGAAGGAGTTAACGTTCTTTATCTCAACCCTGTTAAAATCCGGGCCTATTGACACATTTACGTCTGATTTAATGCCGGCATCAGGGTCAATGGCCTTTATGTAGGAAAGCATTGTCACAAGCTTCTTAAGCCATTCCCTAACATCAACTGCCGAAGTGAAGTCCGGCTCTGTGACTATCTCAACCAATGGAAAACCGCTCCTGTTATAATCCACATAGCCTGTCTCCGGCTGCCACCTTGCCGGGTCCTCCTCAAGGTGAACATCAGCTATCCTGATATTCAGGAAACTCCCGTTTTCTCCTACAGGAACAGAATAGCTTCCTGACATCGTGCGCTGGTAGCCAGTTGGCATGTCAGGCCATGAGTAGTGCTTTCTCTGAAATAACAGGCGCTTGTTTATCTTGCAGTCAAGCATTCCTGCTATGGAGATAATCTTGTCAACAGCTTCCCTGTTGGGAGCCATCGGCTTGCTCCCAGGCATTCCGGTGCATATGGGGCAGATGCTGCTGTTCGGAGGGGCATCTCCAGTTTTGCAGTCGCAGAACAGCTTTGCCTTGCTGTCCATATGCAAATACCCGTGTATTTCCAGCCCTACCTTTATGGATGCCATATCATCCTCCCTTAAAGTCTGTCAATTTCTTCCCTTTTAAATTTGCCTAACCTTTTGGATTTTCCGAATAAAGGTTTTTCTTGTTTTTTCCTTGCCATCTGCCAACATAAGTTAACAGTTATATTTAAACTTTTCAAAAACCATTATAAAACAACCACTTCCCCTGTTAAATATGATGCCTTGCAGCAACTGCAGCAGCAAAGCAGCAATAGTGGCAGAAAAGGCTTACTGCAAAAACCACTTTACAGCGTATTTTGAAAATAAGGTGCTGGCAACCATTAAGAAATTTAGCCTAATTGGAAGCAGCGATAAAATAATAGTCGGCAGCAGCGGCGGGAAAGACTCCACAGCTTTGCTTTACATCCTCAGCAAATACTACAAAAATGTAGAAGCGTTGGCCATTGATGAAGGAATTCCTGGCTACAGGCCAATTACTTTAGAAGACTTGGAAAGGTTTTGCAGCAACAACAGCATACCTCTGCGCATTTACTCATACAAAAACGAATTCGGATTCTCCCTGAGCGAAGTCCTTAAGGTGAGAAAAGACCTGTCGCCCTGCCACATATGCGGCATTCTAAGGCGCTACCTTCTTAACACTAAGGCCAAGGGCTTCACAAGGATAGCAACAGGACACAACATGGATGACGAGGCGCAGTCAATAATGATGAACCTCTCGAAAGCGCAACTGCCGCTTTTATCGCGCCTAGGACCGGTAACAGGCAACGTCACTGATACCGGTTTTATTCCAAGGATTAAGCCGCTTTACTCCTGCAGCGAGAAAGAAGTGGCAACCTATGCCGTAATCAAAAACTTTGGGATACGATTCATGCAATGCCCCTATTCCCACAGCTCTTTCAGGGCTTGCATAAGAGACGCGCTTAACGACTACGAAGCCAAGCACAAGGGGTCCAAGCTGAATTTAATAAACAATTTTCTTAAGCTTCTTCCGCGACTGAAAAGCAAGCAGCTAAACCTAAAATTAAACCACTGCAGCAGCTGCGGAGAGCCGTGCAGCAAAGATGTTTGCAAAGCCTGCACCATAGTCGATTCGATAACCGCTAAACCTGCTGCCCGCTAGCTTACCTGCAGCAGCAACTGCGAGAATCTGTCCTAAGAGTCGTGGCTTGACCTGTAACAAAGGCAAGAAACAGGATTCGGGACAGAGCGCAGCTGTGACAAACATTTAAATAAGCACTTACGACTTCTAAAACCATGTTTTACGACATAGTATTCCCTGAAAATAATGAGGGCAATTTCATCGCAATAGCTGAAAAGCTTTCTATAGAAGGCATGTGCTTCGCTTACCGGTTTGTCGATAAAAAAACTGTTACTGACATTAAAGAAGCTATAGATAAACTGCAGCAGACTACTAAAATAAAATTAAAAGCGGTATTTCAAGCTGCCGGAAACAAAATCTATAAAATACACGACCTGAAGGAAATTGCGATTTCAGAAGCCCCTGAAAGCAGCCGGGATGTAATAGCAAAATACAAGCCGGACATAGTTTACAGCCTCGAATTGTCCAAAAGGAAAGACTTTGCCAAAACTCGAAACTCCGGCCTGGACAAGGCGACGTGCCAGTTTGCCAATAAGAACAATGTTATAGTTGCATTTTCATTTTCCAGCATAATAAATTCTAAAAATCTGCTGCAGCTTTTGGGAAGGATAAAGCAGAACATAATGCTGTGCAAAAAATACAGGGTGAAGACAGCAATAGCATCATTCGCTTCAGAGCCTTACGGGATGCGCTCGCCTCACGACCTGAAAGCCTTTTTTTTGTCGCTTGGAATGTACACTGCAAATGCCAAGGCATCTGTTGAGGCTGTTTCTGAATTGCTTGGATAGTTAAAATATCGGGTTTAGGTTGCTAATCAGTAGCAGTAGTAGCCGCTGCTACGTCCATTTCGCTACTTAACCTGAAAACGTTACAATTAGAAACATTTAAGTATCAATAAACGGAAAAATAAACTCAACCAGCTAAAAGAGGCTTATGATGTTTTTCAAAGGAAAGAAGGCTCAGGGCGCAGCAGCCGGTGCTGCCAGCAGAGGCTCAAAAATTCTTGGCGGGCTTCTCAAAACAGGCAGGGGCGCAAAAATAGCAGCAAGCAAAATTAAGCCTCTTGCATCTGCCGGTTTCTCCCAAAGTGCAATGGCAGCAGGAGCTATAGGGGGGGCTGGGTTGGGATTTATTCTCGGAAGAAACAAGCCAGGACAGGTTGCACAGGAACTGGTTTCAAGCACCATTTTCCTTGCAATTGCAGTTGACATAATAGGTGCCGTTGCCTTTTCAAGAGGCGGCAATCCAATGGCGCCTCTGATAGCGCATGTAATTTTCTTCTGGTATTTGCGCAGTAAAGGCTCAGACACTCTCCTAAACCTGGCGTTTGTCCTTAACCTGTTCCCTCTTGTAATGATTCCAAGCGTTGTAAACGCGCATTTTGACTGGCTGCAATACAAGCCCCTGCTTCTGACTATTGGCAACGGGATATTTCCAGTCTGGACTATATACATAGGGTTTTTAAGAAACCCCCAGAAATCCCTGATTCAAAAAATAGTGTTTTGGTTTTTCCTTTTAGGATTCCTTGGATGGGGCATCCAAACAGGAATTGTCGCTGGCAGCTATGAGGCAGTTCAGCAGGCCAGCCCTGAACAAATCAAGGCTGTGGAGGATTTCTTTGCGAACCTTGCGGGAGGGGTGATAAATGTCGGGAAAGGGGCTGTAAAAACAGTCACTTCAATCCCTGACGCAGTTGGCACGGTTTTAAGCGCCCAAATAGCAGAGGCTGGGGGCGAAGAGCTTTACGGCGAGCCGAAAGAGCGGCCAAAGCTGGGGATTGTCATCCAGGACCACCCCTACGGGCTCAGGAAACTTGGAGACGAAAAGATTGCAAAGGCAGTCCTTTTCGTGCCAAACCTTCCTGACGAGAACTTTCTTGAAATAAGCGATGTTACGTGCTTAGCCGGCAAGGGTGCAAAGCCCGTAAGGGCTGATGAACTGAAAGAAAGGCTTGACGGTGGGGAAAAAATCAGGATATTTTACAACAGCCCCATGACAGTAACATGCACTTTCACAGAAGAAAACACGGATGATTTTGAAGCAATTTCTAGCGTTGAATTATCTGTAAAATACGACTTTGAGGAAAATGCAAAGCTAATCACGTATTTAATGCGTGAAGACCTTCGCGAAGAACTCAAATCAAGGGGAGAAGAGCCCCTTGACTTCATGGCCGTGCCCCGAAGCAAAAGAAACCCGACCACTGTTTATGACAACGGTCCCGCAAGGATTGGGATAGGCCCGGTAGACCTTACAACCCCTCCTTTTGGCATAGGACCAGGTCTGACTTATCCTGATTTCGAGCTTGTCATAGGAAACAAACCTGATTTTAACGGGGCAATAAACAGCATCAGCTCAATTGACATCACGCTTCCAGAAGGTTTTGCTTTGGAAGGCCCTAAGTGCGCATTTGCCGGAAATAACCCGTATTCCTTAAAAGAGGATGTGCAGGAAGAAAACAAACTCCAGTTTGAAAACATAAAAAGCAGCAGGTATTTCAATTGCGACATGAAAATAAATGACAACGCCTTGGGAGACGCATCCTTTGCCGAGGTTGAATTTGATGTTGCCGTGGCTTTCACTTATGAAACAACAAAAACAGTAAGGTTAAAATCAAGCTGATTCGAATGCCAAAAAAAACAAACATTTTCATTTTGTTGCTTCTGCTGGCCGTATTTACATCCGGATGCCAGGCATTTTCCGGTGCGAAAGAAGACGGCATCCCCGACACATCATACGTTTTTAAGGGAACCGAAGGGCTGGTCATCAGCTTTTTTGACGGAGCCCCGCCTGACAGGGTCTTTCCAGGCTCGCGAATCCAGGTTGCCCTGCTGCTGGAGAACAGGGGAGCGGTTGCCATACCATGCAACACCAGGGAAGAATGCGGGGAGTTCCTTGTGTTCTCAAAATCACCCATTGTAATATCAGAGCAGGACAGCCTGTTCACAGCAGTCCAAGACACAGCAGTCCAAGAGCTAGATAAGCGGTTGAGCGGCAAGGAATCCTACGTTTCAGGAGGAATGGCAGCGCATTCCATCAGCAACGTACTCGTTGAAACGCCTTCAAAGAGCACAAGCTCGCTCATATTCGCAGCAGCATGCTACCCTTACAAGACAAAACTCTCCACTCCTGTATGCGTTGACACCGCACCGTTCATCCTCCCAAAAGAACAGCGCGTATGCAACCTTGACGACTTAAGGCTCACAAGCCAGGGGGCTCCAGTGGCAATAAGGAAAATCGTCCAGAGCAACTTTATCACGGTTGAAAAAGGCCCTGACGGCAGGGATGTTGAAGTTGTCAGGCCTCACTTAAGAATATTCGTGGAAAACGCCGGGAAAGGAATAGTGCTTGAGCGCTCCCCGGAGTCTTTTAATAAGGCGTGCACAAGCGAATCATTAACACAAGGCATTGACAAGCTGATAATCGGAAAAATCAGCGTGGAAAGCGCAGACGTTTCCGGCAAAGAAATGAAGTGCAATGACGGAAGGCCTTTTTTTACACTATCAGGAGATTCAAAAAAGGACTTTATCGAATGCATAGTCAGGGAAGGGCAGGGCTTTGCGCGCAAAGACTATGAAAACAACTTTATTTCCACTTTTAACATAGTCCTTTCATACGGCTACCAGTCAGCTGCCTCAAAAGAGGTTGAGGTGGCAGTCATAGAAAGGGAAGACGAAGCCACATAAAAGAATATTTGTGGAAACATGCAAGGCAAGGAAAAACCTTGCTGAAACTTTAAAGGGACTAGGCTGGGCTAAGGTTGAGAACAGGTAAAACTAACTAACAATTCGTAATGGCTCCCAAATCGCAAAGCGCGCTTCTAAACGCAGGCTCGCTCACGCACTTCCCAGAGCTGCAGACATTGCTCAGGCACTCGTAACCATTCCTACAGCTTCCAACTTCTTTTTGCCTGACGCTTCTTCGCTTCCCATTACAGTAAAAGCCGCTGTTGCGGAATCCAACCGGGCTGCAGGGCACAGGCTTCTGCAATACACTCCGTTCCTCTCCAAAAACGTTGCCCTCATCCCCTTCAATAATCTGCCCGTAAACATCAAGCTCAACTTTTATTAAATATACTCCAGTTTCCTCTGGCTTCCAGCTTTGTATTATGATTGGGCGTGTTCTTTCAGTATTTGCAGCAATGCCCATTGCCCTGTCATTGACGTTTTCCCAGGAGAAAAGCATGGTGTCTATAACACTATCCAGCTCCTCCCCTTCCTTTTTGAATATGTCCAGCTTTGCAGTAAAATCGCCGTAAGCGTTGCCTTCAACCGCGCTGTCTTTTGTGTTTGCTTTCCCGATGTTTTTTACAAACACGTTCACCACATACGTCTCATTAACTGCCAACGGGCTTTCAACATCCACCATAGCCACCAAATCAGCACGCCCCGCAGCCTCTCCAGGCTGTTCAGCTGGCAGCTCAGCAGACTCTTCAATTATAATCCCCTTTCCAACTTCTTTTCCGCATTTTTCTCTGCATGTTATCCTGCTGCTGTATTCTGTTCTCCGGCCGTCTTCTATGCAGATTGCCTTTCCCCCTTCTATCCTGCACTGCTCTATTGTTGCTATCTGCGCTCCTGT
This sequence comes from Candidatus Woesearchaeota archaeon, assembly GCA_018303115.1. Taxonomy (GTDB): domain Archaea; phylum Nanobdellota; class Nanobdellia; order Woesearchaeales; family UBA10216; genus UBA492. The sequence goes on along the minus strand of JAGVYT010000013.1, from coordinate 28,237 downwards.
AATGTGCTTTCCAAAAACAGCATCCTCGCTGTAACTGTAAGCATAGTCAAGGCTGTAAATGCCCCCCAGCATTACAAGAACCAATACCACTGTCTGGAAATCCGTTCTCATCTCTCTTGCTATTCTCGCTTTTTCTATTTAAAACTTTGCGTATAATCCAAAACGCCTTATTGTTGAATTCTAGCAAGCGCATTATTCAGCGTTGTGCTGTCAATGCACACGCCTGCCGCGCATATGTTAGTGCGGCATTCAAAAGAATTCTGGCAAGCTATTTTACTGGCCTTTTGAACCTTAAAATTTCCGTCTGAACCGCAATACCTGTTGTCTGTCCTTGTTCCAATCTGATGAACCTCTCTGCCCTCACCAAAACAACTTTGTGGCTGTCCAATGCCTTCCCTAACCGTAACAGAATTTTCGTCATGGTTGTTCTCCCTGTTCACATCACCGCTAACCCTGTTTTCTGTGTCTGCCCTTGCCTCAAACTTGTATTGTTCACTGGCTGTTGCCGGTACGCCCCACCTTTCAAACGTATGCTCAATAGACCTGCCAGGGCTTAACAGGCTAACACCAAAATCGCCTACCCTGCTGCGCTGGCTTGAGTCTTCCGCATTAACAAAGTCAAGCGCTGTTGAAAAGCTTGTCGTAACTCTTTCCCTTCCTACGTTAGTTACCTTTACTGTTACGTCGTGAAACTGGCCTGTGACAACCTCTCCCGGCGGGTCAACTATCTCCACTTCCAAGTCAGGCCCTTCTGCCCCTACCTCTTCACTGCATTCCCGCTCGCAAAGGTCAAAGTCTGTCCCGTAATTTTCCTGGGGAGTCGCTGAAAGGCATACTACTTTCCCAATTTCTTCCTCAATGCACATTTCAGGCTCAATAACAGGCTCAGCAGCCCTTCTTACCCTCACCCTTACATCCTTGGAATCGGCGTTGTTGTCCTCATCCGACTCCTGTATTTCGCCTGGCTTACCCCCCTCTGAATCCGTAAACACCTCAAACTTGTAATCTCTTAAACTCACTGTTTCAGGCACTCTGAAGCCAAAGGTTCTGGTCTTACTCTCGCCATGATTAAGGTTTGTAATCTCGCGTTTTCCTCCCAACATTATCCGGAAGTTCCTTCCTTCATTTACCAGTTGAAGACCTGTTGAAAACGCTGGCGTCTCAGTTTTGTCAAACCTGCTTGCCAGTGTGCTAGCACCACCCCTGTTTGTCACCCGCACTTTCACCCTGTAGAAATTTCCCCTAATCATTTCATCAGGCGCTTCAGTTATCCTGACAATCAAGTCAGCCTTTTCCTGAGCTTCTTTACCCACATCAACCCCTTCACCTACCTCTATTACTTCTATTAGTTCCGGGACGCATTTTTCTTTACACCTTATCCTACTGCTAAATTCTTTTTCGTCTAACGTGCAGACAACTTTACCCCTGCTTCTGTCCAGCCTGCATAACTCTTCTTTTACTTCTACGACTTCCACTTCTTCAATCATGCCCCCTTCCCCTTCAGGGCAGTCAGGGAATTTGCGCTCGAGCTTGCATTCGGTTGTGCAACGGGACTGCCCATGCACCACAGTTCCACTACTGCAAATTTTGGAAACATCGCTCCTCCACAAATTGTTTTCCTCTCCCATATCACACTCTTCCTTACTGGATTTTTCCACAACCGCATTCCCGCAAACATTGCAGTTATTTGTCAATTCTTCCTTTGCATCATTGCAATCCGGACCTTGCTCGCAGCCTTCCCCAAAACCATCGCCATCATTATCTGTGCACGTGGTGACTGCAGTGCCTGTCTGCCCTGCCCCTTCCCTGGCTCCTATTTGTTTTCCGCATTTTTCTCTGCATGTTATCCTGCTGCTGTATTCTGTTCTCCGGCCGTCTTCTATGCAGATTGCCTTTCCCCCTTCTATTGCGCATTGTTCTGTTGTTGCAGTTATCGCTCCTGTTATTTGCTTTCCAAAAACAGCATCCTCGCTGTAACTGTAAGCATGGTCAAGGCTGTAAATGCCTCCAAGCATCACAAGAACCAACACTATCAAAGCAGCATACTCTTTCATTTACTACGCTATTCCTGTCCTTTCCATATTTAATACTTTGCCTAAAGTTTCATATATGAAATGTCAGAACGCAAAGCGTTCTGAGCATGCTCAGAAATCTCCAGGATTTCTGACAAATAGAAAGATTTATATAAAGATTTTACAAAAAGCAGCGGTATGAGAAACATAACTATATTGTTATCTTTTCTGGGGATTCTTTTAATCGCTGCCGGATGCCAGGCTGACAAGGGAGCTGGTGTTTCGCCGGGCGACGCTTTTGTCGGCGGCACATCTGCAATTAAAATGTCTTTTGTTGAGAACTCCCCCCCTTCAGAAGTCACTGACAAAACAGAAGCTAATGAAGCTTTTGAATTTGATGCTACTGTGACCATAGAAAACGTCGGTGAACACGACATTCCTCAAGAAGCTTTGGTTGTTACTATGTCCGGGTTTTTCCCCGGAGACTTTGGCATAACTGACACTCAAGAACTAAAGGCTGCGAATGCCGGCACAGTCAATGGTGTGAGCAAAGACCCTGACGGAAACAGAATTCAGGGAGCCGTAGACCAGTTCACTTTTCCAAAATCTGTTATTGAAAAATTTGCATACCAAAAAGAATTGACAGGCAGTCAGGCGTTCCCTTTCAGGGCAGAGGCGTGCTACCCTTACAATACCAAAGTCCTTTCGCAAGTTTGCCTGATGGAAGACCTTACAAAGAAAGAGCGACCTGTCTGCAACCCTACAGGCTCAAGGACTGTAAGCAACTCAGGCGCTCCGGTGCAAGTGACTTCTATTACCCAGAGTGTTGGCGGCAGAAACAAGCTTTTGCTCAATTTTGACGTCCAAAAGGTTGGCTCCAGCGACATTTTCAAAAACGAACCAACTGAAACCTGCAATGATGACTTCAAGAATAAAAACAGGATAGAAGTAGAGGTTAACACAGGCATTCCGGGCCTGAATTGCGTTGGTTTGGTCGGTGGGGAGGCACTTGATTATGAGACAGAAGATTCTACCACGGCTAAGGGTTTCACTGGAGAGCTTCTGCTCTCAGGAGGCAGCGGCTCATTCACATGCATTCAGACATTGTCAAATATTGATAGGGACAGCATTAAGACCTTTGATGTGACACTTGCTTATTATGCGCGGGATTCGGTTACTACAAATGTTCTTGTAAAGCACTTAATCTAAACTGGCAAAGTAAACTATCGCGTGTTTTGCCTGTCAGCCGCTTATTTTCTCTCCTCCATAACTATGCAAGGAGGAGAGAAAATAAGCTCAGTGTCGCTAAACTTTTTTGCCTGTTTTGATTCTGTTCCTGCCGCCTTTAATTTTATCTCCCCCCTCTAAAATGTTAAGGGGAGAGATAAAACAGGGCAAGCCAAAGAAGCAAACAGGCAAGACTTTCAACAATGCCATCTAAACTTTAGCCTATTAAAGAATCAGTTTTACCCCTTAGCTTCCTGAACCGCCTTTTCTATGTTCTTCTTTGAGTATCCTGAAGATATCAGCGATTCCTCTATTCTTTCCAGGGAATCGCCGTGCTGGAGTCCGATGCCTATTATTGACTTTATCTCCTCAACTTCGCCGTAGCCGCTTTCTTCAGGGAAAGCGTCCTGCCTTTCAGCCTGCTTTATCAAAGCCTCCTTAAGCTTCGGGCGCTCAATCCTTGCCTTCATTATGCGGGAAGGCGGCTTTGGCAGAAGCCTTGCCTTTGTTTCAGCCTGCCTGAACACCATGCCATTTTTCTTTGGCAAAGGCTTTTCAGCCTTGGCAATTCCAGAAGGCTGTTTTCTGAGGATTCCAAGAACATCAGCCTTTTCCTCCTTTTCTGACACAGCGGTTAGTGCAGGAGCTTCTACCGCTTCTAGCTCATCAGCAGGTTTTTCTTCAACAATCTCAGGCATTTCAGGAAGAGACTCTTCCCTGAAAGCCCGCGGCTGCTCAACAGCCCTCGGAGCAGCATACTCTTCTATCTTTTCCTTTAAGTATCTCCTGTCCATTCCTATGGATATTCCTGCGCTCTTTAGTATGGCAAGCTCGTTATTAACAGCTTCCTGCTCTTTCAGAAGCATTTCCTCGCGCTTCGCGATTTCAGCCTCCTTCCTGTTAGCCTCGCTTACCTTTTCAGCCGCTTCTTCCAGAAGCGAGGCAAGCTCTGCCCCCTTCTTCTTCAGATAATCTTCCTTTTCCTTTAATTGGGCAGCGCTGATGTCTAAATCCGAAAAGCCCTCCAGCCCTTTTATTGCAAGGAGCTTCTTTGACGTTTCAGCAAACTGCAGCAACGTATCGTCTATCTCCTTCTGCTTTTCAGCAACTTCGGCCTCTTTTCCATTTTGCTCTGCTTTTAGTTTGTCCAGCTCTGTTCTCAATATTATTTCCTGGTGAGTGCTCCTGTGAATAATCTCTTTTATTCTGCGTTCATGCTGCTCCCTCAGGGAATGCACAAGCCTGTTGTAGGTGTTTTCGCTTTCCACAAACAGCTTTTGCCTCTCTTCAAGCCTTCTTCCAAGAATCCTGTTCTTCTCTTTCAGGTTTGCAAAGCTTTCAGCAAGCTCACTGAGCCCTTCTTCCTTCGCTTCCAGTTTTGTTTTCAGCTTTACAATCTCTTCCTGCAATCTTAAGTCCTTTCTGCCAACCTGCTTGCTTGTTTCCCCGCTAAGCTTCCCTATTTCATAATCCTTGTTTTTCAACTGCTGGGAGAAGTTCCTCTCAAGCTTGTCCATCATGAGCTCTTTTTCCTCAAGAAACGTTTCGAAGCGGCTTATGCGCTTTTTATATTCAATAACCTGGTTGTTAAGCTGTTTCACCACCCTTTCCTGGGAAAATGCAAGAGCCCTAAGCCTTTCTGCCTCTTCATTCTTCCTGTCAAGGTCCTCTTTTAAGCTTTCAAACAGGTTCCTGTCAGACCTTTCCTTCTTTTCCAGCGCATCTTTTATTTTTCCGGCGTAGTCCCTTTCTGTTATTATCCTGTCATCAAGCTGTTCTGACAGCTTCCGGTTTTCCTCTTCCCGTGACTTTAGCAGGCTTAAGAGCTTTTTTATCTTCACTTCCCTGCCAGCAAGCTCTTCCGAGTGAATCAGGTTTTTTTCAGATGCCTTTATTTCTGAAATACACCTTCTCAGCCTTTCTACCTCCTTTTTACTGGAAAACAGCTGAATTTTGTAGGCTTCTGCAATCTCGTCATGGTCGCCTTTGCCATCGCCTGGCTTTAGCATGCGTAAAAGCTTTTTAACCTGCCCGTCCTTTTCCCTAAGCTGCCTTTCAAACTCTCCGCTAAGCCTGCTTTCAGAACTTTCAAGCTGCGATATGTGGCGCCTTAATTTTTCTATTTCCTGCTCTTTGGAATGCACCCGCCTGCTGTAGAACTCTGATATTTCTTGTAGCGTCAAGATTTTTCACCAACTATGGCAAAACGGCTCAGCAGCGCCTCAAGCTGCACGAACTCGTCAGCGCCTTCCGACATCCTGAACTCGATTTCACCGCAGCTTTCAATAAGGCGCATCTTTTTCCTGCTTTCAATATCCAGGCTTAGCACCTCATTTTGTATGTGCTTTATTATATCGAGTCCTGCCAAACCATGGTTTAGCATGGTTTCCAGAAGCTTGTTTCTGGCTTCTGTGAACCGGTTGCCTAGTGCTAAGGCAATTACCTCTTTTATTTCTTTTGGTTTTGCAGCGCTGGCTACGGAATAAACAGTTTCCTCTGTTATTGAATCGCTTACGGCAGCGCAGCTCTGCATTACGTTTTCCAGTCTGCGGCAGTCTCCCTCGCTAACTTCCATTATGGCATTCTTTCCCTTTTCATCCACCTTTATTTTTTCATTAACTGCTATCTTATCAATTATCCTGAGTAACTGAGCTTTGCCAAGCGGCTTGAACCTGAAAACCGCGCACCTGCTTTGAATAGGCTCAATAATCTTAGAGGAATAGTTCGCAAGAAGTATAAACCTGCAGGTTGCAGTGTAATTCTCCATCGTCCTGCGAAGGGCCTGCTGCGCCTCTTTTGTAAGGGAGTCTGCCTCATCCAAGAGGCAAATCTTAAAAGGAACATCCCCGATGGACTTTGTCCTGGCAAAGTCCTTAACAGTGTTCCTTATGACGTCTATGCCCCTTTCGGAAGAAGCGTTCAGTTCCAGAATGTTCCGGCGCCATTCATCCCTGTAAAGCTGCTTCGCAATAACAAGGGAAAGCGTTGTCTTGCCAACTCCGGGAGGGCCTGCCAGAAGCAGGTGAGGCATGTTACCCTTTTTCACAAATGCCTTCGCCCTTGCCACTATCTCATCCTGCCCCATTATCTCAGAAAAATCATTCGGACGGTATTTCTCAGTCCATATCATGCTTTCCATGAATTGCGGGATAGCCAGAGCTAATATAAAGGTTTCTACAGGAATCTGAAGTAAGTTTCGCGAGGGGGTTGCAACGACAATTTTTAGCTGCAGCAGTTGCATCAACCGCCGCTAAAGCGGTTTTCCACAAAATTTATATATTAGCTACCAATTAAAAGCGTCTTGAAAAGGGGAAAAATTAGCATTTTCAAATGGTAACTGGGTGGGTTTATGGCTGAAGAAGAAAAGAATTATTCTAGAAAGCTTATAGGAAAAACTGTCGTGAGCAAGAGCGGCAGGCGCTTTGGAGAAGTTGGCGATATAGTGTTTGAAACGCGCTCAGGCGAGCTCATACACCTCGTGCTTTCAAACCCCACTCCCTACATCCAGAAGCTGGAGCTGGAAAAGGATGAGGAAGGCTCCATCCTGATACCATTCAGCTCAGTGCTTGCAATAGGAGATTTCCTAGTGGTGTCTGAAGAGGATATTGTTTAGTAAAAGGCACACGCCGCATTCCTTAAAAAACGTTTAACTTCCTTAACCTTTTACCAGTGCAAAGCCTGTCAGGGCCGTTTAGAAAAACCGAAAATGTCACGGCAGACAACCCCAAATCCCTCACAGCTATGTCATTGTAGCCAAGGACGAGGGCTATTGCAACCAGATGGAACGACAGCAAAAAAGCGGCGATTCTTGTAAAAAAGCCGAGAAGTAAAAAGGCTCCGAAAAAAGTCTCAAAGAAGCCATTGCCCATTATCACCCAGTGAGCCAGCCCTGAAATGTTGTGGAGAAACTGCAGTGGATGGGCGTGCTGCATTTCCGAGGGGTGCGGGTATAACCAGCCAGGGATATAGCCAAGAAAAGATTCAGGGTTAACAAGCTGGCTTACCCCAAACCAGAGGAAAACAAGGCTGACTGCTATTCTTACAAGCGCCGGAGCGTAACTTTTGCAGCTGTCAACTGCTTTCATCATTCCACTATCAGCTGCCCATTCATGCTGCTGTGCCCTGAGCCGCACTGCACAGAGCAAAAGAAAGTGAATATTCCCGTTTTGTCTGCAACAAATTCTACTTTAACAGTTTGTCCCGGGTTAAGGCGCTCGTTAACACCAAAATCAGGGACTGCAAAGCCGTGAGCAACGTCAATGCTTTTTATGAATAACCTGACAGTGTCGCCCTCGTTAACCCTTATCACTTCCGGTTCAAACTCCCATCGCTTCGCTGTCATTGTAAATTCCTTCACTTCTGGCTGAGCGCCAACAACCCCCTGCACGGTTTCCGGATTAACGTCTGTTGCTGTGGCGTCTGTTTCAGTTTCCGTAGTTCCTTCAGCAGCTCCGACATCATTATCCTTAGGAGCTTCAGAAACATCAGTAGTAGAATCTTCAGTCACAATTTCATTTACCGCTTCAGCAGATTTACCGGTTTCTTGGGCCGCATAAGTGCAACCAGCGAACCGCAAGCAATCCTAAAATATACAGGTAACTTTTCATTTTAGCACCACCTTCCTGAAACATCACAAGCCAATCTTATTTAATTCTTTCGGAATTTTGGCAATCTTGCCATCACGGACTTCCAGTATCCCAATGCCGTCAGCCCTATGCGTGCGCTTCCCCAGCATGAGCCTCCCCCCCACAGCCATCTTCCAAATCCCACACCTCAGCAATCTGCCAGGCGTTAAAGCCGTGCTCGGTAATGAGGTATTTGGCAAGCCCCTCAAACGCATACCATCTCCAGCACTTGCAGCAGCAGGGGCCGCCTTCATGCGAGAGCTTAACAGCTCCGTCATATATTTCCTGCTGCTCAATAGTCAGCGAAATCGTTTTCTGGTAGTCAAGCAACCTATTTGCAAGAGGCACAGGAATATCGTAAGGGTCAGGCGGTATTGCATCAAAAGACGCATACTTCTTAAGCCCCTCAACCTGCTCGGAATAGCGGTGGAAGTCCATGGCAGAGCAGCAAGCGCCCTGCAAGCTCTCATCATCCTGTTTACCATTTATGAACTCCGGGCCAGCGCACAAGCTTGTCCTTGAATTGCTGAGAACTTCAAACCTTTCATCAAGAGTTATTCCGGAACTTATAGCTCCCAGCTCTTGCGAATTACTGCCACTGAAAAAGAAAAGCGCAGCCAATGAAACTACAGCGACCACTGAAACAAGGACGTAAAAGTGTGATTTCCTAATTTCGATGGACTCCATGGAATCAGTTGTTTTTCTTCTTTGAAGCGTTATCCGGAGCGCACGTCAGGGGCTTTGCAACAAGGTAAAGCGCAACCAGAGCTACCAGCAGAGTTGGAATCAGAATCTCAAAGCCAAGGAATGGCAGCGAACTGAGGGTTGCTGTAACTCCAAACAGCCCTGCCACTGCAGGAAAAACCCCTACAAAGCATCCGGGGCAGGCTCCTCCAAGCGTCCCTCCAAACATGCCAACAGCGGTAACGCCAACCTCTTTCCCAAACACCATGACCTGCCTCAGCTTGTAAATTATTACAGTAATGTTAAGCGCAACAAGAAGGCTAATTAGGACTGTGCCTGCCGCGTAAGGAGCAATCACAGAAAGCCTTAAGCTGAGAAGTGTGGGCAGTGTCTCGTAAAATCTGTTAATCCAGAAGTTAAATCCGAGATATGACGCAAGCAAAACAACGAAAAGCAGCGCATAGCCCCTGCCTGCAAACACGCCTTTAACAAAATTCCAACGCAGCCTGAAATCCTCTTTGCCCAGCATTCCATCCCTCCGTATACCTAAATTCAGCCTGAAAGCTCAGCTTCAATGGCCTGCTGGAAAACGCTGAAGGGCTGCGCCCCGCTTATTGGCTGGCCATTAAGGAAAAAGCCAGGCGTTCCTCTAACACCGGCGGCTGAGCCTTCCTGCAAGTCGCTTCTCACATCTGAAAGGTATTTTTGGCTGTCATAGCAGTCGTTAAACTGTGCGGTGTCAAGGCTAAGCTGGGCAGCCCACTGCTTATAGCTGGCATCCCCAAGCGATTGCTGGTTCTGGAAAATAATGTCGTGGTATTCCCAGAACTTGCCCTGCTCCTTTGCGCACTCTGAAGCAAGCGCAGCAGGCGTAGCCTGCGGGTGGATGCTATCAAGCGGGAAGTGCTTGTAGACAAACCTTACCTTTCCGGTGTCAATGTAATACTGTTTTATCTGCGGATGTGTCTGCGAAAAATGCCTGCCGCAGAACGGGCACTGGAAGTCTGAAAACTCAATCAACGTAACCGGGGCATCCTCCCTGCCCATTGTAGGCGCATCGCCAACCTCAACCTCTGCCCCTGCAGGGGCTGCCTGCTCGCCGCTAGGAGCGCTAGGCGCAGCTGCGGCAGGCGGGGCATTGGCTGCGCTGCCTTCGCTGCCAAACCAAAAACCCCCTGTATATATGGAAATAATGAGCAGAACCCCCAGAACACCTGAGATTGCCTGCCATAACGTAACCTTCTTTATCTTAAAGCTTTCTTCATCATCTACCCGCTTTTCATGCTGGTGCTTTTCATGTTCAGCCATTCAACATCTCCTCCGTTTTCCGAATCCTTCACGCTGTTCTCCTGTGTTTTAAAAAGTTTTCCTTTAAACCTGATTGTTTCAGTAGATGAAACAATATTTAAATACTACTGAAACATTATTTCAAAAATGCGAAATATACGCTTTTACACAAAGACTGGATTTGTTATTCTCTCGGTACTGCTGCTTTCAGTGTTCTGGGTTGCGGCAACTGTAGATGCCAACAAGAACATATCAAACCCAAACCTGATAGTAAACTTTGCAATACAGTATCACATGGTAATACTTATTGCGCTCATACTCATATCCGTTCTTTACGGCTTCCTGTGGTCAAGCCTCTCCTACCATGAAATAATGAAAAAGAAAAAAACCTCAAAAAGCATACTTGAGACTGTGTTCCTGTTCCTGAGCCCTGCTGAAAAGGGCATAATCCAGTTTCTCATGCAGAAAAAAGGCTTAATCACGCAGGCAGAAATATCACGATTGCCAGGAATGAACAGAGTGAAGGCATTCAGGCTGCTGCGAAACATGCGCAATAAGAATCTTGTGGAAATTATTCCTCATGGGAAGATACGCAGGGTAATGCTGAAAGAAAACATTATGGACACCCTTCTGGAAAAGCCCTGACTATTCAAACCTGATTACTATGTCGTCCCCATCCTTTGGTATGTACTTGTCAAACTGAAGATTCGGCTCGCCATTCACGCTCATTGTAAGGTTGCCATCCTGGCCGTTGCAGTATTCAAAGATGCAATTGTTGTCAAACGTCTTTCTCCACACTGTATGGAAAAAATACCCTAAAACCATTGTTTCAGGTGTCGGCCTGTTGCTTTCGTAGTGAAGTATTGGAACGTCTTCATGCGTATGCACTGGATACTCCACACTGCCAACACCGAGATTTCTTGGTATCTGCCGCTGCTCCCCATTAATTATTATCGTAAGCTTGGGGTGCCAGTGAATCGGCCTTTTCGGAACTTCATCCAGGTTTATTTCGTAGTCTGAATTTCCTGTAATTAACGGCTTTGCCTCACTACCACCGTCACTGAAAAATACAAAATAGCCAATAATTAAAACAGCTGCAACGGCAACTGCTGCGAAGCTAAGCTTTTTATTTGATTTTTTATGAGCAGAATGCGGAATGTTAGACGGGGCTTTATCATGCTTGGCAGCATAGTGCTGCTCCATGCTTTCGCGCTGCCCAAATTCCTTTCCGCAATCCTTGCAAGCAACCATTAATGCCTGTTATGGCAAAAGTTACCTGTTAAATAATTTATGTTTTAATTACTGATTATTCCCATATAATCTTCCTAAGCTTAACATCAGGAATGTTTTTCATAATTATTTCAAAAGGCAGGCTGATTTTTTCAACATTAAATTCAAGCGTTCCAGAATCGTGGTGGCCGCTCAGCAACGGCGAATTTACGGGTTTTATATTTTTGCCGTTTGTATTCAGAGAAACCTGCTCCTGCAGGTTTATTCTGCTCAAATCAGCGGTATGGGTGTTTATGATGTAATCCACTTTAAGAACTCCCTGATAATGTTTAGGAATTAAACTTACCGTTACTTCGCCTTCGCTTGTTTTTTCCTCAAATGCCATAGCAGACTCTGACGAGCTTATCTGCACGTTTTGGCCTGAAGTTGTCCGAATTGAGCTGCAGCCGCTAATAGCGATAACAACAATAAATGATAACACCAACATTTTTGCGTTCATTTTTGCTTCCTTAAAGAGTCTTGATAAAACTTATCGCTATCAGTATTAAGCTTGCAGGTATGGCAAAATACAAAACCTTCCTAAGATTAACTTTGAATATTGCCCTTAAAGCCCCTTTCTGCTCATTGTAGAGGCGGTTTGTCTGCATTATTCTAAGCATTATGAGAATGCCCGCTAAATTTGACAGAACACCTGTTAACAAGAAAGATTCCTGGTATTTATTCAGGAATATGCTGGCTGCAGAAATTCCAATTATCGGAAGCACGTCTGTTAAGTGGTGTGCGCAGCAGGCAAGCATCGAACTGGTTGATACGCCTCCAGCAGCGGTGATAGAAGTCGTTGCGCCAGCAAGCTTCCTGATTTTAATAGCTTCCCGGATATAAGCGTAAAGCCCCACCTGGATTCCAAAACCAGCCACCAGGGCGGTTATCCACTGCCATATGCGGAAAAACTCCTGAACAGCATGCTCAACAGAGTTTGCCAGTGAAACTACTACGAAATAAACAGAAAGCAACGCAATGCCTGCCAGTAAACCAATAAATACGGCTTTAACAACAGCCCCCTTTTTTCTATTCTCCATAAATCAACCTCACTCCTTGCAGCAGTCTATTATCTTTTTCATTATTCGTGAAAAGCTGCTCATCAAATTATTTTCAGAAGATTTATCCGTTTCAATCTCCAATTTTCTTGCTTCAACAAGGTTGGTGTTGATTGCGAAAAACAGCGAGTGCAGGTCAAAAGCTGCCTTAAAAAAGACGTTAGCTTCATTTTCATTCTTTTTGGCAAGCTCCTTTGTGCCAACCTCCATTAATCGCATGCTTGCAGCCAGCAAATGTTTGCTTATGCACCACTCCTCACCCTTTGGGTTGGTAACAATTTTTCTCAACAATTTTTTTCTTAGGGCTCTCACAGAATCAAGCATTTCCAGATATTTTGAGTTATCCGTTTTCATCGCTGTAAAATAAAAGTGCTCTTCCAGGCTTATCAGATTCATCAGAGCCAGGCTCAAGTCCTCATCCCTTGACAAATCAACATTCCCTTTCTTCACTTCCTCAACCTTTTTCAGCCATTTTTCAACGTCTTTTTCCATCTCAATCACCTACAGCAAAGAATAAAGCCGCTCCTGTTAAAACTAACAAAAGAAGAGTAAAGATAACCCCCTGAAAAGGAACAACCACCCTGCCTTTTGCTTTTTTAATATAAAGATGAAGCCAAAATGCAGCCAGCGACACTACAGCCCCCAGAACACTGCCGAACAACATCTTGTCAATAAAGTAAACCCTGTTAAGAACTGTGTCTGGCGAACCAACCCATAGCATGCGCAAGGCCAGCTGCTCGTCTATCAGGCCCATCAAAGGCAGAACCGTTAATGCGAAAGACGACAACACTATGAGCGGCAGCTGAAACCGTATATACTTCTTTTTTATTTTTCTTCCAATCCAAAGCCCTGTCGAAACCCCAAAAGCGCCGACAAACACCCCTATGATGCTTGCATCAAGCCCGAAATACCTTGCTGAAACTGCTGCAGCGCCTATGCCGGCAGTGCATAAAGGGCAATGAGCCACAGCCCCTTCTATTGATGTTAACAAGCTTAAAACAATCCCGATTATAACAGCAGTTTTTTTCATTCGACCCGCTTAAATTCTTATGAACTCAGAATGCTTGCCGTTTGACAACGAATAAACTATAAACGCACCCCTCTTTTTGCCAACCATTCCCGGAGAGCCTTCCGGCATGCCAGGCAGCGCTATTCCGTCAACAGCAGGCATTTCCTGAAGAAGCTTGCTGACAGCCTCAAAAGGGACATGCCCCTCTATGAAATAATCGCCTACAACTGTTGTGTGGCAGCTTTCCATAGTTCTGGGAATATCATACCTGGCCTTGATTGATGACAAATCATTCATGTTCCTTGTCTCAACTTCAAAGCCCTTTCTTTCAAGCCCAGCAACATAATTTGTGCAGCAGCCGCAACTTGCAGATTTGAAGATTGTGGCCTTGTTTTCTGCGCTTTTGAATTCAATCTCTCCGAACTCTCCCCCATCAGTCGCTGTTTTAGAAGCGCAGCCAGCCACTGCTACAATTGTTGTTATCAGCAAAAAAAGTAAAAGCCTCACATCAGCAGCCTCCGACCATACCTGCTGATGATGCGCTGGACGAGCTGCTCTTAACACGCGCCGGTATTATCCCGTGCATTTCGTAATTCATTTTCTCATCTTCTGTCCAGCCAGCAGTATCAAGCACACTGCTCGCGTCAGTGTTTTCAGCTTTCCCGATACTTGCAATCTGGTATGCCTGCACAACAGAAACAACAAGCAGCAACACCGCAACTATCAGCATCGCGTAGCTGGCCAGCCCCTTCCCGCTTATTTTTATCCCTGATTCTTTCTCCATTTTAGCAACCTCCAACCATTCCGCCGCCTGCACCCTGTTCTATGCCGCGGTATTTGTTTGAGGCAAGATTGATGTAATTCAGCTCAATCCCGTTCTCGGAAAGCACCTCTGCCTTCTGGCTCAACTGGGAGGGAAAGAACAGGGTTTTCCACTTCCCAAGCTCCTCAAGCACTTCATCATCGCTGTATTCATCACCATGGTTTTCAATAAGGTATTTGGCAACCCCCCTCATTGCATAGCTGTGAGCGCAGCCGCAGGCTGCCTGCCCGTTGCTGAATATTATAGATGCGGCGCCACAGCAGTATTCGCACGATATCTTTGAGGCAATTGCTATGTAGCGCTGCAGTTGCCCGCCCCGAAGCTCTATAGAGCGGTCAAGGGCGCCAAGCTTGTTTATAGTGGCATCAGCAAGCTGCTGGTTCAAAGAACTAATGTCATCAAAACTTACGCCCAGCTCGCTCCCGTATATTTTTGGAACCCCTTTCGGTATAACGTCCTGTTCACTCACTTTTATTACCGCAGCACCAGTTATGCTGCTGCTTCCTTTCATCTGGCTTATCTGGAAGGAATTGAACAAAACAACCGCCAAAGCCGCAACCAGCAGCAACATGCTTAGTCTTTCAATTTTCATAATTATTACCTCCAAAACGCTTAATTACTGGTAGAAAACCTGAAACCCCTTTATTAAGTAACGGTGAAACTAGTTTCACTTAAGAACTATTATGTTTGTCATGCCCCGTCTTTTCCTCTCAACAATATCCTTGGACTCCATCTTGTCAAGGACTCGCGTTATTTTGACCTTGCTGTAGCCGGTCTCTTTTATAAGGTCTGTCTGGTAGCTCGCGCCATTACCGCTTTTAAGCAGCCCGTAAACCCTCTTTTCCTCCTCGCCGAGCTTTGACTCATCTATTTCCTTAAATTCCTTTTTAGCTTCAATTTCTTTTGAAGTAAAAAGCGTGTAGATGCCTGCACCCAATACAAGAAAAGCTAATCCGAAAGCAGCCACTATAAACCAGGACGTGCTGCTCTTGTGCGCAGGGCATTCTCCCATGTCAACTGACGGGTTGTCCCTTGCCGCTTCGCACAGGAAAGCGCCCTGTCTGTCGACATCTGCCTTTACAAATGATAAAACAACAAGCAGCACTATTGAAAGCCCTATTAGCCCGTATCCTATCTGCTGTTGCTTTTTCATTTTTTCCTATACGAAGCTGCACACCTGCTGCAACAGAAGGTAAGCAGCACGTTTTTAATTCTTTCCCTATGGCCTCCTGAAGCTATCTTGCAGCCGCAGTGAGCGCATGCCCTTATCCTTGGGTTTATGCTTATCTCCACCATCTCTGTAAACCTATTAATTAGCTTATGCGCAAGCTTTTCACCTTCTTTAGTCAGTTTATACTGCTTTTTTTTCCTCTTGCCCGATTCCTTAAGGGCTATCAGCATGTTTTTTTGCAGCGTCTTGAGGAAAGGGTAGACGTGGCTGGCGCTTATGTTTTTTGTCATGCATCTTTCAAGCTCCTTAATCAGCTCGTAGCCGTGCATGGGCCTTCTTTTCAGAAGAAGCAGCGTATAAAACTTTACAAGATTAGTGACCTTTATTTCCTCCATGACGGCTGGAAATACAGAAACATTTAAATAGTTTTGCATAATACGATATATCATAAACGGATACGTAATGAGGAAACATGATGAAAATATTGGCTGTTGCACTGGCGCTGTTGCTGATGGCGGCTGCCGCAATAGCCCATTCTGATGGGGATTTTGAAAAAGCGGAGGAAATCATAGCAGGCAAGGCCCCCTGCAGCGAGCTTACAGAGCAGCAGCTCGAACTTATCGGCGAGTATTACATGGAGCAGATGCACCCCGGAGAGGAGCATGAGGCAATGGATGAGCTAATGGGGGGGGAAGGCTCTGAGACTTTAAGGCTTATGCACATGAGAATGGCACAGTCATTTTATTGCGGCGATAGAACAGCAATGTCCTCTGGAATGATGAACATGATGATGGGAAGGAATGGCGGAATGATGGGCGCTTCCTCAATAAAAGGCAGTGGGGGGATGAATAACATGATGCAGGGCGTGATG
Organism: Candidatus Woesearchaeota archaeon; assembly: GCA_018303115.1. Classification (GTDB taxonomy): domain Archaea; phylum Nanobdellota; class Nanobdellia; order Woesearchaeales; family UBA10216; genus UBA492. The sequence goes on along the minus strand of JAGVYT010000013.1, from coordinate 12,201 downwards.
GGAAGCTGGGGATACGGTTACGGATACGGGAATTTTGTAAATGTCCTTTATGTAATGCTGCTGGTTGGGTTGATAATACTGGTTTACCTATGGGCAATAAAAATGTGGAGGGGCTTGTCTAAAAAGAAAAGGTAAAAACATGAAAGTAGAAGATTTTGCATACATTGTTGAAACTGATAAAAGTTTTGATAACGCAGTCGTGTCTGTTTTGAAAGCAGCTGAACAAAAAGGCTGGTCTATATTCCAGATTTATGACGTTAAGGAAAGGCTGGCTGCAAAAGGATTTGAACAAAAGCCGTTGAAGATAATAGAAATTTGTTCGGGCAGGCATGCAAACCATTTCCTGAACAAGAACAGGTTAACATCCCTGTGCATGCCATGCAAAATAAATGTCATTGAGGAGAAAGGGAAAGTAAAGATTGCAGGGATGAAACCTGCTATTATGTCGCAATTCTTTCCGGAAGTCGGCAAAGAAGAATCATTTGAAGCTGAGAAAGATGTTAAGGAAATCATTGACAATTCCCTATAAAGTATGCGGGGGTGAGAATGATGGGATGCTGCGGAGATGACGGAGGAAAGTAGGCAAAATTCTGCTCGGGCTGCTGACAAGCCTTGGAGTTGGCAGCATATAAAAAAACTTAAAAAGAAGCTGCATTGAGCCTTGAATAATGAAACGTTCTACCTTTGCACTAATTAAAAAAAGCCCCTATTATGCGGCAGCGCTTTTTTTTATTATTGCCGCAGCTTTTCTTTTAAATCTTGAAAAAAGCCCTTCGGAAGCGCAGGCTTCAGATGACGTTGCAGGACTGAAATCCAGAATCTTCCCTGAGGACGGTTTTGAGACTGAAATAGCGCTTGGAAACGTGATTCCGAAGCTCGTTGAAAGCGGCGCAATAGACTTTGAGAAATTCAGGCAGCTTTACGGGGCAAGGGGCGGCCTTACAGTGGAGCAGCTCAAGCTGCTGACAGAACATAGCAGCGAGCAGCTTATTTTAACCCCTGCAAACGCAAATTTCCTCCTTAATATCCTTTGGCCGCTGGGCATTGCAAACAAGAACCCCATACTTGACGAGACTGCACAATACCAGGGCGTTGCAAACCTTGCAGCAACAGGCGGCTGGACGCTTGGCAAGAAGGATGCAATGACTTACTTTAATAAGCTTGAGCTGATAAAGCTTACCCCGCAGCAGCAATCACTTGTGGAAAAAGTATCAAAAAACAGCTACAGGCCGTGCTGCAATAACCCAAGCGCTTTCCCTGACTGCAATCACGGGGCAGCGATGCTTGCCCTTCTTGAGCTTGGAGCATCTCAGGGAATGAGTGAGGAAGAACTCTATACCCTGGCACTGCAGGCGAACACACTCTGGTTCCCGCAGCAGTATCTGTTAACTGCAACTTTATACAACCTGAACGGCAAGGATTATTTCAGCAATGCTGAAGAAATAATGGGCGGCAAATACTCCAGCTCTTCCGGCTGGAGCGCTAATGTTTACGAGCCTTTACGGCAGCAGGGACTGCTGCCAAAAGCCGAGGGAGGGGGAAGTTGCGGAGTATAAATGAAAGTGAAAATGAAATCAAAAGACCCGAGCTGCGGAATGGAGGTTGATGATAAGACAGCCAAGTTTTCTGCTGTAAAGAATGGAAAGAAGCATTATTTCTGCAGCAAAAGCTGCCACGATAAATTTCTCGGTAAGGAAACTAAAACCGCGACCAAAAAAATACTGCCCATAGAAGGGATGCACTGCGCTTCATGCGCCGTAAGAATAGAGAAGGAACTGAAAAAAGTTCCCGGAGTAGTGAATGCCAATGTCAACTACGCTTCTGAAAAGGCATCCGTTGAATACGATGCTGCAAAAACCGGCGAGCAGGCAATTGAGGCGGCTGTTAAGAAAGCAGGCTATGACATAATCAAGAGCAGCGGGAAAGGTTCTGAAATAACCCTCAAAGTAAGGGGGATGAATTCGCAGCACTGCGCAGGAATCATTGAGTCAAGCCTGAAAAAGCAAGCTGGAGTTCTGAACGTTGAGGCAAGCTTTGCCATCGAAAGAGCCATTGTAATTTATGACCCGAAACAGACAACAATTGAAAAAATAATGCAAGCAATAAGGAATGCCGGTTATGAGCCGGAGGAATATTCCGAGGACGCTGATGTTGAAAAAAAAGCACGGGAAAAAGAGCTGCGCTCGCTCCGCCTCCGTTTGACTGCGGCAATAGTTTTCGGCCTGCCGCTGCTCTACTTTGCCATGGGTTCAGTATTCGGCATGCCAATACCCGTATTTGTTGAGGAAAACATCGCCTTAATCCAGTTCCTCCTCACAACCCCGATAATGCTTGCAGGTTACGAATTCTTCACCAAAGGAATTTCCTCAGTTATCCGCACCAGAACTGCAAACATGGACACGCTCATAGCAGTTGGAACAGGAGCAGCATACCTTTACAGCCTCGTTCTCTCAATCATTATGTGGAGCGGCAGCACAGGCTACGGCCACAGCAACCTCTATTACGAAATTGCAGGACTTCTCATAGCGTTCATCCTGCTCGGCAGATATTTAGAAGCCATAGCAAAAGGCAGAACTTCAGAAGCGATAAAGAAGCTTCTCGGATTGCAGGCAAAAAAGGCAGTTGTTTTAAGGAAAGGAAAGGAGGTTGAAGTGGGTATTGACGAAGTCATTGTTGGAGACATTGTCATAGCCAAGCCTGGCCAGAAAATACCTGTTGACGGCACTGTAACGGAAGGCCACTCATCTGTTGACGAGTCAATGGTTACCGGGGAGAGCATCCCTGTAGAGAAAGCAAAAGGCAGCGCTGTAATCGGCGCTACAATAAACAAGACAGGAAGCTTCATGTTCAAGGCAACGAAAGTAGGGAAAGACACTGTTCTTGCCCAGATAATAAAACTCGTTGAGGAGGCGCAGGGAAGCAAAGCCCCTATCCAGAAACTTGCAGATGCAATCTCTTCCTACTTTGTTCCGGCAGTGGTTGTCATCGCAATAGTTTCTTTCTTAGTGTGGTACTTCATGGGATTCGGATTTGTCTTTGCCTTAACAATATTCATTGCAGTTTTAATCATTGCCTGTCCATGCGCCCTCGGTCTGGCAACCCCAACCGCGATAATGGTTGGTTCAGGGCTTGGAGCGCAAAACGGGATACTTTTCAAGACCGCAGAGGCGCTGCAAAAAACAGGAAAAGTAGATGCGGTAGTATTCGACAAGACAGGGACACTTACAAGGGGAATGCCCGAAGTCACTGACGTGGCAGCATTCAATGGCAGCAGGAATGAAATACTAAAGCTGGCAGCGGCTGTCGAGAAAAAGTCAGAGCACCCATTAAGCGCCGCTATTGTAAAGGCGGCTGAAAAGGAAAAGCTAAAGCTGCCCCGCATTACAAATTTTAACTCCATTACAGGAAAAGGCGTTAGCGCAGTCATAAATGGTAAAAAGGTGCTTGTGGGGAACAGGAAGCTTATGGAGCAGTTCGGAGTGGAAACCAAGAACGTTGAGGGCTCTCTGCAAAAGCTTGAAAGCGAAGGAAAAACCGTAATGCTGGTTGCAGCCGGGAAAAAGACTTCCGGAATCATAGCTGTAGCCGACACTGTTAGCGACTATTCCAAAGAAGCTGTTGAGCAGCTGCACAGAATGGGAAAAAAGGTAATGATGATGACAGGCGATAACAGGAAAACAGCAGCTGCCATTGCAAAGCAGCTCGGAATAGACGAGGCGCTTGCAGAAGTGCTTCCAGAGGAGAAGGAAAATGAGATAAAGAAGCTGCAGCAGAAAGGGCTGAAAGTGGCAATGGTCGGAGACGGAATAAACGATGCCCCTGCCCTTGCGCAGGCAGACATCGGAATAGCCATCGGCTCAGGAACTGACGTTGCGATAGAAACTGGCGATATTGTTTTGGTAAAGAATGACCTGCGGGACGTCATAACCGCAATAGAGCTAAGCCGCTACACCTTAAGGAAGGTAAAGCAAAACCTCTTCTGGGCTTTCTTCTACAATTCTGCCGGGATTCCCATAGCAGCAGGCATACTGTTCCCATTCACCGGCTTTCTCCTTAACCCGATAATAGCGGGGATAGCAATGGCTTTCAGCTCTGTGAGCGTGCTTACAAACTCGCTGCTGATGAAAAGGTTCAAGGCGAGCAAAACTTCACCACATGTTTCCCTGTTAGGGGCTGTAAAAGGCTTCAAATGGAAAAAGAAAAAGAAGGACAGGGCGGAATTAAATGAGCTATAAAATGAAAACCTACCAATGCTCAGTGTGCAACTTCCACTACACGGAGGAAAAATGGGCGAAGGAATGCGAAGACTTCTGCAGGAAGCACAGCAGCTGTAGTTTGGAGATAACTAAGCATGCGCTGGAAAACAAAGGAAGCATTTAAGTTCAAAGCTTAGTTCACTTTCCAATTAACCCTATTACCCCCTCTTTTTTGTGTGGGTTTAAGGAAATAGTTTCTCCCCTTTTGTGAATGAGCAGCAGTTCTTCTTTCAAAAGTTCTTTAACAGCTTTTTTCGACCTTTTCCCGTTGCTTTCCAACTTCCTGCCAAACCAGCTTGTCAATGTCTGCAACGGAAAGTAATTAGAGCCCCACCTTGCTTTCTTTACCAAAAATTCCAAAATAGCCTTTTTTATTTCTGAATCAGAAAGTATCATAACAATACTTTATATGGTAAAGTATTTAAACTTTGCTATGTCGCTAAGGCATGTGGTAAAAATGGCATATCCTGAAGAAGGCTCTGTATTATTACAGCTGTTTGGCGACTCCCCAAAGCTAAGGCTCCTGAACGTATTTTTAGAAAATTCATATTTTGATTTTACGAGGGAAGAACTGGTTAAAGAGTTGGGAATGAGCAAGTTAACCGTTTACAAGTATGTTAAGCAGATGTTGAATTTTGGAATTATAAAAGTGTCGAGAAAAATAGGAAAGGCGGTTTTATACAGGCTGGATAGGAAAAACCCGGATGTTTCCCTAATTGAGGATTTTTTAAAACAGTTTTCCCTGAATGTTGCTGATAAGGAGCTGCGAAAAAAGAGAATTATTGTAACGTCTTAAGTATGGCAGCTGCAGCCTTGAGATAACGAGGCATTCTTTGGAAAACAGACAATAAATGCGCAGTTATACTAGAACGGAATCAAGGTTAAGGGACAGGCAATTCTGACAAACGCATAAGTAACTTGTCAATGGTTATTTCTGCATCAGCTACCCCGGATTCATCAAACTTATCGAATACAAGTATTTCCATCTCATATCCCTTAACCTGGGCCAATGCGTTTCTTAGAGTCAGCCTGTCAGCTTCTGAGCGGTTATCCCGGCTTAAAAAGGCCTCTACGGCAACTGTGCATAAAACACTCCGGCCATAGAAAGTATCGAATGCGTATCCGGTTATTCCACTCGGTAATTGCGGATTTGGAAACATCGAAATAGCGTGCTGCAAAAAAGCCGAGAATTGCTCACCAGAGAGACTTCCAGAAGATTCAATAATCCTTTTTGGGGTGGCTGTCAGTCTATGATTGTTTAGCTTTGTGAGATCTCCTGTAAGCATGTATTCCTCATGTCTTTCATCGGCTGATTTTAATGGCAAGCTGTCAAGTTCACTGATTATTTGGGCTATGCCAGTCATTCCTGCCGGGAGTTTATCAGAGTTTAAGTATTTTTTTAATGACCGGGCTCTGTTGAAAAAGTCGTTATTTGCCTGTTTTGCTGCTGTCGCTTCTTCCTCCAATTTTCCTTCCCCCCTCTAACAAGTTAAGGGGAGAAGGAAAAAAGGAAAGGGCGAATAAGAGAGCGGGCAAGACTTTCAACAATGCCTAATGACAGACTTTCCCTGCAGCAGCTCTTCATTTAAGGTCTGTCAGCACATAAGAGTCCTTAATCTGCTTTGCAAGCCTTGCAGGGCATTCGATAATATCGTCACCTGCCTTGAATTTCTCGTAAGCTTCCCTTTTCGCCTCTCCAATGAAGAGCAGCAGTGCAGTTTTCGCCTTCAGCATTGTTTTCCTTGACATTGTGATGCGTTCCAGAGGCGGCTTGGGGGAGTCGTCCACTGCTATGTAACCTTCTGAACTGTCTTTTACAGAATGATGGTTGGGATATAGCGCGCCTACGTGCCCGTCCTCGCCGATGCTAAGGATTATCATGTCCGGCTTTCCTCCGTATTTTTTTAATTCTTTATTGTAGTTGCTGCTGCCTTTATCAGCAATAAACGGATGCAGGTTTTCCTCAGGCAGCTCTCCTGCTTCAATTAATTTCTTCAGAAAAGTATCATAAGCTAAGCGGTAATTGCTTTGCCCACTTGTTATCGGAACAACCCTCTCATCAGCCATTAAAACCTGAATTTTTCTCCAAGGTATTCTGTGGTCGGAAGCAAGCAATTTCCAGATGGCCGCAACACTTCTTCCTCCGGGAATAGCCAATACAACTTGTTTCTGCTGCTGCAGTAATTTGTTAACAACTTCCACTAAAATATTAACGGCAGCTTTACTTAATTCATCATTGCTTTTCTTAAAAATGGTAGTTACCGTCATTATTTGGCTTCCTTATGGCCGCCGAATTCAGCCCTTAAGGCAGACACAAGCTTTGTGGCAAATGTTTGTTTTTTCAGCGACTGCTTTCTTACCCTTAGTGCGTGGGCAAGGGTTTCCATCTCAACCATTTCCTTTTTTGCAACCTTTAACGCCCAGGCTCCCGTCTCGCCACCGCCTATCGCTCCCTTAAACTTTCTTAGTTCAGGGTCCTTTCTGAATGCCTGCTCTGCAAGCTCGCTGAGGAAAGACCTTATTATAGAGCCGCTGCTCCAGACTCTCGCAACTTTCGCGAGATCAAGCTTGTAAGGGCATTTTTTCAGCACTTCAAACCCTTCTCCATACGCTTCCTCAAGGGCATACTCTATGCCGTTGTGAACCATCTTCACAAAATGCCCTGCTCCTGAAGCGCCCACGTAAGCATAGCCGTCCCTTGCTGCCATGTCAGTGAAAAGCTTTTCAAGGCGCTTGAATGCCTGCTTGTCCCCCCCTATCATTAATGAAGCGCCGTATCTTGCGCCTTTCAAGCCTCCGGAAGTTCCCATGTCAAGGAAATTAACGCCTTTTCCCTTGCACAGTTTATAGCGCCTGATTGAGTCCTCAAACCAAGAGTTGCCTGCCTCAACTAACGTATCACCTTTTGAAAGCAGAGGCAGCAACTGCCTAATAACAGCGTCAACAGGCTTTCCCGCAGAAATCATGATTATAATCGTCCTTGGCCTTGCCAGTTTCCGTGCAAGCTCTCCAGCCGAGTATGCGCCTATCGCACCCTTTTTCACTATCTTCCTAACCTTGTCAGCAGAACGATTATACGCAACTACTTCGTGTTTTTTTGACAGCAGGTTTAGAACGACATTATGCCCCATCCTGCCCAATCCGATAAAGCCAAGTTTCATTCGCCCACCCCCTGCGGCATCACCCATTTTTTACCCTCAAGCAATTTATCAGCCTCTTCCGGGCCAAAACTGCCTGCCCTGTAATTTGGGAATTTCTTCCTCATTTTATCCATTGACTTGAGCACAGGCTCAATAACCTTCCAGCTCTGCTCAGTTTCCTCCCAGTCTGTAAACAACGCTTTATCGCCCTGCATCACCCCTGCGATAAGCGTCTCATAAGCTTCAGGAGCGTTCATCCCAAAAACCGCCTTATGCCTGAAATCCATGATAACAGGATTAATTGGGTATACAGATTCGTGGGATTTGACATTAAACTTAATGGAGATTCCCTCGTCAGGCTGGATTCTCACAGTGATTATGTTCGGGTGCTCCATTCTTTCATCACAGAACACAGTGCAAACAACATCCTTTATCATAATGTTGACTTCAGCATAGCTCTTAGCAAGCCTCTTTCCCGTCCTTACATAAAAGGGAACTCCCTCCCACCGAGGATTGTCAACATAAAACCTGATAGCAGCGTATGTCTCTGTCAGTGAGCCTGGGGCAACGCCAGACTCTTTTCTATAGGCAACAACGTTCTTCCCATTAACTTTACCGCTTCCATACTGGCCTGTAACAACCTCGCTTGGGAGAACTTTCCTTATTGACTTCAAAACCCTCACCTTTTCAGGACAGGTATCGGCAGACTTTGCAGACTTCGGGGCTTCCATTGCTACAAAAGACAGTATCTGCAAGGCATGGTTCTGAACCATGTCGCGAACAGCGCCTGCTTTCTCGTAATACCTGCCCCTCGAGCCAATTCCATCCTGCTCTGCTATGGTTATCTGCACGTTGTCAATGAAATTATTATTCCATATCTGCTCAAACATCGGGTTTGCGAACCTGAAAAAAAGTATGTTCTGCACAAACTCCTTGGCGAGATAATGGTCTATGCGGTAAACCTGCCTCTCACTAAAAACAGACGACACCTGCCTGTTAACCCCTCTGGCAGATTCCAGGTCAAACCCGAAAGGCTTCTCGAACACAACCCTTTTCCAGCCCTTTCCTTTCAGCAATCCTGCTTTTTTCATATTCCTGGCTACCGGTCCAAACACGTCGGGGGGCATAGCCAGATAGAAAACCCTGTTGCCGCCGCATTTGCTTTCCCTGCCGGTTCTTTCCATGTAGTTTGCCAGTTTCCTGAAAGACTTAACACTTTTAAAATTAATAGAGTAATAGCTGACTTGCTTTTTGAATTCAGACCAAGCCCTTCTGTTAACACGTCCTATAAAGCTATTCCTTGATTCCTCAAGCATCCTGTCAAAACCGCTTTCCGTAAGAACGCGCCGCCCAACACCTACTACAAAATAATTTTCAGGCAGCAACCTTTTGGACTTGAGCCTGTATAGCGCAGGTATTAACTTGCGCTTTGCCAAGTCTCCTGTAACCCCGAAAATGACGAAGATTCCTGATTCCTTTACCCTGTTAATTTCCATGCAGCCCTTTACAGAAAACAAAGTTTAATAAGTTTATCCTTTGACAGCAGCGCCAATGAGCAGCCATGCGCCTACGGCCAAGAACAGCAATGAAGAAAAGAGCCGCACACGCTTCTCCCTGAAGTGCTCTCTAATGTATTTGCCAGCAAGGAGCATAGCAACCAGAACAGCCGCTATACCGCCAAGAGTGCCAAGCAGCGTAAGGAGCATGTTATACTGGGTTCCGAAAAGAAGGGCTGCAAGTTGAGACTTATCCCCGAATTCGCTTGTGAAAAACAGCAGGAAAGCCATGGCAAGCACGGATTTTTTTGTAGCTGCCCCGCCGCCTTTCTCTTTCTCCCTTTTTAAGAGCGTGTAAATCCCGAAGAGAATGAAAATGCTGCCAGCCACTGCAGACAGCAGAACTTTAGGAAGATAAACAAAAACGTAAGCTCCAAGCAGCACCGCAGAGCCGTCAACAATCAAAGAAGCAGCCATTGCACCGAGAAATATCTGCAGAGTGTGCCTGTGCCTTGCAGCAAACGCCATCATTGCAATTTGCGTCTTGTCGCCAAGCTCTGCAACTGCAATGGTTACGAACGGCACCAAGAAGTCAGCTATCATCATGCTTTCATCTGTTCACAAAAATGGTCTGCGTCGGATAGGCAAACTCTATCTTCTCCTTCTCAAAACCATCTTTTATCCCAAAATTGATTTCCTCCTGAGTATTCATGTAGTCATTATAGTCGCTGGAATTCAGGTAATAAACAACCTCAAAGTTAAGGCTGAAATCGCCGAACTCCTTGAAATGAACCCGGTCAAGGTCGGCAAGCTTGGCTTTCTTTACAATCTCAGCCACTATTTCCTTCGCCTTCTTAAGCTTTGAAACAGTAGTTCCATAAACAACACCAAACTTAAAAACAACCCGTCTCTTCTCCATTTTCTTGAAGTTCTGAATCCTTGTGCTGGTAAGCTCTCGGTTAGAGACAACAATTTCCTCTCCCTGCAACGCCTCTATCCTCGTGGATTTTATCCCGATTTTCTTTACCACCCCCATCTGGTCGCCAATTATAATGAAGTCGCCTATCTCAAAAGGCTTGTCAAGGTATATGGAAACAGAGCTGAATACGTCTCCCAGGATGTTCTGCAGCGCAAACGCAACCGCTATTCCCCCGATTCCAAAACCAGCCACAAGCGTGGAGACATTATAGCCAAAGTTTGACAGAACCATAAGCACAGCAACAGCCCACAAGATACCTTTTGCTATGCGGCTAAGCGTTTTGATCAGGGCCGCTTCCTGAGTTTTTTCAGCCTTTTCACGACGGTGGACTATCCTGCCAGCTCCAAAGTCTATAAAGTCCTGAATTGCTCTGACGATGTAATAAGCAACCCCTACAATCAATGCGTAATTGAACAGCTTGACTACCAAAGCAGGCAGTGCAAGCGTCTGCAGGGCAATGTAGACAGAAATGAGGAAATACAGAGGCCATTGTATGTCACGGAGTATCTTGACAAGGAGGTCGTCAAATTCCGTCTTTGTCCTTGCGGCTACTTTCTTAAGCCTTAACAGGACGATGTTCTTGAAAAGCTTTAGAACAGCCACCCCCACAAGCACCATCAGTAACGCAGTAAGGTAGTCCTTCCCGGAATTGCCCCAGATTTGGTAATTTAAAAGATAACCAATGTCATACGCCATTCCAGAAAGAATTTTTTGATTATATTTAAACCCTTCTATGAGCGGATAATCTCAAGTTCAGTGGCATGCCGCTTCATTTCTTCTCCTCCCTGACTTTGCAAGGAGTAGAGAAATGAAGTGAAAAGAAAACGAAACGCGCGTAAGTTGACATTACCCTATGAGCGGGCAGGCAGCTTTATCAGGCGCTTCCCATAATCCTCGCCAAGGGCGCAAATGCTGCAGTAGCCTTTGCCGCAGAAACCCGGAACCTGCCTCTGTTCCATTAAGCTGAAAACATTATCAACCGCTGACGTTACCTCATACTCCATGAACGGATTCATAACCACTTGCCTGGTTTGATTTGCAGCGACATACTTTACTACCCCCTCTTTGATATTGACATTAAGACTGTCATTCAGAAGCAGCATATAAGCGGCAAGCTGCATCCTGTGGTCAGGCCAAACGCCTTCATGAGGAGCGCGGCCGGTCTTTATCTCAACAGGAACATACTCGTCGCCATAAACTTCAACCCTGTCAACAACCCCCTTAAGGCGCAGTTTTTGAGAGCGAACACCAAGCTCTGTTATCACCTTTGGAGTAAGCTTGCTCCACAACTCCTTTCCAAACAGCCCTGTTTTTGAGGAAAAGCTTAATACCTCGTCTGCCCTTGACCGGGACTGCACTAAGACAATCTGCTTTAATTGCTCTGCCACCTCATTCTTATCCATTTTCAGCGCTTCAATCTGCGGAGAATAGCTGTAGACGCTTTTATTCAGGACTGCATTATAGGCATTTGCGAACATCTGCAGGACTTCCTCACGTTTCACATCGCTGCCAATCTGACTTACAAGAAACTCCTCCTTTTTGTTAGCCTCGTCATATACCCGGTGCCTTATCCCCCCAAGCACCATTACAGGCTTGACAGGCTCTTTCAAGCCCAAAACCAGCCTTAAATAAAGGCCTCGCCTGCAAAAGCTGTAAGAAGACAAATCTGTGACGCTGATTAGTTTGCCATTATTTTCCATTTTTTGCGCAGTAGCAGCAATTGGCGTCCCTATTTAAATAAGTTGCCCGCACATGTCCAGTGTCCAATGGGACACTGGGCTCAGAAGTGTCAGAAATCGCTATTTCTGAGCATCATCAGAAGCTTTGCTTCTGAGACTTGCTTCTCGTTGTCCAGTGGTAATTATCGAAAATTTTTCAAAGAAAACGTTAATTATTCAGAATTACTGCATTCCTGCTAATTTATCTATGCTTTCACTTCGACGTTCAGCAGCAAAACGCATTTCCCATGCCATTCTACCGGTTTCAGCACTATAACCAGCTTCTATTTTAGTTCCCATAATCAAAGGATTTTGTAACATCTCTTCTGCTCTCATCATTTCACAACCAACATCAGGTAACCCTACAGGGTATAGCGGACCGTTTCCATCCCTTCTAAATAGTAACCCGTCATTTGCAAAATGTACCAACTCCATAATTAGCGGTCCTCGCTTACCACCCTGAATTTCATTAAAAGAATATCCCACTGCCTTATATGGATTTTCATATGGATTTTCGTCTTTAGTCATTTAAAAAAGTAACTAATTACTCTATATAAAGTATTTGGTTAATGTAATGAGGCTGTGCTATCACGTTTTAACTAGACACTAAGT
>JAGVYT010000001.1 GCA_018303115.1 Candidatus Woesearchaeota archaeon | reverse complement strand
CTGCTGCCTTTAATTTTATCTCTCCCCTTTAAAAGGTTAAGGGGAAAGATAAAATATAGCAAGCCAAAGAAGCAAACAGGCAAGACTTTCAACAATGCCGAAAGCATGGCATTAAGTTTGTAAAAAGAGGCAAAGAAGACTCAATAATCTGTGTTGGCGAAGATTTAGGTTATTGCATAATAATCAAAACAATAGAACGAGGTAATTAAAATGAAATGTCCAGTATGTCAAAAAGGAAAAATGGAAAAGAAAAAAGATATTATGGAACAGGATGGAATAGAATTTGAAGCATATAAATGCTCAGAATGTGGAGAAGCGATTATGAACATGAAGCAACTTAAAGTGTTAGCAAATAAATATAGAAAATTAAGACACGCAAAAGATATAACATTTGCTAAATGGGGAAATAGTATAGCAGTCAGAATTCCAAGCGACATTGCAGACGAATACAATATTTCTGCTGGGAAACATGGAACATTAACGAAAGACAAAGAAGGAATAAAAATAACTCCAACATAAACAAACTGATTCTTGCCCGTTCTGTTTTCCTAGATTGCTCACTTTGTTCGCTGAATTAAACACGAGCCACTAAAAATTACTCTTCGGACGCAGGTTTCCAGAATGTCGGTAAATGCTTCGCATTTCCGAGCATGCTCAAAAATCTTTGATTTTTGACACTTCGTAACTGGAAACGATTTTAACAAAGGTTATATTCAATCACTCCCTTTGGTCGTGACTCGAAACCTTTATTGTCAGCAGAGCTGACATAAAGCTTTCGCTTTTCTTCACTTTGTTCAGAAAAGGAATCTAACACCGATTAAATACAATAATTTTTAGTGGCTAAACCATCAGTCTGTGACTGATGGCAAGCTTTGCTTGCTGTTGGTATTTTGCAGACTGGAAATGTCAGAAGCGAAGCTTCTGATGATGCTCAGAAACCTACGGTTTCTGACAAACCACCCGTCACAATAGTCGCATAATCCCACCAGTCTTTGACTGGTGGTTCTTTAGTAAAAATATTTATAAACTATTAAACAGTTATAGGTAATCATGCGGCTAAATAAATTTTATGAAAATGTTCGCAAAATATCTTACATTATTACTAAATACCCAGAAGAAAAATTGCTATGGCTGTTCGTTGTTATTCTGTTTTATTCATTAGCCAAAATACTTATGTATTTTACTGGAAAAGTCTTCTATGATGAGGGGGTATATGTCGGGATTGCCAAATATTTTGCCAGCGGCGGATCTAATGGCTTTTTTGAATACATAAGACCGCTACTTTTACCCATAATGTTAACACCATTCCAATATTTACCTATTGACTATTTGATTAGTGGAAGAATTTTAGGTTTTTTGCTTACGATTGGCTGTATTTTGTTGATTTATCACATTTCACGAGTTCATTTTGATGAATCTTCCGCAAGATGGTCTTCATTGCTTTTCGCAGCCAGTAGTTCAGTAGTTTTCTTTGGAGGCACGATACTTACCGATGTATTCGTTTTCATACTAGTTTTGGTGTCGGCCAGTTTTGCATGGAGAGAAAAATGGTTTTTTGCTGGATGTATCTTAGGTATATCATTTTTATTAAAATTTCCTGTATTGCTTCTTTGCTTCCCAATAATGCTCCTCATAATATTTAGATATAAAAAGAAACTTTTAATTCCAAGCATCTATTTTGGAGCTGGTTTAATTTTGTTTGTCACGCCTTATTTAATCTTCAATTTCTTTCATTATTCAGGTTTGATATTTGAAAGAATATTCACGCCTCTAATTGACGCATCAAGCATTTTGCAGAATGATACTTGGATATATGAAAAGGCAAGTTTATGGAGATATAGTTTGTTCCTTTTAATCATAGAACTTCCAATAATAATCAGCTTTATATTCTCATGGCTAACTGTTAAACAGAAGGAAAAATCCCTTCTAGTATTTTTTACTTTATGTGCAGCATCATTTATGATTTATTTTTCTTTGTATGTTGCTCGATTGGATTATAGATATATGCTCTCAGTGATACCTTTCTTTGCAGCTATTGGTGGTACAGGACTATCACATATAATAAAGAAACGCTGGAAAGCCATTACTTTGATTGTAGCAGTCCCTCTAATTATTATAAGCTTTTTTTTCGTGATTGGAACAGCACAAACCACAGTAAGTATTAACACTGGTGAAGATATGGTATTTACAAATGCAGGTCAGGCATTATTAAAGATTAATGGGAAAGCGGAACTATACCCCGGTCCTAATATGGGGCATCTATACAAACAATGGTACATGAACTCATCAGCAGAATGGCTAATTCTTGATTTGGAAGGGTATCCTTGTCAAAAATATGATAATTATTGCAAAGAAGACTTACGAATGCAAGTTAGTCGCCTTCTTACTGCGAATCAAATAGTATCCTGCGGTAAATTATATGGAGAAGATGTTATAGTAATAGCAAAACATCCTCAAACCACAATTACACGAGATGATTGTATTAAGAATATCCGAGGCGGACCTTATTCTAATGTTAATACTACGTCTTATGTGCGATTACATGCAGCAGTAATAACGCTTGAAGGACAACTCCAAAATATTGAAGGACTTAAAATGGTTACGAAAGAATTATCAGAACAGAAAATTTCTTCATTGTTGGTGATTGTCGCATCAAACACTAGCTTAGATGATGCAAGCAGGCAATTTATCGTTGAACTTCCGAATAATGTTGAATTAGGTGTGCTCACTCAGGAAGATATCAGCACAGTGAAGTTCATTACAGATTTCAAAGAGTTAACAAATAAAACAATAAGTGTGATTGCCAGTCCATCTGATGATTGGATTGGCAGGAGCCATGAACTTCCTCAAATTATTAAATCATGCGTTAAGGGATCTTGGGATCAAACAATTATGAATATTACCTGTAAAAAAATAGATTTGTATACAATTAAAGATTGGGATACACTGTCGTTACATAATACTGTGGAGTTATTTGCTTCGTTTGACGCATTGTCTAACATAGATTATGAGGTTGGAGTCGATATCCCTGTTGCTGCGCTATATCCAGACAATATGGAAACAATCACAAAATTAATAGAATATGTGGGAAAAGGTACAAAAGATGTTCAAGATTAAAGATTTGTTTGCGGCTATGCGTCCATGTTAGCGGTATAAGAATATTTTAATTTTTCTTGCAATAATTTTTTCAAAAAATTTTCTTATACTAACTGATTGGATACTACTTTTTATTGGTTTTTGCTCATTTATTATCTTTAATATAAATTCGCAAAAACAAATACAACACCGCTTATATTCAATCGCCGGCAGAAATGTTGTCTTTCCCCCATTCTTCCGGATTCGCGCTCCATTCCTTCAGCATTTGTATCTGCTCTTCTTTAATGTAGCCTTTTCTTGCTGCAACCTCTATTAATATGCTAAAGTTGCTGAGTGCTATCAGCTGGCAATTTGCCTCTTCAAAGCCAGTCTTTGCCGCTTCCATCTCGTAAGTGAATATCGCAATGCATTTGCCAACAACAGCCCCTTCGATTCTTGCAGCTTTCACGCTGCTTATGGATGTTCCTCCGGTGCTCACTAAATCCTCTACAACCAGCACTTTCTGCCCTTTTTCCAGCCCCCCTTCAATCAGGTTTTCCTTGCCGTGGTCTTTCTTCGCCTTTCTTATGTATATCATTGGCTTCTTCAGCTTTTCAGCAATAAGCGCTGCCCAGGGAATTGAAGCAGTGGCTATGCCTGCTACCACTTCAAATCCTATTTTTTCTTCCCGAATTTTTTTAATATAATAATCAACAATTCTTTCCCTTTCATTTATCTTTGACAGCAGCAGCCTGTTGTCGCAGTATATCGGGCTTAATATTCCCGAGGCAAACGTAAAAGGCTTTTCCGGCCTTAATATGATTGCTTCAGACTTCAGCAACAGCTCAGCTACTTCTTCAGCTATCATTCAAATTCAACCTCCTTCCCTTTTACATTGTTTATCTTCCCCTCATTGTAGACAACGTTCCCGTTGACAATTGTGGTTGTTGGCCATCCTTTCAGCTTCCAGCCTGCAAATGGGCTCCATTTGCATTTTGTGAACAGCTTCTTGTTTTCCACTTCTTTTTCCATGTTCATGTCAACGATTACCAAGTCTGCGTCTGCCCCCACTGCCAAGTTTACTTTATTTTTTATTCCGAATAGTCTTGCTGGGTTTTCTGACGTCAATTTTACCAATTGCTGCAGTGTTAGCATCTTCTTATTAACAGCGTCTAACAGCAGCGGTAGCATCGTCTCAAGCCCCGGCACTCCGGAAGGCGCTTCCATGTAATCAGTTTCTTTCTCCTTTTTTTTGTGGGGGGCGTGGTCTGTTGCAATGCAGTCGACTACTCCTGAATTTATTGCTTTCCATAGCGCATCAACATCCTCGCTGCTTCTTAGCGCGGGGTTCATCTTTGCAAAATTGCCCTGCTTTTTCAGCTCCTCCTGTGTCAGAAACAAGTGGTGCGGAGTCACATCGCAGCTGCTTCTGATTTTCTTCTTGGCTTCCCTTATTATTTCAATGCTTTCTTTTGCGCTGATGTGGGTAAAGTGCAGCCGTTTCAGATTGGCGGCAGTTAAGGCGATTTCAACAGCTTCCCTCACTGCTTTTGCCTCAACTTCACCGCTTCTTATTTTTGCATGGACCTCTGCATCATTTTCATCCTTGTGCTCCTCAGCGTTTCTCTGCATCAGTGATTCGTCCTCAGCATGCACAACTATTGTCTTGCCGCTGCTGAAAATGTCCCTTATTGCATTTGCATCTGTAACCAGCAAGTCCCCTGTTGAGGAGCCCGTGTAGAGCTTAACACCGGCAATGTTCTCGGCTCTTTTTATTTCGTTAATGTTGTCAGCCGTTGCTCCCATGTAGAATCCGTAGTTTACAACGGCTTTTTTCTTCATAAGCCCCCTCTTTTTTTGCAGTAGTTCGGCAGTGGTGGTGGCCGGATTGGTGTTAGGCATTTCAAAGACAGTTGTCACGCCTCCTGCTGCTGCGGCCATTGTGCCTGTTTTGAAATCCTCCTTTTGCGTAAGTCCCGGTTCGCGAAGGTGAACATGCACGTCAATCAGCCCTGGCAGCACAATCTTTCCAGAAGCGTCAAGTCTATCGCTGCTGCTGATTTTATCCGCAGTAATTTTAGTTATCTTTCCATTTTCTATCAATATGTTTTTGTCTTCCAGCTTTCCGTTTACCATTACTTTTCCGTTGACAATTGCTAACGTCATCTTTCACAACAATTGGTTACCTTTTGTATTTTCTCAAAAGCCTGTTCAGTTCTTTTAGCAGCGTTTTTCTCCAGTCCTTCTCTAACTGGGTTTTGATGAAATTCGCCAAGAATCGGTCATATTTCGTCAAGCCCGATTTTTCAAGTTGTTTGCATTTGTCTAAAATTTCAAAATCAGCCTTTGTCGGCAAAAGGTATTTTTTCTTCTCTGCTGAAGTTAACTTAAGCTTTTCGCTCATTTTAATTTCCCAAGCACCAGCCCGAGCAGCGCCATCCTGACTGGAATGCCGTTATGGGCCTGCTTGAAGTATATGCTTTGGGGAAGCTCGTCCAGTTCTGGGTCCAGTTCATCCACTCTTGGAAGGGGGTGCAGTATTTTTGCGTCGCTTCTTATGTGTTTTGCAAGAGACTTGCCGAGCCGGTAAGCCCCTTTTACCTTTTTGTATTCTTCTTCGCTTTCAAACCTCTCTTTCTGTATTCTTGTTACGTAAAGGACGTCAAGCTCTTTGCTTACTTTGAACAAGTCAGTTTCCTCAAAGTATTTTATGCCTTTTTTGTTAAGCCCTTCCAGATACTCTTCAGGCATTTTTAACAAAGGGTGGGAAATGAAATAAAACTCCGGGTTGAAATTGCTGAGCGCCCTTACTAGTGAGTGGACTGTCCTTCCGTACTTTGAGTCTCCCACAAAGCCCACTTTTAGCCCTTCAAGTCTTCCAAGCTCCTTCTTTATGGTGTAAAGGTCGAGGATTGTCTGGGTGGGGTGCTCGTTTGTGCCGTCTCCAGCGTTGATTACGGGAACTGCTGCATCCTTTGCAGCCTCTGCAACGCTTCCGGATTCGGGGTGCCTCATTATAATTACGTCGCAATAGCCGCTCACTATCTTGATTGTGTCAGGGAGGCTCTCTCCTTTTTTTATTGACGTCATTGAGACGTCGGAGAAGCCTATTATTGAGCCGCCTAGGCGCTGCATTGCCGCCTGGAATGACATTCTTGTCCTTGTGGATGCCTCGAAGAAGAGCGTGGCAGCTATTTTTCCTCTTAGCAGGTCCTTATGCTTTTCCCTGTCTTTGTCCACCTCGCCTGCAACTTTTATTATCCTGAGCAGCTCTTCTTTTGTAAAATCGCTTATTGCCAGTATGTGACGGCCTTCAAAGCTCATTTTTTCCCTCCAAACTCTTTTTTTAGTGCGCTTCCGTCACGATGGTATTTTCCAAATTCCCTTATTTTAAGCGCTTCCTCGCCGCTAAAGACAGTTCCTTCAACGCAGACGCGTTTGCCTTCGTCATCAACGCTGCACGCCCCGCAAACCCCGAAGCCGCATTTCATATACCTCTCAATGCTTATCTCGCAAGGCACATTATTCTCGAGGCAAATCTCCGCTACTCTCTTCTCCATCAGTTCAGGTCCAACTGCAAAGACCTTATCCGCTTTCTCTTCTTTCAGGATTTTCTGCAGGACATCTGTAGTAAAGCCTTTCTCCCCGAAGCTGCCGTCGTCTGTTGTGAAGATTGTTTTCAAACCAAGCTGTTTAACACGCTCTCTGTAAATCAAGCAATCACTGCTGCGGGCGCCAATAATCATAGTGGCGTTAGTTTCTTCCTTAAGCGCTCTCTCTGCCAACATCATCAGCGATGCAGCCCCGTACCCGCCTCCTATAAGGACGATATTTTTTCCCTCAAGCTTGAATGCTTTTCCGTAAGGCCCCATGACCCCAAGAAGCTCTCCCGCCTTCATTTCACAAATCTTTTTCGACCATGCCCCTACAGCAGATACCGTTATTCCAAAAGAGCTTTCGTCCTGGTAAGAAACACCAACAGGTTTTAAATCCACCCCCGGCAGCCATATCATTGCAAACTGCCCTGGCTTTGCATTAAGCCTGTAAGGGAGAATTACGCTTTTTATCCCATTAGCTTCGTCTATCACTTTCTTTATTGGCACTGTTACAGGCATCTCATTCTTCATGCGCCTTCCCCCTCATTTCTTCCAAAGTGGAGTAGTTATTCTCTTTCATGAAAGCCGTAATCTCCCTAGTAACCTTCCTGAAAACGCTTATTCCGCGGTTGTAAACGCCAGTTCCTATTCCCACAGCTGTTGCCCCTGCCATTATCATCTCAACCGCGTGCTCCCCTGTTAGCACTCCGCCTGTTCCTATGATTGGAATCTTTACAGACTTGTAAATGTCGTAAACGCACCTGACAGCAACAGGCCTTAACGCATCTCCGCTCAGCCCTCCTATTTTTCCTCCAAGAACCGGCTTTCGGCTTTTTATGTCTATAACCATTCCTGGGCCTAGCGTGTTAACAGCTGTTATCGCATCAGCCCCTCCTTTTTCAGCAGCTTTTGCAATCTCTGATATTGCCATCACGTTTGGGGAAAGTTTTACAAACAGCGGTTTGGTAACCTTTGCCCTTACTGCTTTTGTTATTTCCTCGGTTATCTCAGGCGTGCTTTGCCCTGCCATTGTGCCGTAGCCCGGGGTGTGGGGGCAGCTCATTACAATTTCTATTGCCGCAAAGTCCATTTTGTTTATCTTCCCTGCAAGCATCGCAAATTCTTCTGCATTTTTCCCTGTTATGCTTCCTATCACAGGCGCTCCCACGCTTTTCAGGTTGGAAAACTCTTCTGCTATGTTGTCTATGCCAGGGTTTGGGTATCCGACTGAATTCAGCATTCCGCCTTCGTAAGTGAGTATTACCCCCCCTGCCCCGTTTTTTACAGCATAGCTTACCGAAGCCTTGCTTATTCCTACAATTCCTGAAGCCAGCACAGTGGGATTCGCAAGCTTCAGCCCGCAAAGATTCACTCCGATGTCAGCCATTTTTCCCAACTCCGAATCGTTAATTTCCCGCTTTTATAAATTATTTTGTCAGTATTCATTCCACGCCTTTATGTCCAGCTCCTCAATCTTTTTGCTGCTTAGCGCATCCACGAAAAGCCTTGCCAGCTGCCTGTTTGTAATCAGGGGTATTGCGAAGTCTGCAGCCTTCCTTCTCATTGTGTAGCCGTCTGCCAGCTCGCTGGCAGTATACTCTATTGGAATGTTTATTATGAGGTCCAGCTTGTCTTTGCTTAGGTATTCCTTTATGTTTGGAGAGGTGTCCTCGCCTATTTTGTGGAGCATGGTGTTTTCTATATTATTCTCTTTGAGAAATGTTGAGGTTTTGTGCGTTGCAAAAAGGTTGTAGCCCATTCCTTCCAGCTTCTTCGCGCTTTCCAGTAACTTCTCTTTGTTGACTTCACCTCCTAAACTGAGCAGCACGTTCTTCTTCGGCAGTTTGAACCCGGCTGCCATCAGCGCCTTAAGAAAAGCCCCGTTCACGTCATCGCCAAGGCAGGCAACTTCTCCGGTTGATGCCATTTCAACTGTCGAGATTGGGTCTGCTCCTGTAAGCCTTGAGAAGGAAAACTGGGGGGATTTTATGCCTACATGCTTAATGTCAGCGGCTTTGCAGTTCACATCTACGCCCATCATTACCTTTGTCGCTGTTTCTATCATGTTGTTCTTCCCGACTTTTGATACAAACGGAAAGCTTCTTGAAGCGCGCAGGTTGCACTCTATCACCATCACCTCATTTTCCTTGGCTAGGAACTGGATGTTAAAAGGCCCGGTTATCCTCAGCCTGCCTGCAATGGCCGCAGATATGCTTTTCACCTTTTCAACACTGTCCTCATAAAGCTCATGCCCTGGATAAACCATGGTGGCATCTCCTGAATGAACCCCTGCATTTTCCACGTGCTCTGTTATTGCCTCGGCAACGATTTCCCCGTTTTTTGCTACGGCATCTATCTCTATCTCCTTTGAATTGACCATGAATTTGCTTATGACAACAGGGTGTTCCTGGCTGACTTTTGAGGCTCGTGTCAGGTATGTCTCAAGGTCGGCATCAGTGAAAGCAACGTTCATGGCAGCACCGCTCAAAACATAGGAAGGCCTTACAAGTATAGGGTAGCCAACCCTGTTTGCAAAGCCCCTGGCTTCTTCATAATTGGTCAGCCCCTTCCATTCAGGCTGCGCTATTCCCAGTTCGTCAAGAAGTTTTGAAAACTTGTAGCGGTCCTCTGCGTTGTCTATGCTCTTGGCAGGTGTTCCGATTATTTTTGCGCCATAATTCTCAAGCTTTACTGCAATATTGTTTGGTATCTGGCCGCCCATGGAAACAATAATCCCGTCAGGATTCTCTTTTTCATAGATTTCAATCACAGTTTCAAAGCTTATCTCCTCAAAGTAGAGCTTGTCGCAGACGTCATAGTCTGTTGAGACTGTTTCAGGGTTGTAGTTTATCATGATAGTTGTGTATCCCAAATCCTTCAGCGTTAGCACTGCATTCACGCAGCACCAGTCAAACTCAACGCTGCTCCCAATTCTGTAAACGCCGCTGCCAAGGACAATTACTTTCTTCTTTTCCTCGAATTTGACGTCGTCCTCATCGCTATTGTAAGTCAGGTAGAGGTAGTTTGTCTGTGCAGGGTATTCTGCTGCAAGGGTGTCTATCTGCTTAACCGCAGGCCTTATCCCTAACTCGTCCCTTTTCCTCTTCACATCGAGGTAGCTTACATTGAAGATTATTGAAAGCTGCTTGTCTGAAAAGCCCAGCTGCTTGGCCTGAAGAAGAAGCTCCCTGCCGGTTCCGTCAAAATCATTTTTTCTTAGCTTTTCTTCAAACTCGGTGATGTTTTTTATTTTGTGCAGAAACCACTCGTCTATGCCTGTAAGCTTTGATATTTCCTCGCAGCTATAGCCGATTTTGACTGCCTCCGCTACCGCAAATATCCTTTCATCGCTTGGCTCTGCAAGCTCCCTTTCAATGTCGTAGCTGAAGTCATTGCAGACGATTCCATGCGCCCCTATATCAGTCATTCTGACTGCCTTTTGCAGCGCTTCCTCAAATTTCCTTCCGATAGCCATTACTTCCCCAACTGATTTCATCTGGCTTCCTATTCTGCGCGAGATGTTCCTGAATTTTTTCAAGTCCCACCTTGGCATTTTCACAACAACGTAATCAAGGGATGGCTCAAAGCAGGCAATGGTTTTTTTTGTGATTGAATTCTTTATTTCAGTGAGCGAGTATCCCAATGCCAGCTTTGCAGCTACAAATGCAAGCGGATAGCCTGTCGCCTTGCTCGCCAGGGCAGAGCTTCTTGAGAGTCGCGCGTTCACTTCAATAATTCGGTAGTCATCGCTTGAAGGCTCCAGCGCAAATTGTATATTGCATTCCCCGACTATTCCGAGATGCCTTATCAGCTTGATTGAAATAGCCCTTAACTTGTGATACTCGTTGTTGGTAAGCGTCTGCGATGGAGCAACCACTATGCTGTCGCCGGTGTGTATTCCCATCGGGTCAAGGTTTTCCATGTTGCACACAGTGATGCAGTTGTCATACGCATCGCGGACAATCTCATACTCAACCTCTTTCCACTTGTTCAGGTATTCTTCCACGAGGATTTGCTTGGTGTGAGAAAAAGCCATCTCTGCAGCCTCCTTTAATTCGCCGCTGTTGCGGCAGAGCCTGCTTCCCAAGCCTCCAAGCGCATAGGCAGACCTTACCATGACCGGATAGCCTATTACCTCTGCTGCTTTCAATGCAAGCCCAATGCCGTCAACAGCTATTCCTTTTGGCGTTTTCAATTCAATTTCAGTAAGTTTTTTTACGAACAGCTCGCGGTCCTCAGTGGCTTTTATCGTCTCAACAGGCGTTCCAAGCACCCTCACCCCGTGTTTTTTCAGCACTCCGCTGTCGTAAAGTTCAACGCCGCAGTTCAGTGCAGTCTGCCCGCCGAAGCCCAGCAGTATCCCGTCTGGCTTTTCCTTCTCTATTACCTTTTCGACAAAGTAATGCGTTACCGGCAGGAAGTAGATTCTGTCAGCAATCCTGCTGTCAGTCTGAATTGTCGCGATATTTGGATTCACCAACACCGTTTCAATCCTCTCCTCCCGCAAACTTTTGAGGGCTTGCGAGCCTGAAAAATCAAACTCCCCGGCTTCCCCAATTTTTATGGCGCCGCTTCCAAGCACCAAAACCTTCTTTGGCTTATTCATTTCTTTTCAAAAACTCCCAAAACACCTCTGCAGCTGACGGTGAAACATCACTTCCCGCAACAAGCTTCTTTGCCTCATCCAGCGTCACGAACTTTCCTTCCTCAATCTCCTCTTCCTGAAGCCTGACTTTGCCGTTGTATATGCAGCTGTAAACTTTCCTGTTATTTTTGTATTCGTCGCTTCTGTATTTGAAGTAAAATAAGAATTTCAGCTTGGCATTTTCTATCCCCGCCTCCTCTTTCAGTTCCCGCAGGGCGGTTTCCTCGTAACCCTCGCCATCGTCGACCACCCCGCCAAGCTTTATGTCATACATTCCCGGAAATGTCGGGAGGCTCCGGCTTCTTTTGTGCACTAAAAGCTCGCCTTTTGAGTTGAACACCAGCACGTTAGCAGCCCTTGTAATCATGCCTTTCTCATGAGCCTCTTTCCAGGTGGCTTTGCCTATGACGTTGTCGTCCTCGTCAGCAATAGCGACGTATTTATCGTGCATTTTTCAGCCCCCAGTATTTTTTCATCACATGCACGCTATCCGGTGTAAAGTCTTTTCCTTCAACCATCCCTCTGAGCTTTTCTTCAGAAACAAAAAAGCCTTCGCTGACTTCTTTATCTACAAACGTTACGCCTTCTTTAATGACGCACTTATAGACCCTTATGTTTGCATTGTTTTCTTCTGAGCGAAACTTTGTTTCAAACAGTAATTGCGGCTTTGCATTTATCCCTATTTCTTCCCTTAGCCCCCTCTCGGCAGCTTCATCATAATCCTCGTTGGCAATGACAGTCTCTCCAACCCCTACCTCATAAAATCTTGGCCAAATGTCTTTGTTGGCAGCCCTTTTTTGAACAAAGAATTTCCCTTTTTCATTCAAAATAACCACGTGAATTGTCTTGTGCAATAACGCATTTTTCCTGACATCGCCTCTAGAGGCTTTTCTTACAAATTTGTCTTCCTCATCCAAAACATCAATCATTTCCTCGCTCATTTCACCATCTCCAGGAACTTGTCAAAAATCCATTCTGCATCAACAGGGCCAGGGGCCGCTTCAGGGTGGAACTGCACTGACATGAAAGGCTTTGTCCTGTGCCTAAGCCCTTCATTCGTTCCGTCATTTGCGTTAACAAACCATTCTTCCCAGCCGTTGCCAAGGCTTTTCATGTCAACCGCATAGCCGTGGTTTTGCGTTGTGATGTAGCAGCGCTTGCTTCCGTTCTCTATGCACGGCTGGTTCTGGCTCCTGTGGCCGTATTTCATCTTGTAGGTATTTCCTCCCGCTGCCAGCGCCATTATCTGATTTCCAAGGCAGATGCCAAATACCGGAATGTCTTTTTCCATTGCAGCAGCAACGTTCTTTATTGTAATATCTGCCATTTTGGGGTCTCCGGGGCCGTTGCTGATTAGAAGCCCGTCAAACTCTTCCTTAGGAAAATCGTAATTCCACGGCACCCTTATTACTTCACAGCCCCTTTTTATCAGGCTCCTTATTATGTTCAGCTTTGCACCGCAGTCAACCAGCACTATTTTTTTGCCTCCGCCTTTATTATACACCGTCTTGTCCTTTACAGACACTTCTGCGACCAAATTTCTCAGGTTCGGGTCGGAAAGCTCAACGTAACCGCTGCCGTTAATTATTTTCCCGAGCATTACGCCATTTTCCCTCAATTTCTTCGTAAGCATTCTCGTATCTATTCCGTAAATTCCAAGGACATTATGCTCTTTCAGCCAGTCAGAAAGGGATTTTTTCGCGTTCCAGTGGCTGTATTTCTCTGAGTAATCGGAAATTATCAATCCGGAGACCTGTATCTTTTCCGATTCAAAATTTTTCACCAGCCCAAATTCGTCCTTTTCATCGCCGGGAACGCCGTAGTTTCCAATCAGGGGGTATGTAAGCACCAGTATTTGGCCGCGATAGCTCGGGTCTGTCAGGCTCTCGGGATAGCCAACCATGCCGGTGTTGAACACGACCTCTCCAAAGACAGAAGCGTCAGCGCCGAAGGGTTTCCCTTCAAATGTTGTGTTGTCGCTTAGTATTAGCTTAGCCATTAAAAAGAAATCAGGATTTCTGATGTTATATAAAGTTAATCATTGCCTTGAGGGAAAGCTTTTTATAATCCGTCGCCTTTTTGTATAACCTGTGCAGAGAGTGTGTAGCTATTTTCTTCAGGATTGACGCATCCGAACTATTTGGGAAGTATTATTATGCCGCTGCCGGGATGTCAGAAGCGAAGCTTCTGAGCATGCTCAGAAATCTTCGATTTCTGACACTCTTTATTTTCAGCAAACTATAAAAACACCTTATAATTGTCATCTGGTTATGGAGCAGGAGGCTATTGACGAGAAGCTGGACAAGGGTTATTTGCATTGCCGCATAATGATTGAGATCCTCGGCGCCCCAAAGCAGCACGTTGAGGGCACTCTCGCTCTGGTTCTTAAGAAGTTAAGGGAGGAAAAAGACGTCGATGTTATCTCTGACAAGGTTCACCCTGCAGAGGAAAAGGACAAGCTTTTCTCAACATTCGCGGAGGTGGAACTGCTGTTTAAGGATTTCGTTGTCCTGACAAGGATATGCTTCGACTACCTTCCATCTTCTCTTGAAATTGTTAAGCCTGAAAATTTCAAGATGTCTTCGCTTGAGCTGTCGAACTTTGTCAGCGATACGCTTGCAATGCTTCATGGCATTGACTTCAAGCTTAAGGACGTTAACGCTGCCAACCAGCTTCTTGAGAGAAACTCTGCAAACCTCCTGAAAAACTTCCTGCTGATAATGCTCAGCTCAGGCAGAAAACCCATTGGAGAAGTATCAAAACTTGTCGGCATAAAGCCCGAGCAGCTTGAGCCGTTCATGCAGGCATTTACAAAAGAGGGGCTGATAAGGAAGAGCGGCGAGCTTTGGGAGAAGTGTAGTTAACCGCTTAATTTCTGTCGCGGCTGTATTTCATGGCAGGCAAAGCTGCCCTGGCATGGAGGCGTGTAGGTCCAAGCTAAACAACTCATTGCTCGGTTGCACGCTGGGACTTAAACTGGAAGAAATCCGAGTTATAAAAATGTATTCCAATCCTTTGTTTTACTGCTCAAGAATCCGTAGGGCGTCACGCACTTGCATTTCGTATCCGGCTAGGTTTTCTATTCCAATTTGCCCCTTGGTTGCTGCAAGAACTGCCTTCACTCTTTGCTCAAGCGTAACCCCTGTTTCGACACGCGCCTTCGGCGCAGACGCTACCGCGACCAACCACCCAACATCGTCTAAGCGTCTGCTACCGGCGTAGGCGTTGTTGACAAGACTGCTCGCAGTCCACAGGCGCCCGGCTGCGCCTTCGCTTGGAGCATTCTGAATGTAAACTCTCATCATCTTGCCTTCATCTCTGTCATATCTAGGTCTGTACGGGAACCTTTCTTCGGCTTGTGCGAAAGCAGTGTCAGCAACGTGGTTAAGCAGTGCTTGGTCTCCCCTCATTAAGGCGCGCCATACCGGGCTTTCTTTGACTTCTTCTCTTGTTAATGACTTCTCAAAGTATCTTTCAACTTGTCCTGGGGTGAAGTGTTCTCCATACAACCTTATGAAGTCCCCGCCACTTAATCGCACACTGCCGTTTCTAAGCGGAGTTTCAGGCGTAAGAAGTCTCAAGTAATTCGCATCAGGCGCTATCTTTGCGCTGCCGCTGCTGTGCCTTACAGCGCCATCTCCAGAACCAATGTGTGTGTCAACCCATTCAGTTTGCAGGCTTTCCCACGCCTTTATTCGTTCTTCTGGCTCATGCATTTCCAAGGCTTCCTTAAGCCTTCTGATAACCTCCAAGCGCCTTTGCCACACGCCTTTGAAAGAAATCGGTGTCATGCCTGCATCGATAAGCAAGGGCATCTGCCAATTGTGGCTTCCCAGAAACCCTTCATAATAGGAGGTTGACGGGTCGTTAAGCCCTGCTTTTGTTCTGGGATTGTCAAGTATTGTTGCCATTTTGTAGCCGTACCTGTTTGTAAAAGAAAAAAGAAGGCATTTATAAACTTTTTGTTTTAGTACTTGCTAGTAGTTAGAAAACTGTTGCTGTCCTGCGTTGCTCTAAAATTTTCAGGCAAACTTTTAAATAGGCTGTTGCATTATTGTTGGCAGGTGATTTGAATGGGAAAGCAGATTAAAAAATCCGACTTGAAGAGTGCTATCATTTCGGTGTTAAACAGGCATGAAGTGGCAAAAGCGGGATTGTTCGGCTCTCACGCGAGAGGCTCTGCTAAAAAAGGCAGTGATGTTGATGTTTTAATCAGGTTTAAGGGAAGAAAGACTTTGCTGGACCTTATAAGACTGAAGCAGGAGCTGGAGGACAGTTTAAGGAGGGAAGTTGACGTTTTAACCTATAAGTCCGTCCATCCGCTGCTTAGAAAAAGGGTGCTTAAGGAAGAGGTTAGGCTATTATGAATCTTCCTAAAGACCCTGCTGTTTTCGTAGGGCACATTTTGGACAGCATTCAGAAAGCAGAAAAATATACTGAGGGAATTTCGAGGCAGGGGTTTCTTAAATCAAAAATAATTCAGGATGCTGTTATTAGAAATTTGGAAATTATTGGAGAGGCGGCTAAAAACATTCCCAAAAATTTTCGGGATAAGTATCCAGAAATAAGCTGGCGCCAAATTGCAGGTTTTAGGGATATATTAATCCACATGTATTTTGGGATAGACCTTGATTTGACTTGGGATGTTATCAAGAAAGACTTGCCGGGGCTTAAGCAGAAACTAAGAAAAATTCTAAAGGATGCAAAGCGCTCCAGAGTTAATCGTTCTGATAAGCAAAAAATTAAAACTAAACGCCATTAACAGAACGAAAATGCACGAATCCAAAATGGAAGAGCTGAAAAACAAGGTTGAGGCCGTGTTGTTCTCCTCAGGCAAAAAGATGAGCGTAGAGGAAATAGCAAGGCTATGTCGCACTACTGCCGTTACTATCATACAGCAACTGCAAGAATTAAAAAATGATTACGACTCTAAAAATTCCTCACTGCTGCTTATTGACGAGGGCGATGGCTGGAAGCTCACTGTAAGAGAGCAATACTCAAGCGTAGTTAGGAAAATAGTGGCAGAGACAGAGCTTACGAAAACAATGATGGAAACGCTTGCAGTTATAGCATGGAAGGCGCCTGTTTTGCAGTCCGGCATTATTAAAGTAAGGACAAACAAGGCTTACGACCACCTTCGCGAATTGGAAAGTTCTGGTTTCATCTCAAGGGAAAAGCACGGCAGAACCAAGCTGCTCAGGCTGACTGAGCGCTTCTTCAACTACTTTGACCTGAGAAACGCTGAGGAGGTTAAGGAAAAGTTCAGGGTGGAAGAGGCAAAAGGGGAGCCCCAAGCAGCTTCTTCTGAAAACGTTCAGCAAGTTTCTCCAGAGGGCGAAAGCCGGGATTCTGAAGAAAGAAATTATTCAGGGAAAGCGCAGGGCAGCGATAGGACTACATCTCCTTAGGAAAGGTTGACATTGCAACTAAGTGTTTTATTTCCTTTCTTGTAAGCGCGTCTAGGGGGGAGTCTTCTCTAGACTCCTCGGTTAAATCCGGTAACCTATATCCCTCTTCATACCTTCTTCCCAGGGCTTCAATTAACAGCCCAAGGTCTTTTCTTTCTTGAACCAGGTGGGGAGCCCTTTCCCTTCCAAGAAACTTCAGTCTCTCTTGAGCCATTCTAAGTGTTTCCGGGTATAAAAGCTCAGCAATTCTGGTATTTCCTTCAGCAGAAGCCTTTTTTGCATCGCCATAAGTCCGCATTAATACACCATACTGGTATGTTTGTTGTCCCATGAGAGTAGAAACTGTAAACCCTGCTATTTAAACCTGTTGTATATAGAATATATACCACTATTGCTTAATGCAGAAGCCTGCCTTCTGTGCCTGTGTTTTTTAGGCTTAGTAACCCTTTGCTGTTTGGCTATTCCTGTATCCTGCCCATTGTCCAATACCAAATTTCTCCACCAACGCCAAGGCAAGGGTGGAGAAATTTGAGCAAGCCCAGGATATCTGCATGCCAGTTTTTAATTAAAATTAAAAACCCATGCGCCCAGTGTTCTTTCCATGATGTTCCTCCTTAAGTGCCAGCGATGCGGCAACCGGATGAAATACCAGACTAACTCAAGCGTTATCGGCAAGCGCAAGGCCTGTGTTTACTGCAATTTCAGCATGGATGTAAGGAAGTCTGTTTTACGTGAGATTTTTGAGTGATTTTCTGCCATTGCCGCGGTCGTTGCTGAAAATGAACGCAAAACTGCTTAAATTACCCAAACCTTTTTAAACACCCCTTCCTTTATGTTTGTCGTCGGGAAAACGGCTGTTTTTCCACCTAATTTTTGGCTTAAAAATGGCGCCTCAAACAGAACAGAACCAGAGGGTTTTGCATCGTGAAATTGAAGACGAGATGAAGGTTTCTTACCTAGATTACGCTATGTCTGTGCTGGTTTCCAGAGCCTTGCCTGACATAAGGGATGGCCTGAAGCCTGTCCAAAGGCGCGTTTTGTATACCATGTACAGGCTTGGATTGCTGCATAGCAAAGCGTTCCGCAAGTCCGCTACTATTATTGGCAACGCCATGGCTCGCTATCATCCGCACGGGGATGCTGCCATTTACGATGCGCTTGTGAGGATGGCGCAGGACTTCTCTTTGAGATACCCTTTGGTTGACGGGCAGGGCAATTGGGGTTCTATTGATGGGGATAGGGCAGCTGCGTTTCGCTATACAGAAGCCCGCCTTAGAGCGCTTTCAGAAGAGCTTCTTTTGGATATTGACAAAAAGACAGTAGACTTTGTTCCTAACTTTGACAACTCAGTTACAGAGCCGGTTGTCCTGCCCTCAAAGTTCCCAAACCTGTTAGTTAACGGCAGCTCTGGCATAGCTGTTGGCATGGCTACAAACATACCGCCGCACAACCTTTCTGAAGCTACTGATGCTGTGATTATGAAGATTGACAGGCCTGATGCCCCGATTAACGAGCTTATGAATGTTATGCCAGGCCCTGATTTTCCTACAGGAGGCGTAATCAGGGGCAGGTCCGGAATAATGGCTGCATACAGCACAGGCAGGGGCCTGCTAAAGGTAAGGGGGCGCACTTTCGTAGAGGTGAAAAAGGACCATGAGTGCATAATAGTTTCAGAGATTCCCTACCAGGTTAACAAGTCCCTTCTTCTTGAGGAGATTGCAGAGCTTGTCAAGAATAGGACAGTGCGCGATATTTCAGACATAAGGGATGAGAGCGACAGGGAGGGCATGCGCATAGTTATAGAGCTGAAGAAAAACTCCAATTCAGCTGTTGTTTTGAATCAGCTCTTCAGCCATTCCCGGCTCGAATTAACAATCTCTGTTGCGCTGATTTGTCTGGTCGACGGAATGCCAATGACCGTAAGCCTGGACAGGCTTCTCTTGGGGTTTATAGGGCACCGAAAAAGCGTTGTTACAAAAAGATGCGAGTTTGAGCTTAACCGTGCTTTGGAAAGGCTCCACATAGTTGAGGGCCTTGTTGCTGCGTTGAAGAACATAGACGCTGTTGTAAAGGCAATAAAAGAATCCAGGGATGCTGCTGCTGCCAAAACTTCGCTGATGCAAAAATTCACTCTTAGCGAGAAGCAGTCTGTTGCAGTTCTTGAGATGAGGCTGCAGAAGCTTTCCTCACTTGAGCAGCTGGCTTTGCGCGATGAGGACTCGCAGCTTAAATCCCAAATAGCAGAGCTCAGGGACATTCTTGGCTCGCCCCAGAAGATACTGGACATAATAAAATCAGAGCTAAGGGAGATTAAGGATAAGTATGGCGATGGAAGAAGGACTCAGATAGAGGATGTTAAGGAGGATGATTTCGTGCATGAGGACCTTATAAAGCCTGAGGAGGTTGCCATAACAGTCAGCCATTCCGGCTACGCCAAGCGCACTTTGCTAACTGAATACAGGCAGCAGCACCGCGGCGGAAAGGGGGTTATTGCTGCTTCAACTAGGGAGGACGATTTTGTAGAGCACCTTTTTGTTGCAAACACGCATTCCTTCATTCTTTTCTTCACAAACCACGGTGTGGTGCACTGGCTGAAGGTTTATGAGATTCCTGACGCAGGGCGCAATGCTAG
This sequence comes from Candidatus Woesearchaeota archaeon, assembly GCA_018303115.1. GTDB lineage: Archaea > Nanobdellota > Nanobdellia > Woesearchaeales > UBA10216 > UBA492. Next base: position 59,965 of record JAGVYT010000001.1, on the reverse strand, counting down.
AGGCAAGGCTATCGTGAACCTTCTCAACCTTAGTGAGGGCGAGCAGGTTACGGCATTTGTTCCTGTAGCAGACTTCAAGGGCTATGTTGTCATGGCAACAAAGAACGGCACTATAAAGAAGACAAGGCTGGACGCTTACTCAAACCCAAGAAAAGGTGGTATAATTGCAATCACGCTTGACGAGGGTGATGAATTGGTTAGCGTTAAGCTGACTGACGGCACAAAGCAGATTATTCTTGCAACTCAGAACGGTTATGCAGTGAGGTTTAAGGAATCGGACATCCGGATTACAGGCCGTTCTTCAAAGGGGGTTAGAGGCATTAAGCTGAGAGGGGATGCTGTAATCGGCATGGTTGTTGCAGAAGAGCAAAAAAGCCTTCTTACAGTCTGCAGAATGGGATATGGCAAGCGAACTCCGGTATCTGACTACCGCTTGATTAACCGTGGCGGCTATGGCGTAATAAACATACAAACTTCTGAGAGAAACGGCAAGGTGGTTGGCATCGCTTCTGTTTCTGATGATGACGGGATTATGTTCATGAGCAGGCACGGCATCATGATTAGAGTTCCCTCCAAGGACATTTCAGTTATCGGAAGGAACACCCAGGGAGCAAGGATAATGCGCCTTGGAGAAAATGATGAGGTTGTTGCGGTTGCGAAGATAGCGAAGGAGAACAACAACACTGATTCTACTGCATAATATTGGAGTTTAATAGCGAAAAAAGCTTGTTTTTAACTTCAGGAATACGCCTTTTTGCAAATTGAAGCGCTTCTTTACAAGTTTCTATTGATACCCTTTGTGCTTCGTAAACCGATTTGTTTCTTAATATCCTATACCTGTCAAATGATTTTATAAACTGCTCGGGCATCAGTTTTTCTTTTATTAAAAACGCTATCAATGCATCATGCGAATATGGCTTAAATCCTTTAACCTGCATTAGTGACTGTGAGGCTTCCCTTACAGCTTCATACGCTTCCTCAAACATTATTGAAGCCATCTCATCTGTTATCTTGTCCTCGTTCAATAGCTTGAGCCTGAGTTCTGCTTTTTCCATAAGCGATTTTGCTAAAGACCGATTTATAACAGACCTCTTTGCCAAGTTCTTTTCCAGATAATACTCAAACTCGCGCGTCATTTTATCGCTTCCAAATATCCGCTCAGGACAATCCCGTTGCTGAGAGAATTTTTAAATTCCGGCGTGGACTTTTCCAGAGATACGGCCATGAGCTTTATCTTTCTGCGGAGTTTTTTTTCAAATTTATCCACGTTTGGAAGTTCATTTTTTTTTGTTACAACCGCTATATCTATATCGCTTTTTGAGGTGTCTGTCCCTTCCCCATAGCTGCCGAAAAGCACGATTGACTGCGGTTCTTCATAGAAATCCCTCAGCATCTTCACTAAGCCGCAATCGTAAACAGAAAGAAGGTTGTAAGCCCTTTTCAGCTGCAGAAACCTTCCTTCAAAGTCTGCTTCAACCTCTTCAACCATCCGTTCCTTCTTTGATTTCAACAAACCGCATTTTTTTAGCCTCTTTACTATTTTAATTACGCCTGTGCTGGACATGCCCGTGAGCCTGGCTATCTGCCTTATGTGGAACTTCTTTTCAGGGCTTTCAAAAAAAAGCCTTACCGCCCTTAAATTGTTATCTTCAGTTATCATTTGATAACTATAGTTATCAACTGATATTTAAAGTTTGCGGTTGGCTCTGTGTTGCGGGATGACGAAAGAGTAAGTGATACCGCTTCTTAAAACGGCAGGAGTTCTACTTTTAAGTTTTTTATCGAGAATGCTTCGTAATCCCTTATTAGCGTTGGGAAATCAAAGCGAATTTTATCTACAAACTGAAAAACACTTTCTCCGGTAGGCAGCATAAGCTCTATGTCAACATCTGTAATGCCGACTTCCTCTAGTATGTATATTGTTTCAGGCAGCGACTTCAAATAATTTTTAAACTTTACAAAGCTTTCTTTTGAAACATTTTTAAGATAGAAAAAAACTTTGTAAGAACTAAAACCCAGCAGCTCGTTGTTAATCCTTGGACGGTAACCCAGAATCACCCTTTCTTTTTTTAATCTCTTTAAGTGATAGCTGATGACTTTTGCTGAAGGTTTTAGCTGCGCATGCAGCTCATTTCACTGGTTTAGATTACAGCCGTGTACAATTTGAGGAAGCAGCCAGAAACACTGCTAAATATAGAGACAAAACTGCTTTAGTCCTTGGCGATGCTCGTAGGCCTCCTTTGCCTTATAATTGGTATGATTTAGTGATTATTTCCTATAACACCATTAACTCCTTAAATGAACCATCTGGGGAGTCGCAATTAGAGGTTCTAGGGAGTGTAAACCAATTATTAGTTCCTGATGGAAGGCTTATTGTTACTACGTGGTCTGAGAATGCCCTTGATGTTCAATTAGAGCACTGCGCTAGTGTGGGTTTTCCCCATGTTGTTGAAACAACTGATGATTATGTTCATGTACGCAGCGATGAAGGCGTTGATGTGAAGTGCGGCAGGAGCTCTCCGCAAAAACTTGAAGCCCTGTTAGGAAAAACAGGTTTCAAAGGTAAAATTGAAAGGCTTACCGATTACTCGTATGCATGCCTTGCTGTTAAATCCGCATGATTAACCTTTTAAACTAAACTTATTTTCCGTTTTTTATGAACGCATTTGCACTTACTAACGCGGGTATTGAGGATATAGCCGCTGCTGAAATTAAAGAACTCGTTATTGCTGCAAATATTCGTGGCAGTAGCAGCGTAGTAACTTTTGATATTAAGGATTTCAAGGACTTCTGTGTGTTGGCTTACCGTTCACAGTCACTGTCAAGGCTTTGTTATTCAATTTGTGAATTTGAAGCAGCAACGTCTCTTGTTGCCGCTATTAAAAATCTAAAACTAAAACTACGGAATTTCAAAATCAGCGATTGGGCTGAAAAGGATTTTGTTGTTGAGTGCGAGCGCCGTGGAAAGCATGATTTTAACAGTCACGATTTTTCTATTGCTGCGAATAACCTGATTTCTGAAATCAGCGGCAATGACAATGTTAACTTCAAATCGCCATCGCTGCGATTTTTCTGCTGCATAAATGACAACAAGGGCTTTTTTGGTATTGATGTTGCAGGATTTGATTTAAGCAAGCGCGATTACAGGATTTTCGGCCATTCATCTGACTTGAAAGCCACGGTGGCTTACGCCATGCTTAGGATGGCTGGCTTCAAGCGCAGCACAGCCCTTTTGGACCCTTTTTGCCGTTCTGGAGCGATAGCGATTGAGGCAGCCTTGTTTGGCTCAGGATTTCCTGTAAACTACTATCGCAAAGACTCCTTTTCGTTCCTGAATCTAAAGCCTTTTTCGCCAATAAATTTCAAAAGTTTTTTTGCAGCAGTTGATAAAAAAATTGAAACTGAAAAGCTGAAGATTTTCAACTACAGCCCCTCCATCGCCAATGTGCGTTCATCAGAAAAAAACGCCAAGATAGCCGGCATAAACAAGGTGATAAATTTTGCAAGGGTTGACCTGGAGTGGCTTGAGCTGAAGTTTGAACACGGCACTGTTGACGATATTGTTTCCTATCCGCCTTTGTTGTCAAAAAGCACTGACGCATCGAAAATAAAACGGCTTTATCCGGAATTTTTCTATCAGGCAAGCCTTATCTTGTCAAAGAAAGGCAGAATAGTAGTGGCTGCTCATGATGCAGATGCATTAACCGAGGCTGCCGCCAAGCATGATTTTAAGCTTTCCTCAAAAATGCAGTTCTCAATGGGAGAAGAGAAAATGATTGCGCTTGTTTTTGTTGGAAGCTGGGGGAAGTGATTCCTTCCGGCACGGCCCGCTGCTGCAGCGTGCTAATTGAGAGCCCTTCCTCAATTTCTTTGCTGTCCATGAACCCGTTGTAGGTCTTATCGTTTATGACAAGCACTGGCAGCTCTCCGCCTACGTTGTAAAGCTGCTTTATTGTGAGCAGGGCTGGGTTGTCTATGTTGATGTCAAAAGAGTATATGCTGAGCGTTGGGTGCTTGCGGCGCAGGTAAGTAAGCACGCCTCCCTCGTCTTCGCACCTGTCGCAGTCCCCCTTGTTTGAGTAGAAGTAAAGGATGCGGTCAAACTTCTGGTTGCACTGCCCGCCTGCCTGCTTAAGCAGGAGCCAGTGCCTCAGCTCAAGCAGGTTGTAGTATGCCTTCAGGCCAAGCAATTCCTTGTTGTCGCTGCCAAGCTCACTTTCCATGAAGTCAACCTTGCTTCCTATTGAATAAAGTTCGTTGCCAAGCGTAGTTACGTTAAACAGTCTGCATGGCTCATAGGCTATTAGCAGGAACTGCAGCTCTGCTCCAAGCGTGTCCAACTGGATGGCCTGTGAAAGCTCGGAGAGCTCTGAAAGCTTTTTGCCGCTGTAGTAATTCCCGGCAGCAATTCCAAGGATGAAAATCAGCGTTGTTATGGCAAACACTGCTGCGTATTTGTGCTTGTTGATTCTGCGCTCGTTCATAGGTATCTGTTTCCCCAGCGTATCTTTTTTCCAGTTAATCGGCAGTACCCTGCGCCGGCCCACCAGAATGGGTAGAGGAAAACATACGTGAACATGAATATTACAAATGGGAGGATTATGGAACTCTTTTCCCCCGAGTGTTTCTTGGCGAGGTATACGGCCGTTATGCTCCAGGCGAGTGCTATCAGGTTCAGTATCAGGATTGCGTTGAAGTTTGAAATATAGAACAGGTCAAAGTCATAGTGCAGGTATTGTGTCAGGTCGAAACCGGTATACTTCAGGACTGTGAACTGTTTCCAGAGGCCCTGCCCGAGTTTTACCAGCATGTATGCCGACAAAAGTGAGGTGAGGAAAACTGAAAGGAATGCCGATGGAAGGACGAACATTCCAAGATTGCCGAACTTCGGGTGCAGCATTCTCTTGTAGCTTATCACGTTGTCAATGAAGCCCTTATACCACCTGAGCCGTTGGTTATACAGCAGCCCGAATTTTTTGAACCCCTGCGTATAAACGTTGGCGTCTATTGCGTTCTCTATGGCGTAGTCATTGCACTGTATCCTGCATGCAACCTCTATGTCCTCAGTGAGGTTTTCCTCATCGTAAGGCCCTGTCCGGTCAAAGAAGGCCTTTCTGTAGATTGAAAAGCAGCCCGGGGTTACGTGAATTGCCCCCAGGAAGGAGAACACCTTCCTCAGGTAAACCCCCAGCAGGAACTCCATCATCTGGATTTTCTGCAGCCACGTCTTTGCGCCGTAAACCTTAAGGGATGGTGTAACTGCCATGACGCGCTCGTTTTCAAAGTAGCCCATCATCTTTCGCAGGCAGTCCCTTTCCACGAAGGAGTCAACGTCTAGGACCCCGAAGAACTCGCCTGTCGCCAGCTTTAGCGCAACATTGACCGCCTTGTTCTTCCCCCTGTTTTCCTGTTGCAGCAGCACCACTCTTTTGTCACTGGCGTATTTTTTGGCAGCCGTGTAGGAGTTGTCCGTGCTGCCGTCATCCACGATGATTACCTCAAGCTTTTCCCTTGGCCAGTCAATGTTGAGAAGCGATTCAACGGTCTTGCTTATGTGGTCTTCGCCGTTGTAGACAGCCACGGCTACCGTAACCTTTGGGAACATCCTTGGCTCCGGGTTTTTGAGTCTGCCGCTGTTTTCAAAAAAGGTTACCATGAAGAAAAGCGCTGTGAATAGGCCGAAATACAATGCCGCGTAAGTAAGCAGGTTTCCAGACATGCCTTTGCACCTAGCAATTCAGTGAAACAGTTAGTTTTTAAAAGTTCTGTTAATGCAGCCAGGCAGGCGCTATGGCTTTGCAACTGACTTAAGGAAGCAAATAACCTGCTTTACCCCTATCTTGGACTCCCCCCCACTGCGCTTCCCGAAAGTGTAGTAAACGTTTGCCGTTCTTGCCATTGGAGCGCACTTGAGCAGGTCAAACATGACCTTGTAGCCCCTTTTCTCAAACCTTTTTTCCTTGGCTGCCAGCGCCTTTTTGAAAAGCTCGCTCCTTACCCCGAAAAACCCTGACATCGGGTCCTTAACAGCCTTCATAAGCCTTAGCCTTGCAATGTTTGTGGCAATAACTGACATCAGCCTGCGCTGCAGCGGCCATTCCCCCTCCACCTTTTCCCTTGTCCCTATGACCAAATCATTTCCATCCCTTAGCTTTGCAGTTATCTCTGCTATTTTTTCTGGCGGGTGCTGCAAATCGCCGTCTATGACGATGAGAAGCCCTGTTTTCGTATTTTTCACTGCATCTATGACGCTTGCCGTCAATCCATGCGTCTTTTCTCTGCCCCTGTCAAGCAGTTTTATATTTTTATCGCTCATGCCGAATTTTTTAACAATTGCGGCAGTATTGTCAGTTGAACCGTCGTCAGCTACAACCACTTTTATTCCCTTATAACTATTACGGATTATCTTAATTAGCTCCTTTATGTTTCTTTCTTCATTCAGCGTTGGTATTATTACTGTTAAATCCCCATAATCCATAATTGCAGAAGAAGTTTCTATGCCAATAAATTAATCACCTTTTTTTTATTTTGACCACGTCCCCAAGCGTCATCACAGAGCTGTCCTTTTTCTGCTCAACAGGCTCTTCTTTAAGCTCCTCAACAAGCTTCAAGCCAAGCATTTTTTCCAGTTTCCTCGCCCTTTCCAGCGTAGGCTTAATGGTTCCGGTTTCAAGCTTATGGAGTGTTGATTCCTTCTCTGCTATCTTCTTTGCAAACTCCTTCTGCTTCAGCCCGAGCCCCTCCCTTTTCCTTTTCAGGAGTTCGCCAAAGTTGCTTGCAACCGTTTCCGCCATTTCAGGCTGGCGTTCAAGAACAGGAATCTTTTCCCTGAATGCTTCAGCAGGCGTTGCCTTCCCTATAAGCTTCCCGTATTTGCTGCAGTTGATGCACACAGTAAGCTCAGTGCCTTCTATGATTGACTTATACATTTCTGCTTCCTTGCCACACATGTCGCAGTTCATAGAACTCCTGTTCCTTTAGCAGCCTTTGTTATTTATTTTTTCTGATAATCTTTCAGGCATGATATGTATTCGTCTGTTTGCGCCCATCCGCAGCTTCCATCATTGCAGCCGCAGCTTGTGAGCTGAAGGCAGCGGTATTCTTCCTTGTATTCGCACGTTGTTATTATACCGGCTGCATCTTCGGCTTTAACGCAAAGCTGTCCCGAACACCCTGCAGTTGCGCAGTCACCATCGCTGTTGCATTCAGCCTCCGAGTTCACATCAGGGGTGTCATCCCCATTTTCACTCCTGCAACCGGCTGTAATTGTTGCTAAAACTACAAGTAAAACTACAAGTATTATTAATAAGAAAAATCTCATAAAAGCAAAGATTCTGCTTAATTATAAATATTTAATCGTATTACCCGCTCAAAATGTCTGAATTCAGCCTTTCAACCACGAGGAGCGAGGAGATGATAGACATCACAGGCAGGGTAAACGGCATAGTGAGGCAGTCAAAATTGAAGGCAGGGCTGTGTTTAGTCTATACACCGCACGCTACAGCAGCCGTAATTGTGAATGAAAACTGGGATCGTAACATATGCGAAGACATTCTGCTCTCACTTTCCCGCATGGTGCCTAAACACGCTGATTACAAGCATGACAAGGTTGACAACAACGCAGCTGCCCACATCAAATCAGCCATGCTAGGACCTAGTGAAACGCTAACTTTTAAAGATGGCGCCCTTGTTCTTGGTAAGTGGCAGGCGATTATGTTCTGCGAGTTTGACGGCCCAAGGCAGGAACGGCGTATAATCGTGGAATTGGTGGGAAAATAAGGCAAAATGGCCAAAAACAGCCTAAAAGTGATAGTTGTAACAGGAACTCCAGGCACAGGCAAGTCTGTAATAGCAAAAAGACTCTCACTTTTTCTGGATTATGCGTACTTATCCGGCTCAGCGCTCATAAAAAAAGCCAATTTGGCTGAGAAATACGATAAAAGGCGTAAAACCGCCATAGTAGACCCCTCACTTTTCACTCGTGCAGTCCTGAAAGTGAGGGATTCGGCTGCCAAAAAGGGCAAAAAGGGCCTTATTGTGGATTCCCACCTTTCTCACTTTCTCCCTAATAAGGCGGTATCTGCCTGTGTTGTGCTGAGCTGCAGTATCCCGGAGCTTAAGCGCAGGCTCACCAAAAGGGGCTATGGCAGGGCCAAGGTAAGGGAAAACCTTGATGCTGAAATATTTGATGTTATCTTGGTTGAGACAACAGAAAAAGCTCATCGCATAATCAAATTTGATGCGACAAAAGTTAAGGAAACAGACATCAAAAAGCTTGCTAACCGCATCAAAAAGCTTTAGTCCGGGTTCGGTCCGGACTTAGTCCGGAAACTAGTCCGGAAACGGACTTGAAAATTATTCAGAAATCAGTATTTTTCTCCCCTTTTTCTGCGCAGTCCTTACCAGGTTCTGGTATTTTAGCTCTTTCATGTAATCGTAGAACGCGGTTCTCCCGCAAAGGCCCTTTTCGCGAACAATTACCGTCTCAACTTGCTTTGTCGTATATGCCCCTTTTTCAACCATGTCAAGTATCTTTTGCATTACAAATTCCTTCCTTTGGGGCCTTACCATTGCCACAATCCTGTTCACAAAGCCGCCCTGGAATTTAGGTCCGGAAACTAGTCCGCTTTCTAGTCCGGACTTAGTCCGGATTTGGTCCGGAAACGGACTGATTTTGGCTGATTTTACCGCTTCTTTAAGCCCTTTTATCTCATTTTTTATTGCATCAATTTCCGCATCGTGCTTTCCAAGGGCGTATTGCACCTTCTGCTGCAGTTTTTCATTTTCATTGTCCTTTTTCCTGAAATAATTCAGCCAGGAAAAAACAAGGCTTCGCTCAGCCTTCACTTTTTCAAAGGCGTCTGTGAGGGTTTTGTCAAGCTCGTTCCAGCGGTAGTCATGCTCAAAGAATACCCGTAAAGGATTCCACATGCAGCTTTTTAAGGGCAAACTTATTTAAATACTTTCCTATGAGTCAAAAGTGAGGTTTTATGAAGCAATTTTCAGCTGTTGAAATACTTTATTTGGCTAGTGAGCTGCAGAAGCTTATAAAGGCGAGGCTTAGCCAGATATACCAGCAGGGCAGAAAGGGGCTTATTCTGCAGTTTTACATGACAGGCAAGGGCCGCGCAATGCTAAAAGTGAGGGTTCCATACGCCTGTTATGTGGCTTCAGAGAAGGAGCAGTCTGCTGCAGCCGGCTTTTGTTCGCTATTGCGGAAAAAACTCAATAACAGCACCCTGAAAGCACTGAGCCAGCCGGGTTTTGAGAGAATCCTGCAGCTCGATTTTTCCTCAAAAAACAGCCTTTTTAGCCTGTTTTTGGAGCTTTTCAGCAAGGGTAACATCATTCTCGTCCATGAGGGGAAAATACTTGCAGTAGCAGAAAAACAGGCCTGGAGCACCCGCGAGATGGCTGCAGGAAGGCCTTACAAGCTTCCCCCTGCTGTTGCAGACCCAAGGGCTTTCAGTGATGAACAGCTGTTGCAGATGCTGAAATCCACTAACAAAACAGACTTGGTCAGGTTTTTTGCCCTTGAATTATCCTTAGGCGGTTTGTATGCCGAGGAGCTTTGCCTTCTCTCAGGGCTCAACAAAAAAACAGCGCCTGCCACAGTTACATCTGCTAGCGCCCAAAAAATCCTCCAGTCGCTCAAAAAGCTCCTGAACAGCAAGCCTTTTCCGTTGGTAATTTACGAAAACAAGGCAGCGATTGACGCTGTTCCCATCAGTCTCAAATACTATGAAAATTACGAAAAAAAGAGCTTCGACAGCTACAGCGAAGCCTTGGAAGATTTCTTCTCCGCAACTGCCGCTGAGATGCCTTCCCGCTATGACTCGGAAATTTCCCGCCTGAAAGCCGTCATACAGCACCAGGAGGAAGCTATCGCTGCTTCAAAGAATCTTATTGAAAAAAACCGTCGCAGCGGCGAATTAATTTACGAGAATTACCAAGAAATAAAACAGCTTCTGGAAGCAGTGAACGCAGCCAGAAAGCAAGGCGGCTGGGAGGCTGTAAAACAGCTTCAGAAAGACAACCGCAGAATCAAGTTTGTAGACGAGAAAACAGGGAAGATAACAATGGATTTTTAATAGCGCGGAAAAGGCTGCATGGCAGCACCAAACCGTAATAGTCTGTCAATCTTTTCGTCTGTTTCTCTTATCTTAGCTTCAAGTTCTGAGTCAGGGCTTTTTCCGAGTTGATTTGCCAAAGCCCTGCGAGCTTCCAAATGCCCCAAATACTCTTCAAAGTCACTATCCCCCAGCCCGGTTTCTCGCTGCATTCGCAAGAGGCGTCCTGAACTGCCCAGCAGCCTCTCCGCATCTCCAGTTTCAGGAGTATAAGCGCGAGGCAAAAGCCAGCCACCATAACCCTTCAGCCAGTTCCATGTCATGTGTATTCGAGAATTGATTTGCCCTTTAATATCTTTGCAAAAACTTCAGTAGTAAAACTCAAACTTCCTTGCTGCTGCAGCTTCATGCTTTGCCCTGAATTTGCCGTAAAGTTCTATGAACACGTCCTGTTCCGGGACTATTCCGGCAGCTGTTATCAGGTCAGCCAGAAGATAGCCTGAATAGTCCTTGTCAGCATCATACCCTGCTAGGCTTTTCATTGTGTGGCTGCACAGGAAGCCGTTGTTCATCGCTACCACAACATTCTTGCCGCTGCGGTTTTTAACGCTAAAACCCTCAAAATCCGCAGTTATTTCATCACTTTTCACGTCGTGGTTGTGCAGCTCAAGCCTTATCAGGTCAGCTGCTACCCTTTTAAAGTCGCTGCTGCGCACGTGCTTTCCAACGTCAGGAATGCCCAAAAACGCCCCTAAACCCTCACTTTTCACCTTCTCCGGCTTGTGAACCTTGCCCAAATACTTCCCGACTTTCTGCCTTGCCCCCTTTTCAGTCCATGAGTTCTCCACAAGGTAAGCGTATTCCCCTCCGCTTATTCTTTTAACCCTTACAAAAGCCATACCGGTTTTAGGCACTAGGTGATATTTAACATTTGCGATAGGCGGGTAAAGTCAACTAACCGGTGTTACTTTCCCAGCCCACTGCTTATTTTCTCCTCTCCTCGACTAGGCAAGGAGAGGGAAAATAACAGTAGGCAGACAAAACACATTTAACTTGACTTTACCCGATACATAGTTTTTTATTTGATTATAGGTTTGCTTGTTTGCTATGGCGCAAATTACGAAACCAGAGGAAAAAATAATTCTTTCGCCTTCAGCTGAGGCTGCTGTTCTGGAGGCGCTCAGGTTTTACGACGAGACGAGAGCTATCGGCAGCGACGCTGCTGCAAGTCATTATTCCACTGTCAGGCCTTTTATTGATATGCGGGAGTACTTTGCAGATTTTCTGAAGCGCAGCAAGGAATTGGGAAGAACTTCCCAGATGCTCGGACTGTTTTATTACCTGCTCAAAAACAAGCAACCTGAAGTTGCTGTTGATTTGTGCAGCGGGCCAGGCTATTCTTCAGCTGTTGTTTTGAATTTTCTGAGGCCCGAGAGGTTAATCCTCATAGATAGCGCTCCCGAAGCACTTGAAGTGGCAAAGGGGCATCTGGCAGAGGTTGGCGGTAAAACCCGCATTGAATACCTTGAAGCGCGTGTGGAGGATTTACAAAGTTTGCAGCTTCCGCCTGCAGACCTTGTTTTTATGAAGTCCGGGATGCGCTATGTGCGCCTGCAAGACCAGCCTTCTGTTTTTAATAGCGTCCATGCTGTTTTAAAGCCCGGTGGCGAGTTCCTTTTTGACCTTCCGCTTACGTTAGGCGGTGACTGGCTCCCTGAGGAGGACGACTGCATATACCCGATAGCCCAGGCCTTTGGAAGGGTATTTAACCTCCCCTCACTGGATAAAGTAAGGAAGGAGCCGATACCCTCTTCAGCCATAGAGCGCCTTGTTATCTCCGGCCTTAACCATGCAGGCTTTTCAGTCGTTTCGCCGGTTCATTTCAAAAGAGAATTTGGCTTTGCAGAGGCAGTAAGTACAGCAGATTTTTATCTCGCTGATTTGTTTTCCTGGGTTAGGCAGCTTCACCCCGATTCTTACAGGGAACTAAAGGAATCCGAACCTCAGCTGTCGTCTGAGATTCGTGCTGGCCTGGAAGCCCGCTTTGACGAGGGCATGGTTTATGCTGGCATGACAGCATTCCACGCTGTCAAGTGATTGTGTTTCTTTAGAAAATAAGTGATGAACAGCGATCCTAATTTCCCACACGATGTGCAGTACACTTAGGAACGTGCGCCCGCTTAACTTCCGAGTTCGAAATGGGATCGGGTGTACCCGGGCGGCCATGGCCGTTCATCAGGACACAGGATTCTCGGCTGATTTATAAAATTAACTGTTATTGATGCTGATAAGCACTTACTAATCTTCCAGTTTCTTTCAGGCTAGAATACCTTTCTAGAAAGCCTATTAACTGGTCTGTGGCAGGAATACTTTTATAACTTCCATTTCCCATAACTTCCGTGACTATGGCAGGACTATTAGGTAAGAAAAGCAGGTCTGAATGTTCTTCATCGCCTAATCCTACTTCCCTACTCGTTACAGGTAGTGGTAGGCGCATAACCACTCCGGTGTCCTTTCTTGAGCCAAAAGTTATAGCCACCACCTGTGCAGTGTTTTCAAGGAATTCAGGTGCGTCATAAAATTTGTTGCCGCCATAGCTTGTTTCTTCTGAGAAGCATTCCCTTCTTACTGCAGCCTCTAAACTGGTTCCATCCTTTGTCCTTTCTATAAACCCGGAGCCCAATAAGACCAGTTCCCTGTTATCGCCTGTTCCTTGCACCCCTAACGGGAAGTATCCGTCAGCTGTTTCCTGGCCAACAGTTACTCCAAGCGGATTTGGATAGTCTTTCATTGCCAGTTTCTTCCTTCTTAACGCATCGTGTTCTGCATACCTTATCGGGCTTACCTTTAGCATGAGTTTCCTGCCTGTTTCGTTTACGCCTTCAAATCTCCACAAATAACCGTTAAACCTAAAAGGGTCTTCCTGAAGCTCTTTTGCTTTTGCATCTATCTCTTTTTGTTCTTCACCTGTATGTGTCAGTGTCGAAGCCACTGGCGTTATTACTACATCATCAATTCCTTTCAGGCCTTCCCAGTAGAAGACAACCTGCCTTCCATACGCAGACTCTCTCATCTTAAACCTCAACTCCAAAACACCTTAAGGCGTCAATTAATTCCCCTACCGAGTCAGCCACTCTGAAATCCTTTTGGGGCATTGTTGTGTCGCTGTGGACAGCCCTCATCGCCTCTGCCTGGTCAACATAAGGCGTGAACAGGATTCCCTTCCAGCCAAACTCTTCCACGCCTGCCCTTATATGGCTTGGTTTGTCGTCTATAAAAATAACCCGCTCAAACCCAAACTCTTGAACTCGTTGATACATTGGTGGTTCAGGCTTGCAGGAACCTGCATTAAAAGAGAATATTCTCGGATTTGACGGCCTGAAGGTTTCCATCATTTCCGGATATCTCGCATTAAATATTCGCACATCAAGTTCGCATGTGGTTGAAAACAAGCCAACTGCATAGCCTGCCTCATGCGCCCTTCTTTTTATTTCAACTACTTCATCTATTGCTCCTGTGTACCGCATCCCAACAAGTGCTGTCAGCTCTTCCTCAGATAGATTCCTGCCAGGGTTTATAAGCCTTTGAAGCTCATTCAAGTAGCTCCCGCTGCTCATCTGGCCGGCGTGAAATCTCGGCTCTAAATTTGCAGCTATGTAGGCTTCCTTAAAATCTTCAGGGCTTTTGCCGTCTGCTGACAGCTTTGCGGCTTCCCTGAAAAACGTGCTATAATCCAATTCAAGGAGCACTGCGCCTATGTCAAACAACGCTAGTGTTTTGCTCCTCTGCTGCTTTTGCTCGTCCGCAACAACGCCCCCAAGATTCATATTAACTTAATAGTGGTAACTTATATAAAAACCTTTCTGGCATCTGACGGCTATTTCACTTTCCTCACGTCATCTGCGCTGTGTATGTGCAGTTCCTTTTCTGCAGAGACGTGGCCTGACAGCAGGCCCCTGCTGGCAAGCAGCGGGAAAACATCGTATTCAAGGCTTCCTTCGGTGTAGTTGAAAATGTCAGGGCTTGCCGCGAATATCGCCGAAAAAACAAGGTAAACGTCTGTCTTCCTGGGCTTCTGCTTGAACTCCAGTATCTTGTCCCCTTCCATTGCCACCGTGCCTTTCTCGCTCGGGTTTGCTGCTGTGGTAAGCATTAAGGTGGCTACTGAATTCTGCTTCATGTGCTTGCCCCATAAAGCTTCCAGGTTTATTTTCTCAAAAAGAACGTGCCCGTAAACTACGAGAAAGTCGTTGTTTATCTTTCCCTTTGCAAGCTTCAGCGAGTCAGCGCTTCCCTTGCTTTCCTTTTCCTCTACGTAGTTGACCTTGACGCTGTAATCGCTGCCGTCTTTTACAACGTCAAAAACTTTGGTCAGGACGTTTTTCCTCGCTATGACATAAATCTCCTTGAAGCCGTTCTCACGCAGTTTCTTGATTGAGCGCTCTATCACTGTGGAGCTTTTTATTCTGGCTGTAATCCTGTATTCGCCCCGGGATATTTCCAGCCTTGACTCCTCCCCTCCGCTAAGAATCACTGCTGTCTTGTTCTCGCCAAGGGCATTTTTCGCAAGAAACTCAAGCGCCTGCGAGCGGTTTCTTATGATTATGTTGTCTATCATCCCGTCTACGGCCTTCAGGATGTTCTCGTCAAGAGTTACACTGATTTTGCGTTTCATGATTGCTTCTCCCCTTTAGCTGCCACGCCCTTGCTGCGCAAGGCTTATTTTCCCCCTCTCTAACTGGTTAAGGGGGAGAAAATAAATTCAGCTAAGCTGAATCGTGGCAGCTCCGGAAAGTGTTATACACCAATAATATATAAACTTATCGGATAAGGTAGGATAATGGTAAGATATTTATATTGACCGTTTATATTCTGTCTCGCCATGAAAATCTCTGTTGTTGGAACCGGTTATGTCGGGCTGGTCACAGGCGCCTGCCTTGCCAACCTTGGAAATGACGTTATTTGTGTTGACATCGACGATGAGCGCATCTCCAATCTGAGGAGAGGCGTCATGCCCTTTTTTGAGCCTGGGCTTCGCGAAATTGTGGAGACTAACACTGCTCAGAAACGGCTTATGTTCACAACTGATTCGCAGCTGGCTATTGAGAATTCGGAGATTATTTTCATAGCTGTCGGCACGCCTTCTGATAGTGATGGAAAGGCAGATTTGTCTGCCGTATTTCAGGTTGCGGATGACATAGCGAGGTTCATTAACGGCTACAAGGTTGTTGTTATGAAGAGCACAGTTCCCGTTGGCACTTCTCACAAGCTTAAGGAGCGCTTAAAAGAAAAGATGAAGCAAAAGCATGAGTTTGACGTTGTTTCCAACCCCGAGTTTTTGCGCGAGGGCGAGGCTGTCCAGGACTTCATGGTTCCTGACAGGATTGTTATCGGCGCAGACAATGGCAAGGCAAAGGAAACCATGAATTCGCTTTACAAGGCGATTGAAAGAACCGGCAGGCCTATTTTCTTTACAGATGTTAAGACGTCAGAGCTTATAAAGTATGCAAGCAACGCCATGCTCGCCTCGCGCATTTCTTTCATGAATGAGCTTTCGCATTTGTGCGAGAGGGTCGGGGCGGATGTCAAGATGGTTGCCCGCGGGGTTGGCTTGGATAACAGGATTGGCCCGAGGTTTTTGCAGGCTGGCGCCGGTTACGGGGGAAGCTGCTTTCCGAAGGATCTCAGGGCTTTAACACAGATCTTTAAAGAGCATGGTTGCAATGCTGACATGCTTAATGCCATCGAATCTGTTAATGAAAGGCAGAAGCTTTCGCTTATTCCAAAAGTTAAGAAGCTTGTTCCTGACTTGAATGGCAAAAAAATAGCTGTTTGGGGTTTGTCCTTCAAGCCGAAAACGGATGACATGAGGGAAGCCCCTTCAATCACCGTTATTAATGAGCTGCAGAAGCTGGGGGCGGTGATTACCGCTTTTGACCCTGTCGCTGAGCAGACAGCCAAGAAGGTTGTTAAGGGCGTGGCTTTCTCGGAGACCCCCTTGGGCGCTTTGGAAAATGCGCACGCCCTTGTTATTGCGACTGAATGGGATTTGTTCCGTGAGTTGGACAAGGAAAAGATGAAGGCGCTGATGGCAGTTCCTAACATTATTGACGGCAGGAACATTTACGAGCCTGAGGATTTGAAGTCTAGGGGTTTCAATTATATCGGGGTGGGGCGATGAAAGCTGTTCTGACTTGCGCTGGTTATGCATCACGGCTTTGGCCTTTGACAAAGGAGACTCCAAAGCCCCTGCTTGAAGTAAATGGCAGGCCGATTGTTGAGCACATTATAGACAAGGTTGTTGAGATTCCCGAAGTTGATGGAATTTACATTGTTACCAATGATAAGTTTTACAAAAATTTTGAGAAGTGGCTTCAGGGCAAATCCTTTAAGGTGCCTGTTGAGATTCTGAATGACGGCACTGCAAGCAATGACGACCGGCTTGGTCAGGTTGGCGATATACAGTTCGTCATTGAGAAGGGGGGCATTAACGATGACGTTCTTGTTGTTGCCGGCGACAACATTTTTGATTTCTCCCTGGTTCCCGCTTTTAATGTTTTCAAAAGCGCTTCAAATATAATAAATCCGCTGTGGGAGTCAAAGTCCTACAAGGCTGCCCGCGAGTCCGGCTCTGTCGTTTTGAACGATGACAACTCCTTTTCAGAGTTTATGGAAAAGGCCTCCAATCCGAAGTCAACGCTGCTTTCCTTGGGAATTTACTTTTTTCCGCAGAAAAAACTGGAGTTGATTAAGCGTTACATTGATGAAAAGAACAATGCTGACAAGATGGGCTACTTCCTTGCATGGCTGATGAATCTGGAAAAGGTTTACGGCCACGTTTATTTTGAGAGGTGGTTTGACATTGGCTGGATTGAGGCTCTGGAAGAGGCGAGGCAGGGGTTTGGAGAATGAAAACAGCCCTTATCACCGGCGGTGCAGGATTTATCGGGTGCCATTTGTGCAGGTTCCTGCTTGAAAAAGGTTACAGAATAATTTGCGTTGATAACTTTCTTACCGGCGACAGGGCTAATATTGAAGGCTTTAAATCAAATCCGAATTTCAAATTGATTGTCCACGACATATCGCTTCCTTTAGAGCTGAAAGAAGATGTTGATTACGTTTTGCACTTCGCGAGTCCTGCTTCTCCTGTTGATTATGCCCAGCTTCCCATCCAGACACTGAAGGTTGGCGCTTTGGGAACCCATAATGCCCTGGGGATTGCCCGCTCCAAGAAGGCTGTTTTCATGCTTGCCTCAACGTCTGAGGTTTACGGCGACCCCAAAGTTCATCCGCAGCCTGAGAGCTATTGGGGAAATGTTAATGCCATTGGACCTCGCGGAGTGTACGACGAGGCGAAGCGTTATGCTGAAGCCCTTACTGTCGCTTACCACAGGGTGCATAATACGGATGCAAAGATTGCCCGCATTTTCAACACTTACGGTCCCCAGATGAGGAAAAAGGACGGCAGGGCTGTTCCCAATTTCATAACGCAGGCTCTTGCAAACAGGCCGATTACTGTTTACGGCGACGGCTCGCAGACCAGAAGCTTTTGTTATATTTCCGACATGATTGAAGGCATTTACAAACTGATGCTGTCGGATGTTAACGAGCCCGTCAATATCGGGAACCCGGATGAGTTCACTATTCTTGATTTGGCTGAAAAAATTATTGAATTAACCGGCTCTAAAAGCAGGATAGTTTTCAGGCCTTTGCCTGCGGACGACCCTAAGACAAGGTGCCCTGACATAAGCAGGGCAAAACAGCTCCTCAAATGGGAGCCCGAGGTTGGCGTTGACGAGGGCTTGAAGAAGACCATTGAGTGGTTTAGCTCCTGAATACCCAGTGCTTGTTAAACCAGAAGTTGACAAGGGACAGGAGTCCGCTGACAAAAAAGATGCTTGCCAAGTAATGCAGTGTTTTTACCTCTCCTTGGAAGATTCTTGCCAATGTTTCTGAGCTGGCATATACCAACAGCCAGTTTACTATGGTCATAATAGCAACAAGCATTATGAACTTCAGGAAGCGGGTTTTCCATTTGCTCGGCTTGTTAAAGGTTATCCTTCGGTGGTATAGGAACTTGAAAATGGTTCCAACAGCAAGCCCAAACGCATAAGAGAGCGCATACCAGAGGCTGAAAACTTCTGTCAGCATAGTCGTGGTAAGGATTGTAAGAAGAAAGCCTATTCCTCCTCCCATAAGGAAAATGAGGTATCTTTTCATTTCTCTCACGATTTTCTCCAAATAACTACGAAGGTGGGTGTTAAAAAATTAAGGCTTCTCCCGATGGTTGCTTTGTAAATCGCATACGGGAAGTAGCCGAGTATTTTTGCGTCCTGGAAGAGGCTTTTCACGTCTTTTTCCCCAAAAAAGTGTTTGTGGTCGGGGTTCTGTATTTTTTTCGGCTTAAAGCCCGCCAGGGATAGTATTCTGTAAAACCAGCACCTGCTGTTCGGGGTTGTAACCAAAAGCAATCCGCCGGGTTTCAGGACTCGCTTCATTTCCTTAACGGATTTTCCGGGGTTTTCAAGGTGTTCAACGACCTCGCTGCACCAGACGAGGTTAAAGCTGCCTGTTTTGAATGGCAGTTTCTTATTGCAGTCAACTATCAGGCATTTTTCGTAATTTTTTTCTATGTCGATGCTTGTTACCTTGTAGCCCTTTTTCTCAAGCCATTTTGACTGTGTCCCTTCCCTGCAGCCTAAGTCAAGTGCAGTTTGCCCTTCTTTTGCTTGTGGAACAAGGCTTCGCGCTATAATCTTCCCTTTGGTTTTTGAGCGCATACCCTCCTGTCCCAAGTCTATTGGGAGGTTTCGCAGAATATTGAATAGTTTCATCTTAACCGGAGTCAGAGCGTTCTCTTGATTGAGTAAGGCGGCTTTCCCTTGTAGTGCGTTTTTATCAGTATGTCTGCTATAAAGCCGAAAAGAACGAACTGAGTTCCAAGGACAACGAGTAGCACTGCCAGCAAAAGCATTGGCCTGTTTGCCAGCTGCTCCCCCCTGAATATTTTAAGGAATGTTAAGTGTAGCCCCATGATAACGCCAAGCAGGCTGAAAAACATGCCCAATCCCCCGAAGAGGTGTATCGGCCTGGTTGAGTATTGCATCCAGAACTTTACCACAAGCAAGTCCAGGAATCCCTTGAGCAGGCGCTTGAAGTTGTATTTTGTTTTTCCTGAATGGCGCGGGCGGTGCCTGACAACAGCTTCCGTAACCTTAAAGCCCTTCCACATAAGCAGTGCAGGGATGAAGCGGTGCATTTCCCCGTAAAGGTCAAGCTCCTCCACTGCTTCCTTCCGGATGGCTTTCAGCGTGCACCCTGAGTCGTGTATGCGCTCGCCTGTAAGCGCCTTTCGCATGGCGTTCGCCAGCCTTGAAAAAAGGCGTTTTGGCAATGCGTCTTTTCTGTCTTTGCGCCATCCGACAACGGCATCTGAATTGTTAAGCCCTGAAAGAAGCCTTGGTATGTCTGCAGGGTCGTTTTGCAGGTCCGAATCCATCGGAATGATAATCTTTCCGTTGGCATTCTTAAAGCCTGCATCAAGGGCTGCGGTTTGCCCGAAGTTTTTCCTGAACTGTATTAGGCGGATGTTCCTGTTTTTTTCATGGAGGAGTGCGATTTTCTCGGCAGTGGCATCAGTGCTGCCGTCGTCAATAAAAATTATTTCGTAAGGCTTTCCGTATGAATTAAGAACGCTTATGAGCTCCTGAGTGAGGGGCTGGATGTTATCCTGTTCGTTATACGCCGGGATTACAACAGAGAGCTCGGTTGCCATCTTGCAGCGGTGTCTTGGGAGAGTATTTAAATTTTTGGAATACGTGAGCTGTAAAGTTAGCGACTGGTATAACATCGGACTTATGGGAAGTTGACGAAATATTGGAACTTCATGGTCAACTTCCTAATAATCAAGTTGAGTCCGGTAGCAACAATGGATGCAATCAAGTTCCTCTATTTACTCAACTTGATATAACTGAAGTTTGCGAATGACCTCTGAGAATTCCCTCGTGAGCGGAGGTTGCCCAGGAACAATAGAATTTGGAGCCCAAAAACCAAAAGGTTTATATATAAAATATGTTTTAATATTAAAATATATTGTAGGTGATAAAAATGGAAGTTGCTATGACTAGGATATCTCAGAATGGGCAGATTGTAATACCATCTGAAATAAGGAAAGATGCAGGCATAAAGCCATCAACTAAGTTTATTGTATTTAATGAAGGTGGGAATATTATGTTAAAGCAAGTTAAAAAAGAAGCTTTAAGAGAAGATATGGTATTAATAGATAAAATTAAGAGAAGCGAAGAACAAATTAAGAAAGGCAGAGTAGTTAAAATAGATACTAAAATGAGTGATGAAGATATAGACGATTTGTTGATGGCTTAAAATGCAGATAATATTTTCTGAAGAATTTAAGAAAGAATTCAGAAAGATTAAAGATAAGCCTACGAGATTGAAACTCATTAAAAATATTAGGAAACTGGGCGAACTTCCAGAATCAGGAAAACCATTGCAGTATCAGCTAAAAGGGCATCGAAGTATAAGAATTCCCCCTTATAGGATAATTTACAGATTAGAAAAAGATAGTATCATAATAAATTGTTTTGATCACCGAAAGGATGTTTACAAATGAACCAATTTGATAAACAAACAATTAATATTAATGTAAATAGTTTACCCTTACTAAAAAGTCTTATCACTGATAATTGGATTAATGAAGAATCAGGAAAAAATAAACCATCAGCTTTAATCTGGTTGATAAAACACAGAGAACCAAAGTTACAGCATTTAGAAAGTAACTTAAATGATTTGGGTGCAGATGAAATTAATCCGCATAAGAAACATATACTTGAATATCTTAAAGGAGGAGTTGCGCAAGTATACGGAATAATATCAGAAATTGATGTTTGGGCTTATTTAAAGAAGATTAATATTCCTTATGTTTGTTATCAGCCAAAAATAGATGGTTTTGATAAAAACCCTGATTTCTTGATAAAACTAGACCAAGAGGATATTATAGTAGAGGTAGCTGTATTAAATGAAGATAAACATGTAACAGATAAGATTACTGCAATGTTAGAAGAATTTAAATCGGGAAATAAATTAAGCGGGCATTTTGTAGTCAATGAGGTAACACAAAATAGTGATTGTTATAGACTGTATGATTTATTAAAAGGAAAAACACGGCAATTGAGAAAAGGATTTAAGAATATTCTTATTATAAATACATTATTTGCTGATGTGTCTAGCCTTCGAAATGCTATAAAGGGTTATTGCCAAATTGAAAAAGATGGCCGGCAAATTGGATACATAGATGGGAATAGAAGGGAAAAAGGATTCTTTGAGCAAAAAGAAGTTTATAGAAGAGTGAACCTAATAGTTGGATACACCCACCTTATTAATAATCGTTCTAATCGTTCTCTTTATTTCCATGACAATCCAGATATACCTTTTACGCAAAAAGAAAATGAAATCATTAGCCAAATATTTTCTGAGGCAGATTGATAATGCTATGAATGGAAATAATGCAGTTGAAGTAATAAAATGACTAACCAAAATAATGCTCTAGTAGTATTTTAAGGCAAAAAAATCAGAAGAACTTGGTTTAATGATGGATGGTGGTTCTCAGTAGTAGACATTGTAGAAGCATTGACAGAAAGCGGAAGGGCAAGAAAGTAATGCTCTGACCTGAAAACAAGGCTTACTGAAGAGGGTTTTGAGTTGTCCGCAAAAATCGGACTTAACTGAAGTTTGCGAATGACCTCTGAGAATTCCCGTTTTCTAGGAAACTTAAATTTTATTGCGTTGAACGTATGCGATCGCTGTTAATCTCTCCCGAATACTTGCAGGGACTAAAATTTAGTGCAACGATGCCGAAGGCAAAAATTTCGGGTTAAAGCGAACTTTAGGACGGCGGGACAGCCGTTTTTATTATTTTTTAAAGATTGTCACCGAATTGCATGAATTTCTGCGAAGCAGAGTAGCTGTCCGAAGGACTGAAAAGTTGAGGGGCAGAAATAGTAAGTTTTATATATTTGAACATATTATACATATTTACACATAATTGGAGGTAAAGAACATGACAACTATGACTTTAGCAGTTCCATCAGAACTGAAACATAAAATGGAAACATTCCCAGAGATGAATTGGTCTGAGATAGCCAGGCAAGCATTTATGCAAAGAATAAAGGATTTGGAATTTTTGAAAAAATTCAAGTCCGATAGTACTCTGACTGAGGAAGATGCATTAAGATTAGGAAGAGAACTAAACAAAAATCTAGCTAAAAGATACAAAAAGGCTTAATCATGGATTTAGTGATAGATTCAAATGTTCTTTTTGCAGCTTTGCTGAAAGAAAGCGGAACATCAGACATTCTGTTTAAGCATAAACTCTATGCACCTGAATTTATTTTTGAGGAATTCAGAAAATACAAGGACTATCTGGAAGGAAAGACCAAAAGGAATGAGGAAAATTTTAACGACCTTTTTGATTTGTTTGAACGAAATGTTATGCTAATGCCAAAAAAAGAAATTGAGCCTTTCATCGAAAAAGCCGAAAAGATTTCTCCAGACCCAAAAGATGTCCCATATTTGGCTCTTGCCCTAAAATTAAGATGCAATTTGTGGAGCAATGATAGGGATTTGAAAGAAAAGCAAAATACAATTCGGGTTTATTCTACGGAAGAATTGGTTAAGATGGATTGATTTTGTAAATGTCCGAAGGACTGTAAAGTTAGTGAGCAGTCGTTTTATTATTTTGTTGAACGTTTGGTTTCTTTGTCTATCTCTTTTACAGCATCTTTTAATAATTTTTCATGCTTATCCTTTATCAGACCAACTATATCTCTTATAGTCATTCCACCAACAAAAGCGAATAGTATAGAAGCAACTCCAAAAGCCCAAGGTATCCATCTTTCCATAAACTCTTTTTCCCAATCCAAAAACCAGTTGAAAATTTAAAACTGAGGTATATACCTACGCAGAATAAAATAAACATCCAAAAACCGTATGGTGAAAAATCAATATTGCCTGTTAAATTGTAATCTTTTAATTCATAATGTATATCTCTTTTCTTTTTACTATATTTAGCCATTTCTGTCAGTTTAATATTTCCTTTAAATCTACCTAAGAAAGAACATGTTTTTCCACCGCATTTAATATTAAACGGATTCCATTTATTTGTGATAATATCTGAATGAGCAATACCTCCACCCAAGTCTCCTTCCATTGTTACTCCGACTCCTGTGGTTTTTGCTTCTCCAGTCTTTTCTTTTGTCTGAGAACAAGAAAAGCTATTATTGGTTAGGAATTCTCTTAATTTTTCTAGAAAAGTATCAGTGGGAAGAGAAGAACCGGTAATTTTATTAGTAAATTCGTATTTTGGCTTATTCTTACTATCCATAATTTTAAAATATTGAATAGGTGTTAAAATATTTCGAATTGAAAACCGCCCCATTATCGTAAAGCCCCTGAAATTATTGAACTTAACGTATCGCATGCGTGTTATGCTCTCCGTTAGGAATAAAATTTAGTGCAACGATGCCGAAGGCAAAAATTTCGAGTTCAGAATTCGGGCGTTACTTCTTTTCAACGATGCAACCAAGATTTTCAAGTTTCTTTATTGCTTTTGTTACGTCTTTTTCTTTCACAAGAATATGGTCTGTTGAATAGGCAGAAATGGCAAAAATAGATATTTTTTCATCTGCGAGGGCTTGAGAAACTTTTGCCATAAATCCTACCAATCCAAATGGTAAAACCATATCAAAAGTTAATATCTTCCAATCTCTTTCAATTTCAATTGCGTCTTTCTCATTGAATTTGGATTGGTCAATAATTACAGTTGTTTCATTCTTATCAATGATATTAGCAAAAGCATTGAGATATGTTTTCTTTGATTTCACAACGGCAAAAGTTTCTTTCCAAACATACACTTTGCCATTTCTGAAGTAATCTTCTGGTTTCATATTTAACTTGAAAATCTTTAAAGATATAAATGTAACGCTTCAAACCTGAATTCTGAATTGAGCATAACACCCATTAAGCGAGATAAATATTCGCTTAATGGCGTTGATTAGGGTAAAAAACGATATTTAATATGCTTTCGAGTTTGTAGGTTCGTAGATACTTTATCGGAAAGAAAAACATATTTATACCCTGCTGAAACCCTGCTGGTTATGGAAACAGCTCTTGTAACCGGCGGTGCGGGCTTTATAGGCTCTCACTTATGCGAGGAACTTCTGGGCAGGGGGATGAAAGTAGTGTGCTTTGATAATTTTGAGGAAAACTATCCTAAATCCGTAAAGGAAGCCAACATAAGAGGGCTGTTGGACGATAAGAATTTTGTTTTGGTGGAGGGTGACGTAAGGAAAAAAGAAGATGTTAGTGGTGTATTTCGGCAGCATAAGATAAATTATGTTTTTCATATAGCTGCAAAAACAGGGGTTAGGCCTTCTGTTAATGACCCGGTATCTTATTTTGGCACAAATGTTAACGGCACAATAAATGTTCTTGACGCGTGCGTCAAAAGCAAAGTAAAAAAGTTTGTGTTTGCATCCTCGTCAAGCGTTTACGGCTCTGCGAGGATTCCATTTTCGGAAAGCGGCTTGACTGTTCCTGATTCGCCTTATGGCGTCAGCAAGCTTGCAGCAGAGCATATCTGCAGGATTTACCATAACCTTTACGGTATTAAGTCTGTTTGTCTGAGGTTCTTTACAGTTTACGGGCCTCGTGGAAGGCCTGACATGGCTCCTTATATTTTTACAGACAGAATCAGCAGGCAGCTGCCTGTCAGGGTTTTTGGCGATGGCTCTAGCATGCGGGACTACACTTATGTTAAGGATGCTGTTGCCGGCTTGGTAAAGGCAATGGAAGCTGATATGGGTTTTGAGGTGATTAACATTGGCAGTTCAAAGCCGCTTAAGCTTGTTGATTTTATAGGTGTTATAGAGAAGCTTCTTGGGAAGAAAGCAGATGTTGCTGTTGAAGGCGAGCAGCCCGGCGATATGAAAGCGACTTATGCGGACATAAGCAAGGCTTCCCTTCTTATTGGCTTTAAGCCTTCGGTTTCTGTTGAGCAGGGAATGGAAGAATTCGTAAAGTGGTATAGGGAAAGCAGTTCCTTAGTTGTTTAATCACAATAACCGCAGCAGTTAGTGGCTAACGCTGCTCATTGCGTAATGTTGTAAACGAATATTGTGTGCCCTATGACTTCTGTTGGCTCGTATTCTTTAAGCCAGTCGTAGCATGAGCTGTTAAGCATAAAAGCCCCTTCCCTGTTGGTTATGCTGACGGCTATGATGCCTTCTGTCCTGCCGCAGTTTTCAGTGTAATTGGCATTCAAGTCATTTTTTGAATGTGCGAACCCAGGCGCCCATGCCTGGAAAAACGGTGAGGGCAGGTATTCATAGTCAAGATAGGCTGCGGGGTCGGTTGTCCCGAAATAGCTGAGTTTTATGTCCAGGTTATTTTCTTTCACATAAGTGGAAAGGGCTTTCAGGTCCTGTCCCATGTCGAGGTTTGCTCCAAGAAAGTATTTGTAGCCCTCGTCATCGTCAACATACTCGTTGAAGTATGAGATGTAGTGTGGGAATGCTGATAATGATGCTATGACATACCAGGCGGCAAGTCCGTATACAAGCCATTGCATCGGCTTTTTTGATAGTGCTGTTCTTCCAACAAAGACAAACAGGAAAAGGAAAACCGGAAGTATGTGCTGTATGCCTGAGCCAATGTTTATTATCACGGCAAAAGCAGCGTAGTATGTCAGTGCAGGGACAAGCAGGAACAGGGTGTCGTTTTGGTAGCTTTTCCTGTTGATTAAAAGCATTGAAATGCTGAGCAAAAGCAGGATAATGAATGCCGCTGGAACCTTGACGAGGAACTCTATGATGTGGAAGTACCAGACGCCGCCTTCGTAAGTGTTGCCTAAAAGGAAGGATGGCTTTGAGCCTGTTGCTGACGTAAATATTTGCTGGGAAACTCCCACAAAGAGTGATGGGAAAGGCAAAGGCATTTTTTCAATCAGGAAGGATGCCGTGTTCTCAAACTTTGCAGGAACGTTTTCGTAAACCAAGTCTGTGTAGCGCTCAGGAGCCCCGCTTGAGTAGCTTCCTGTGTCAAACCCGTAAACAGCCCAGACAACGAGGAACGCAATACCGGCTATTATTGTTATGCTTGCTATAAATGAGGCTTCTCTGTTGCGCAGTATTTTTGGCAAATGCCTTTTCAGCCTGGAAAAGCTGTAGGGTTTTCCTGAAAAGAACCAGAAAACTGCTATGCAGAGGTATATTGGTAAGAACAAAACGGCAGTGAATTTTGACGATACGGCAAGGCCGAAGAAAAGCCCTGTAAGAAGCAGGTTGAGCGTGTTTGGCTTTCTCATAAGCCGCCAGAGAAAGTAAACGCTGGTGAATGCAAAGGCTGCAGCAGAAAAGTCAGTCATTATCAGCGCAGACCATCCGAGCACTGCTGGGCTAAAGGAGTAAAGGAGGAGTGAAAGAACGCCTGCCTTCCTTCCGTAAAGCTGCTTTGACCAGAGGTAAACTACAAGCCCTGTAAGTGCAGCCAGCGCTGTGAATGGGAGTCTTCCTAGAAATGTTAAAAGCTGGCTGTTAAGTCCTGAGTTGTATAGAAGTTCCTGCGCGCAGCCGTAATAAAGAAAGTTTTTGCAGTAATCGTTTTCAAAAGGGAAGTCTGCTCCTGAAAAAAGCAGCGGTGCCGCAGCCAGCTTGTAAGTGAGGGGCGGGTGGCCAGGCCCAAGGCGGTAATCGTTTGTCAGCAGAAAGTAATAGCCTGTTGAGAGGTGGTTGTTTTCCTCGAAGGTGGCTGAGTTTTGCGCTGAAACGTTTAGAAGAATGGCAGAAAAAATCGCCAAAACAAGCACAGCTGCAGCGTCAAGCTTTTGCATATGCCGCAGTTAATCTGGCATTATTATAAAAGTTTTGTTAGTGTCGCCTCCTTCTCGTATGCCTTTTTAGCCTTTCAAACACTTCTTCCCCTGAAAGGCTTGAGTGGTGCCTTCTGATTTCGTCAAGGTCTCCTGTGGTGTGCCTTCTTTCAGGAGGTGTTGGCCTGTATATCGGCTCTGGCCTGTATTTGCGCTCTTGCTTGGGTTCTTGAACGGCTCTTGGCGGTTCGTAATGGGATGCCCTTCTTTCCTGTTCCCTTTTTGTTTCCAGCACAGGGCCTGTAAGCTTTCTGTAATAAAAGTAAGCTATTGCTGCAAATATTGCAAGGAACAAAAGCATCCATGCAAAGAATGTCAGCAGCCTGCTTTTCTTTAGCTTTGACCCTGCATCGTTTGGATCTGTTCCTTTTTCAACCTCTTCTGCGTCGTCATACCCGTCCCTGTCGCTGTCAGCCATCAGCGGGTTTGTTTTCAGGTGTGATTCTTTAAGGTTTGAAAGCGTGTCGCCGTCGTTGTCAAGCAGTGCGTCGCCAGGGCTCATGAAATTAAGGCCGTAGCTCTTCTCCCACTCATCTGCCATGCCGTCGTTATCGCTGTCGTCATCGCATGAGTCTCCAAAGCCGTCTTTGTCAGTGTCTTCCTGTTTTGGATTGTAAGCCCGCTGGCAGTTGTCTTTATCGTCAACTACTGAATCATAATCCCCGTCATTCATGGCAGCGCACTTTCCGTCTATGCCGCAAGTTCTGCTTCTGCAGTCTTCGTCACCAGAGCATTTTTTGCCTAGCTGGCATTTTATGGATTTCAGTTCAGCGCAAACCCCTCCGCAGTCCACGTCTGTTTCTTTTGGGTCAAGCACCCCGTTGTAGCACGGGCCTTTTGAGATGCATATATCTTCTGCGCATATGCCGCTTTCGCAGTCAATGCTTTCTTTGCACTTATCCCCTTCAAGGCAGGCCTCGCAGCTTCCTCCGCAGTCCACGTCTGTTTCGTCCTGGTTTTTTACGCCGTCATCGCAGCTTCCCTTTGCGCATTTTCCCTCTGAGCAGTATCCGCTTGAGCAGTCGTCAGTGATTTCACAGCTTTCTTTCAGTAAGCATTTTCTTGCGCAGCTTCCTCCGCAGTCCACGTCTGTTTCGTCCCCGTCTTTTACTTCGTTCTTGCAGGCCTGCTCTGCGTTCAGGCTTATGTCAACCCTTACCCCGTCGCTTTCCTTTGTCTCGCTCCATAGCCCTGCGTTGTTTCGCGCCTTAACCCTGAAAACATACTCCCTTCCGTCCTGCAGCTCAAGGTCTCTTGCGGTTACTTCGTCAGATGTTGTTGTGCTCCAGTTTACTACCGTCATGCTCCCCGAGATTATTGAGTAATTGTAGTCTTTAATGCCTGATTCGTTGTCTTTTGCTTCCCACCTTGCTTTTAGCCTGTTTGTGTAGTATGTGTAGCCGTCAGGCGCATCGTCAAGTTTCTGGTCGTCATCCACAAGCAAAACTGCCGGTTTTGTCTTGTCTATCGTGAATGTTGTTTGTGCTGTGCGTTCTTTAGGGCCTTCAAACACGCACTTGAAATAATAAGTGTGGCTTCCTTCATCCAGCTGCAGTGTTGTTTCGTGCAGTGTTCCCTGGACATTGAAATTTCCCGACTCCCTTGTTGGAGGCGATTCGCTTCCGTATTTGCAAATGCTGTTTTTGTTTGTGGTTATGGAAATGACAACGTTCTCCTCACCCTTGTAAGAGCCGTCTTTTGGCGTAAAGTCAATTATTTCCGGCTCTGTGCTTGTGTTGACTTTGAAACTGATTTTTGCAAGGGTCGTTTTCCTTCCTGATAAGTCGCGGCACATCACGTTGAAAGTGTAGTCAGTGTTGTCGCTAAGGCGTGTAAGGGGCTTTTCGTGTGAGTTTTTGTAGTTGTTTTTGTCGCTGTCGCTTCCGATAAAAAAATTGGCCATGCTGTCATACTCTTCAAAAGTTTGGTCGTATTTGCAGCTTGTATTCTCGCCTGTTTTTACACTGAGTGTTGTTTCAAGCGGGGATTGCAGAACCTTTTCAGGCTCTGCAACAGCATTTAGAATTGAAGGCTCTGTGTTGTCCGCTTTTAGTTTGATATCCGACGCTTCAGTTCCGGACGAGCAGTTAATGAAGTAGTTGTATTCTGTTCCAAACGCAGGCAGTGTGATGCCTTCTATTGTGTGAAGAGTGTTTCCTGTTGTGGTGACTTCATCCATTTCATTGAACGGTTTTGCAAAGGTGGTGCTGAACCTGCACGATACGCTTGAGTCTGTATTCAGTTCAAGGTCAAAAGTGAGTTCCTGTGCTACTCCGAATTCCGGGGAGGTTATTGAGATTGCGGCAATTGCCGGCTTTACTGTTGCAAAAAACAGCAGCATTGACAGGACTGCCATTAACCTCTTTTTCATAACCGCAAAACCGTTTTATAACTATTTAAATGTTGCTGAAGACCCGGGGCTCTGTTGAAAAAGTCGTTATTTGCCCGTTTTGCTGCTGTCGCTTCTTCCTCCAATTTTCCTTCCCCCCTCTAACAAGTTAAGGGGAGAAGGAAAAAAAGAAAGGGCGAATAAGCAAGCAGGCAAGACTTTCAACAATGCCTGAAGACCCGGCGCTGTCCTAAAAGGGCTTTCTCGCATGTTTATCGCTTCCTTTCTACTTCCCTCCCTCCTGCTCTGCCGTATGTGAGTCATAGAGTGGTCATAGAAGTTTTGGAGAACAGGTTTGAGGGTATGCAGTAGCTACACGAACAGGATTCAGGACAACCCCTGAAGACCCTTGTCTGGCTTAGCAGGGAGTCCCAAGTTAAGCAGGAAATTGACTGGTAATGGTCACTGTGAATGTTCCGCTATAGCAAAACTTTTATATTCTCTTCCGGGTTGCCTCTGGCATTGGTTAACATGTTTAAGGCGGAAGATAACGATTTCAGCTCGGACAAAATTATCGGTTTTGGCGCTGCTGTTAAGAAAATTTCAGAGTTCAAACAGGCGAATAAAACTGTTGGGCTTTGCCATGGGGGTTTTGACCTGCTCCATCCCGGGCACATTAAGCATCTTGAGTCTGCAGCGAAGT
The DNA here is from genome assembly GCA_018303115.1 of Candidatus Woesearchaeota archaeon. Classification (GTDB taxonomy): domain Archaea; phylum Nanobdellota; class Nanobdellia; order Woesearchaeales; family UBA10216; genus UBA492. Next base: position 29,921 of record JAGVYT010000001.1, on the reverse strand, counting down.
TGTGCGATTATTTGTTTGTTTCAATAACTTCTGACAGGTTTGTAACGGCAAGGAAGGGCAGCGGCAGGCCAATTTTTTCAGAGCTTTTGCGCGCCTACTCCGTAGCAGCCCTTAATTTTGTTGACTTCGTGGTCGTCAGCGATTTTGAGCGGGCTGTTCACGTCGTGGAGAGGCTTAAGCCATCATTTTACATAAAGGGGCCTGATTTTGTCAATAAGACAACCCCCGGCATAACTGCAGAGCGCAGGGCTATTGAGGCGGCTGGCGGAGAGGTGAAATACACGGCAGACCAGAAATTTTCATCAACTGAAATAATAAACCACATAAAGGATAACGTTAAGCGCGAAAAAATCCTTCTTGTAATAGACAGGGACGGCACTCTTGTGGAGCACGTTGATTTTCTTGGCAGGGATGAGAACTGGATGGGGCAGGTTAAGCTGCAGAAGCCTGTTATAGACCTAATTTCTTATGTTCAGACAAAGTATGACACTGTCAAGATTGTTATCTCAAATCAGCAGGGCGTAGCGCGCAATTATTTTGCGCTTAAGACTGTGGCTGATGTTAACGGCTGCATTGCGGAATTTTTAAGGGAGAAGGGTGTTGTTATAGATAACTGGCAGTTCTGCCCTGACGTTGATAAAGTGTATGCGGCTTCGGCAAATGGGGTTCAGTTTAATCCTGACTTTGTAAAGGATAAGGCCATGAGAAAGCCTAGCCCTGGAATGGTTCTTCAGGCTCTGAAGGAGCTTAACATGACTCCCGGTGATTTTGATATGGCTGTTGTTATTGGCGACAGCCGAAATGATGCTGAACTGGCTGAAAACATCAATGCCGAATTTATTGACGTTAACAGCAAAAGCTATGAGGCTATGAAGAAAGAGTTTTCTACACTGCTTTAATCTCGCCATTGTATGCCTGGCTGATGAACTCCAGAAGTTTCTCTTTATTTATGCTCTCCTTGTTACCGAGGTACGACACTGCAATGCCGCCTGCGCAGTTTGCTATGAACGGGATTAGCTCTTTCATTCCAAGGCAGGAAAAAAGGGAAGTGACGCTGAAGACGGCGTCCCCTGCCCCTACTGTGTCCTTTGGCCTTGTGACAAAGGCAGGGCTGAATCTAATGTTGTTGTTGTTGAAGTATCCTGCGCCTTCCTTTCCCATTGTTACCAGGAAATTGCTGAAGCCTGTTTTGTCCCTGAGCTTTTTCATCAGGACATCCACTGTGCTGAAGCGGTCCGAAACAGCATACTGCAGTTCGGTAATGTCCATGGTTATGTATTTTGGTTTGCTATACTTGGTTACAAAATTAAAGCCGAGGTTTGCGCTGTTGCATTGCGCATTTACTGCCAGGTATTTTGACTTTTCTTCCAGTAGCTTTATGACCTTTTCAGTTATTAAGCCGTGCCCGAAGTCTCCAAGGAGGACCAAGTCGTTTTTAGGCAGCTCCTGCTCTAGGAATCCAATAAGCTTTTTTTCAGTTTCTTCATCAATTGGGGCTTCGTTAATGAACTCTACCTTGAACAGTTTTTCATTCCTTATGTTGTCCAAATACCTCTTTTTTATTGTAGTTGGCGAGTCCTTTTTTACGAGAAGTTTCAAGTCTACGTTTTTGTTGAGGGCGCCGGTGATGAAGTCTTTCCGGTCGTTCCTGTCTCCAATTGCCGTAATGCATGTTACTTCATCTGCAAAATTGCTTACATGATTTGCAACAGCCAGTATGCCCCCTCCGTAAACCTCATGGTTGACATAGTCAACTGAAAGAATCGGGTCTTTGGTTGCCCTGCCTTTCGGGCGTGTAAAATGGTATTCATCAATTATGGTGTCGCCTATCACGAGGATTTTTATTCTTTTAAATTGTGACAGCGCTTCCTTCAGCTTTTCAATAGAATACTTTCTTTTAATTCCCTCAATATACGATTCTTCCATGTTTAGAACGATTCCCTGTTACTTTTTAAATTTAATCCTTCTCTGGCGCTATTGAAAAGTTAGCTTGCGATGCAATTTGCTTTGCCCTGCTGCTTCCTCACTTTCCTCCCCCTTAACTGGATTAGGGTGAGGAAAGTGGAATATGTTCAGATTTGGAACCAGTCAACGCAAATCTTTAAAAACATGTCGCGTTTCCGCTTTTTGATGAAAACCAGTCCTGCAGCAATTTTGCTTATTGTTATTTTTACCGTATTTTCTGTAGCAGCCCAATACTTCTATAAGACAGGGGCAGCCGCTCTTGAGCTGAATGTGCAGGCCATAATAACCAACTATAACATATTTCTTGGACTGTTTTTTTACGCCCTTGGGGCTATGCTTGTGCTTTTTGCTCTTAAAAAGGCGGAATTGTCTGTCGCATACCCTTTTTTTGCATTAAGTTACGTATGGGTGGCTTTGGTAGCCCTGTTTGTTTTGAATGAAGTGCTGCTTTTGATTAACTGGCTTGGCATATTTTTTATTGCTGCGGGGATAAGCCTTGTTGGTTATGGTGCTGAACATGGTTGAGACAATCGTTGTAGTTGGCATTGTGGCGGTTTTGACGGTTTCAGTGGCTTTTGGTGCCCTGTTTTTTAAGCTTGGCTCGGTGAAGTTTTCTTTTAGCGTTGCTGAGCAGCTGCGTAACTATAAGCTTATGCTTGGCGTCTTTTTTTACCTGCTGCCTATGCCCTTTTACTTGTGGGCGTTAAAAAATGCGGACCTGGCGGTTGTCTTTCCCACAAATGCCTTGACTTTTGTTTGGGTTTCGCTGCTGTCGGTGAGGTTTTTGGGGGAGCGCATGAATAAGTATAAGTGGCTTGGGATAGCCGCCATAGTGTTTGGGGTGGCAATGATGGGCTACTCCGCGGTGTGGGCATGAAAAAGTCAGTCAGCATCATAATACCGGCGTATAACGATGAGCAGACTATTGCATCTTCTGTAAGGGGTGTCAGTAGAATTGCCGCTAAGCTGTTTTCAGATTACGAGCTGCTTATTTTTGAGGACGGGAGCAGTGACAGGACAGGGGAAATTGTTGACAGGCTTGCAAAAAGGAATTCCAGGATAAGGGTGTTTCATAACAGGAGGAACATGAATGTTGGTTACAGCTACGCTCTTGGCATTAGGCACGCTTCCAAGGAATACGTGATGCTGCTTCCAGGCCCTGACAGCCTGACCCCGGATTCTCTTGAGAATTACATGGGCAAGATTGGTCAGGCGGATGTTGTTATTTCCTACAGCGGAAACAAGAAGGTCAGGCTTCTTCACCGCCGGGTCATTTCCGCTGTTGTTTCCGCTTTCCTGAACCTTTTGTTCGGACTTCGCCTGAAGTATTATTTTGGCATGCAGATGTATGAAAAAAGCCTTGTTGGGAAAGTGAGCATCACAACCAGCAGCTTCGGGGTTTATCCTGAGATTCTTATACGGCTCGTGAAGGCGGGGCATTCTGTAAAGGAAGTTCCAATTATGGCGCTGCAGGAAACCAGCTCAACTACTGCCCTGCGCCTCAGGAATGTTTTTGGAATCGTAAGCACGGTTTTTAGGCTGTTCTTCAGGGTGCGCTTGAAGTCTATTCGCTTCCTTTTCTGAAGACAGCGTAATGCGTGGGCATTCCCCAGCTTTTGATGAATGCCTTGTCGCTGCTGCAGAATGCTGCTATGTCGTCTGCGTTTCCTGCAATAAGCAGGTTAAGGATGTGCTTTATGCTTTTAATCGCGTTAAGCGTTTCTTTAACGTCTTTGGGCTCTGAAATTACTGCGTCCGAGCCTATGAGCCTCTCTATGCTGCCAAGGTGCTCGATGCATTTCTCTGCCTTGTCCCTGTCAAATTCGTCTATCAGGCTGTCTGTGAGGGTAAGAAGCTCTTTAATGGAGGGTTCCATTTCTGGGCCAGTCTTTAGAAGGAAATGCTTCCTGCCGAACATGTGGCTAAGCCTGCTTCTTTCGATAAATTCGTTCTGTGATTCAAGCTGCTCTTTTGGTTTTGGCATTTTCTTGGCCCAATACACCTCAAGGCTGTTCTTATACGGTGGCCAGGAAGAGTATAGGTAAAATCCAGAGTTGCAGAGGTTTGTGCACAGCTCTTTCAGTTCGTAAAATCGCGCTAGCCGGACAGTTGGGTTGTCTAAAACGTCAGCCACCCAGGACTCCATTGTTGTGGTGTGCGGTATGGAATTCCACTTGGCTCCAAACCATTTCCCCGCAGCTTCCACAGAGCCCATCCCTGTGAGTTTGCACATTCTGCTGTGAATTGCTTTCAGGAACAGCTCCTGAAAGTTGCCGAATGTCTCGCAGTAGTTCAGGATGACAAACCCGTTGTTCTTTATGATTCTGGAAAAGAAGCCAATCCACATGGGGTCTGGCTTCACTAGGTAGATGAATCCTTCGGCAACTATGAAGTCAAATTTCTTGTCAGGTATTTGGCGTTTGGAGTAGCTTTCCAGTGTTGAGCCGTCTACTTCGACAAGCTTTTGTGCAAGTTTGAACTGCTCGAAATATTTTTTGATGCAGGGGTGTGCTTTGAGGTTTGGCTCAACAAGCGTGCATGAAGCCCCCCACATTGCAAACACAATGGCGTTTTCCCCTGCAGAAGGCCCGAACTCAAGCAATTGCGAGTTGGTAAAGGCGCTTGGCGGCAGCGCAAGCTTATCTGTAAACAGGTCTCTTCTTTCCTGCTCGTAGGAATCAAGGTCGCTTTGCGATTTTAGGTTGCGGTGTTGTGAAATGATTCCCTTTTTCTCGAAATACCAGTGCTGTGTTATTTCCTTCTTTGCAGGTATTTTTATCACGCCTCGTGTATGTATTTGAGGGGTTCAGTTTTTATTTCGCTCCAGTTGTCTTCCACCCATTTGATGCATTCTGCAAGGCCCTCGTCTATTCCTATTTTGGGCTCCCAGTTCAGCTTTCTTGCTTTGTAGGAACTTATTATGTAGGATGCATCCTGGCCAAGCCGCTCTTCAACGATGTCAGTTGCTTCATTGAATTTTTTCCCCATTTTACTGCAGATTTTTTCTACTATCTTCCTGACAGAGTAGCCTGAAGATTGGGAGAGGTGGTAAATCTCTCCTGCTTTCCCCTTTTCCACTATTTTAAGCATGCCGTCGCACACGTCTCTTATGTGAATGAATGATTTTACTGCCCTGCCTCCCCCGTGAAGAGGAATCTTTTCGCCTTTCTTGAGGTATATTATTGACTTTGGTATTATCTTGAAAAGCTGCTGGCATGGACCGTAATAGTTTGTCGGCCTGACAATAATAGCAGGGAAATTGAAGTTTTTGGCAAGCAGCTGTATGAACATGTCCCCGGCTGCCTTTGAAGCGGCGTAAGGGGTGCTGGGGTTGTATGAGTGGTCCTCGTAAACTTCCATGTAGCATGTTCCGTATATTTCAGGTGATGAGACATGCACGTAATTCTTCAGGTATTTCTGGCCTTTCAAATGGTTAGTCAGCTTTACAACAGCCGAAACATTTGTGTCATACCAGTTAAGCGGGTTTTCCCAACTTGGCGCCACTTCGCTTTGCGCGGCATAGTTGACAATTACCTCCGGCTTTTCATCGTCCAGGAATTTCAGAAGCTCAGCCATGTTCTTGTTAAGGTCGAACCTTTGGAACCTGAACCGCTCAAGGTTCCTGTTTTTCTTATACGGGAGAAATACGTCTTTTTTCTCATCCCTTCTGCTTATGCCTATGATGGAGCTGTCCGTGTTTGACAAAAGGTAGTCTATAAAATGTGAGCCTGCAAAGGAATTGCTCCCGATTACAACAATCTTGCCCATTTTTCTTTGGCGGAAGAAGAGTCTATTTAAATTTTTCCTTGGCGTGTGAAGGCAATGCTGCGACTTATTTTTGTCGCTTACTGATGTTGCAAAAATTTTTTAAACTGCCTGCTTTGCCAAATGTTAAGGAGTTTGGAGTAAAATATGAAAGCGGCTATTTTAGTGAAGCAGAAATCCCCTCTGGTGGTTGATGAAGTTCAAATTCCTGAGGTTCTTCATTACGGCCAGGTTCTTGTTAAGGTGCACTACAGCGGGCTGTGCGGCTCGCAGATTAATGAGATTGAAGGCGTTAAGGGCCCTGATAGGTTCCTGCCGCATCTTCTTGGGCACGAGGGAAGCGGGGTTGTGGAAGGCGTTGGCCCTGGCGTCACCAATGTAAAGGAAGGCGACCATGTGGTCTTGCACTGGAGGAAAGGAAAGGGGGTCGAGTCTTCCACCCCTGTGTATAAGCTTGGCGGCAGGACGGTTAATGCAGGCTGGGTTACTACTTTTAATGAGTCTGCTGTCGTTTCGGAAAATCGCATAACCCCTATTCCAAAAAGTTTTGACATGAAGCTGGCTTCCCTTTACGGCTGTGCAGTTACTACTGGTTTTGGGGTGGTTCAGAACGATGCTGGCGTGAAAAGCGGGGAGTCCTTGGTTGTTTTTGGGGCAGGCGGCACCGGGACATCAATCATTCTTGCCTCCTCTTTGGCTTCAGCATACCCGGTAATTGCGGTTGACATTAATGATTTTAAGTTGGAAAATGCCAGACGGTTTGGCGCTACGCATGTCATTAATTCTTCAAGGGAAGACGCAAGGCAGAAAATCAGCGAGTATCTTTCCTCTGATGCCGACGTTGCCGTTGATACGACTGGGATTAAGGAAATCAGGGAGCTTGCTTACGAAGTCAGCGGCAGGGAGGGGCGCACAATTCTTGTTGGCGTTCCAAAAGCGGGGGAAAAGATGTGCATAGATTCATTTAAGTTGCACTTCAAAAAGAAGATAACCGGTTCTCACGGCGGGGACAGCAATCCAGCGTATGACATACCAAGGCTGCTGAGGCTGCAGGAGTCTGGCAGGTTTAGCCTTGAAAAGATGGTGACAAAGGTATGCAGTCTGGGTGAGATTAATGCCGCAATACAGGAACTTCGCGAAGGCAGGGTTATTAGATGCGTAATCAAGATGTGCTGATTTGGTAAAGTGAAGTTATGTGATGACTGTTGTTCTTTCTGCTTTTTCTTCTTTCCCCTTGTGTTAAGTAAACTTTTCAAGTGCCCATTTGCTGGCTGAGGTTCTCCTAACTTAGCTTCTCTCCCCTACGCAAGTTAAGTGGAGAGAAGCTAAACAAAGCAAGCAGCTTGGGCGCAGCCAGCGAACAGCTGCTTTCGGAGATACTGGCTTAGTGCTTCTAGTTTTCTAGTCTTTTGAGCTGATTCTGCGACCATCCGGCAATGTATTTTGACGGGGGGTGGATGTATTTTGCCTCTAATATCTTCTGTGGAAGCCCGTCAGTTTCTAAAAGCATGATTTTGTCTTCTGCTTTAACCAGCATTCTTTTTCCTTCAGCGCTGATGATTTTTCCAGGTTCTGTCCTCATTATTTCCTCTTTAGAAAGCGGTGTTTGCGCAACTTCTGCCTTTGATACTGCAATGATGCTGTCTTCAAAGATAAGCTTGGCGCATGGGTATGGCGTTGAAAACGACCTTACAGTCCTGATTATCGTGTCTGATGGCATTCTTAAGTCCAGAATCACGTCATGCACGCTTCTTTTCCTCCAGTAATTGGCTTCTTTATGCTCCTGTTCTGTTCCTTCGGGCACTGACCGCTTTAGCAGCCTGTAAAGCCCCTTTGTTCCCTTGTATGCTGCATCGTTCAGTTCTGCAACAACCTCCATGATGGAGTCCTTTTTGCCAATCCTGAATGGAATCTTAAGCAGTATGTTTCCCGAGTCTATGCCTTCATTCATTCTGAAAAAGCTTAGTTTTGACTCCTTGAATCCTAGCGTTATCAGCCAGTGCAAGGGGTGCCTGCCCCTGTTGTGCGGCAGGTCTGTAGGGTGCGAGCCTATGCACATCCTTGCTGCCCCTAGAACTTCCCTTTTTATTATGGCTGGCCAGGATGCCAGGATGTAATCTGCCTGTTGTTTCTTTATTGCAGATAAGGATTCGGGCGAGTTTATGTCTTCCGTTTCATGGTAGAGGATTTTATGGGATTGCGCAAAACCCGAAACGTCTGCTGAATTGATTGGGCGTGAGCGTTCAGGCATTGAGACAAGAAGGCGCAATTCAGCCCCGCTGTCCAGAAGGGCCTGGGCGCATCTTAGCGTGAATTCTGTTGTTCCCAAGACTATGAATTTCATAATTCTCTCCCGAACTGCTTTAACGCTTCTATCACCTTGTCAACATTCTCAAGTGGCTGTGAGGGGCCGGAAGGAAGGAACAGGCCCTGTTCCTCGAAAATCTTTGAGTTTGGGAAATATCCGCTTTCAATGTAAGGCGCCATTTCAAGGTTTGGGAGGAATGGCCTGGTTTCAATGCCTTCTGAAGCGAGGAAACTGATTAGCTCATCGCGTTTCTCGCACAGGACTTCAACATAGATTGGCACCTCTCCCTGTTTTACGTTTACTGGAATCATTTTGAGGTATGGCATTTCCTTGAGCGCCTCTGCATATTTTTCATACACCTTATTGACGTGCTTTAGTCTTTCCTTTAATTGTGACAGGTGCACAAGGCCGATTGAAGCGAGCATGTCTGTGAACTTAAAGTTTAGTCCTACTGTGGTGTATTCCGGGATGAAATGGTCTGGTGTTCCGTTGTTGCGGATTAGTTTTAGTTTTTCGTAAAGCTCTTTGTTCCTTGTTACAATCATCCCTCCCTGGCCTGTTGAGATAAGCTTTGTTACCCCAAGGGAATAGCATCCCATGTCAGACTGTGTCCCCAGGAATCCGGAGGAATTTTTTGAAAACATTGCCTGGCATGCGTCTTCTATTACAAACAGGCTGTGTTCTTTTGCTATTTTGTTGATGGCTTCCATGTCCGAGCTTCTGCCGTTCAGGTGCACAGGTATTATTGCCTTGGTTTTTGGGGTGATTTTTTCCCTGATTTGCGATGCGTCGATTAGTGGCAGGTCTTCCTGCACATCCACGAGGACAGCTTTTGCTCCGAGGATAATCGGGGCGTTTGCCGTGGCAATCCAGCTTCGGTTCGGCATGATGACCTCATCCTCAGGCGAGATTCCGCATGCAATTAGGGAGATGAGGAGTGCGACGCTGCCGCTTGGCACAGCCACTGCGTAAGGGATGTTCAGTTCCTTTGCAAACTGTGCTTCAAGCTCTGCTGTGACAGGGCCAAGGCTTATGTGCTCTTGGGCTACAGACTCGCCCAGCTTTTTCAGCTCTTCCTCGCCGAATGAATTCCTGAACCAGCTGATTTTGTTGCCCATCTTATGCCACCTCTACTTTCGGGATTATGTTTATGAAACGCCCATGTTTAAGATAAGCCTTGTTCTTGTCCAATATTGGTTTTGCGTATTGCCAGGCCAGGATGACCACGTAGTCCGGCTTTTTCTCGTATAACGCTTTTGGGTTCAATACTGGGATGTTTAAGCCCGGGCTATATAAGTTTTGTCTGTTTGGGTTGTCATCAACAAGGAAGCTTATCAGGTTTTTGTTTAGTCCGAAATTATGCAGTATGGTGGTTACCCCTACTGATGCCCCATACCCTGCAATGAGCTTGCCTTTTGCCTTTAACCCGTTTAGCAGCTTAGTCAGCTCGTTTTTTATGTTTTCCAGCTCGGAAGCAAATGCCCTGAACGTTTCGTGGTTGTGTATTCTGCTTTCTGCCTCAAGCTTAATCAGCTCGTCTGCTGCTGGTGAGCGCTTCCTTGGACCTCCTTTAAGCTGCACTGTGCATCTCAATGAGCCTCCTTTTGTCGCCACCCGCTTTGCGTCTATGAGCTCCAGGCTATTATTCCGAAAAAAGTTTTCAAGGGGTTTTACTGAGAAATAGCTTATGTGCTCGTGGTAGATGTTGTCAATGATTTTTTTCTGCAGCAGGTCAAGCACATAACCTGTTTCAAACACAAACACCCCGTCAGGGGCTAAAAGCTTTTTTACCCCGTCCATCATGCCTTGCAGGTCGTCTATGTTTGCCATTGTGTTGTTTGCGGTTATGATGGAGGCATTCCCGTTCTCTTTCCTTATTTCGCTTGCGAGTTCTGGCGTGAAGAAGGCAGGCAGTGTTTTTATTCCGGATTCAGTTGCTTCGCGGGCTATTTTGGTTGCAGGGTCAACGCCAAGGACTTTCATGCCATGATTTCTGAAAAACTTCAGGAATGAGCCGTCATTGCCGCCTATGTCAACCACTAAGCCGCCTTTTTTGGGATTCACGGCTTTCATTACTTCATCAGCGTATTTTCTGAAGTGTTCCACCAGCCCCAGTGAGTCGGCTGTCCTGTATATGTATGGGCGGTATACTTCTTCAGGCTCAACAACATCAAGCAGTTGCGCAAGGCCGCAGCTTCTGCACAAAAAAAGCTCAACCGGATAGCTTTCTAGTTTTTGCTTCACTGGAAGGTATGCATCTCCTATTGGCGTTGGCGCAAGCTGAAAGGCAAGTTCAAGCTCTTTTGAGCTGCAGAGCCTGCACGTGCCGCGCCTGGTGTATTTACCCATTTTTCCTGTCCTCTAAAAGCCTCTTAACCGAAGCCTCTAACTTATCCATGAATTTTTTGATGCCTTCTTTGTCGCCTTCTTCCGGAGACCATGCCGGATGGACAGTATCAGATTTCCTGAAAGGCCCTGTTGTGGCTTCGTGGAATGCCAGGTAGTCTGATTTTATTATGAGGGTGTGGTAAGCTGGCCCTGCCATCCTGCAGTAAAAATTCTTCCCTGACTGGTACTCGCCTATTTCAAACAGGTTTGTTATTCCGCCTTGCTCATCAAAGGTTACAACGTAAGCGCTGCCTTCAACAACGTGGAACGACTCCAGCTTGTCAAGGTGCTTGTGCGGCCTTACGTAAGCGCCTTTCCTGAATACGATGAACATCTCATGGAGCTTGTTTTCAGTGCTTTCGTGGGTGCATATTCTGCTTTTCCCCCTCTCGTTATTCCTTGATTTTTCCTTGAAGAGGCTTATGTCCTCCTTGTAGAGCTTGGCACTGCTTTCTGTTGTGTAGTATACTTCCTTGCTGACCTCCCTGAACTTGGCGGGGTTTCCAAGGTGTGCGAGGTTTGCATATATTGAGCGCCTGCTTGCCGGCGAGAATGACAGAAAGCTTCCCCTGAACCGGTTTTTCTTGGCTATTATCTTTTCTTCAGCTTCCGGGTTGACGCTAAGCACGCAAAGGTCGATGTCCTTTTCAAGGACGTCTGAACTGACTATCGGCAGGTGTGAGCCTGGCATCAGAAGCCCATGCTTTTTTTCATTGTCGTCTGCAACGCATGCAATGTTTTCCAGCCCGAAAAGGTTGATGATGGCGCTTGCGCTGTGGCCTGCGCCGAAAACCGCTATCTTTCCGTTGTAACCGGAAAAGAACGATTTGAGCATTGCCTTTCTTTTTTCAAATTCCTGCGCAAACGCTTTTGCCCTTTTCTCTTCTTTTTGGATGGCTTCTTTGTCTGGCGAAAACGCCGTATTGCCTGCTTTTGTTATTGCAACAAGGGAATTCTCCAGCGGGTAGTGGTATGTTTCCAGCCTGTCGGTTGAAAACCCGCTCATGGCTAGGCAGTTCCTGAAGGTTTCAGGGGTTAAGTATAACGGGTGCTCTTCCCAGACCATTGAGTAATCAAGTTTTTCCATGGAAAGGGTGCAGTCAGGCACTTCAAAAACAGCGTGCCCTCCCGGCTTTAGCAGTTCCTTTATCCCATTCATGAAATCTAGTGTGTCGTAAGAGTGTTCCAGGATGTGCCTTGCTATGACTATGCCGAATTTCCCCTTTTTTTCTGCAATCCCCCTTGCCTTCTCTGCGCTAAACAGGTTTTGGATAAGCTCAACCCCTTCGTAATCGCCTTCAGCGCCCAAGTCTTCTCTTGGGTTAAGCCTGGCCACGTTCTTGAATCCAAGTTTCTCCATTCTCCTCAGCAGGGAGTCGTCTTTGTAGCTTATGGCGAATATTGGAGCATCCTTTTCAATTCCCGGCAGTTTTGATAGCGCATCAGCAAGTTTGTCAAGGTGCTTTTCAGGCTCTGTGTAGGAAAGCCACTTGTGAGGGGGTATAAGCTCATTCGCCGGGAACGTATCAGTTAGCTGTAAAACGCCGCAGGCATGGCAGAACCCGATTGCAAGCCTGTGCCTTGGCTCATTTTTTTCAGGGGATTTCAGGAACCTGTTGGAAAGGGGCTGCATCCCGAAATCCAGCATGGTTCTTACTTCATCGCTTCGGCAGCTTCGGCAGGTGCGGCGCCTCATTCTGTTCCCCCTTTTATCGCGTCAATTGTTTTCTTAAGGCCTTCGCTTAACGGCGTGAACGAAAATTCCGGGAACACCTTCAGCAGCGCAGTGTTTTCAAATCCGTGGTCAGCCTTTTCTTTCGTTCTCTTCCTTGATTCGACTTTTATTTCTGAATTAGTCAGTTTTGACAGCTCGTCTATTATTTCAGCGAAAGTGTAGCTTTTGCCGCTTGCCAGGTTCAACGTGCAATCGTGGTTGTTTAAGACAAGCTTCTCTACTGCCCTCGCAACATCCTCCACGAATATAAACTCCCTTTTTTCAGTGCCGTCCCCCCACAATTTTATGGTTTCGCCTCTCATCGCTGTTTTTGCAAACCCGGAAGGGCTGTAGCCTGAGTTGTCTCCTGGCCCGTATATTATCGGCGGCCTCAAAATAGTGAGAGCGCTTCCTTTTCCGGAGCCTGTGGCTTTTCTAAGCAGTCTTTCACAGCTGTGTTTCGCTATCCCGTAATATGTTGTCGGGGTTACCGGGCTGTCCTCGTTGATGCTTAAATTTTGGACGTCCTCCCCGTAAACTGCTGCTGAGCTGAAGTAAATGAATCGCTTGACAGGATTGTTTTCAATTTGCTTGCAGACATTCACAGCCATTTTTACATTCTTTAAGAAATTGTCCAGGTTGTCGCCGTGTTCCCTCTTAAGCGCAGACAGCATGATGACTGCTGTTTTCATTCCAAAAAGCCCTTTTACGGGAGCACTGTCCTTGGTAAGGTCAACTGATGGAAGCGAAGCCCCTATTATTTCCAGTTCAGGGTGTTTTTCTTTCAGGAACCTCTCAAGATGCCTGCCTATGAATCCGGTGTGCCCGAAGATTACAATCCTGTCTATTTCGTTAGGCATTTTGTTATAGCCTGTTTTATATTCGCGGCTTTTGCTTAAACCCCTTTGCAGAGGAATGTCAGAATATTTATATAGATTTGCTTTTCAACCAAAACACAATGGATTATGTTATTGGAGTGGACTTGGACAACACTATTGTGAGCTATGATGCCCTGATACACAAGGTTGCCCTGGAGATGGGTTTAGTCAGCGAGGGCATTAAGAAGGTCAAAAGGCATATCCGCGATGCCGTCAGGCAGGTTCACGGGGATGAAAAATGGCAGGAGGTGCAGGCTGTTATTTACGGGCAGAGGATGGGGGAAGCTGAGCTTATAGACGGTGTTGAGCGGTTTTTCAGGCTGTGTAAGGATAATAGGGTTAAGGTTTTTATAATCAGCCATAAGACTGAGTTCTCGAATTACTTCGGGGGCGGTTCCAACTTCAGGAAAGCTGCGCTTGATTGGATGGAAAGAAACAACTTTTTTAAAGAGGGGGGGTTGGCTGTTTCAAGAGCGGATGTTCACTTTGAGTCTACAAGGGAAGGGAAGCTGCAGCGAATCAGGCAGCTTGGCTGCACGCATTTCATAGACGACCTTGAGGAAACGTTTTGTGACAGGCTGTTCCCTGAATGGGTCGAGAAGATTTTGTATGACCCTTATGGAGGGCAGGGGCATTTGGACGGCGTTAAGGTTTTCAGGAGCTGGGATGGCATAAATGGGCACTTATTCAGGTCAGGAAGATAAGTTCTTCCAGAAGAGGATTTCACTTATACTTCCTATAGTGGGGAGTGGCGTGCGTTCTTTTGAGAGAATCGCCAAGGGCCGTAACAGCAGGATTTATCTTGTTAGGTGTAATGATTCTAAAAAATACGCGTGTAAATTCTATTTTTCCAATGAGCTTGATTTCAGGGACAGGATGGGCGTGGAGTTTTCCGCCTTGCGCTTTCTTTGGAATAACGGGATAAGGAACGTCCCTGAGCCTATTTTCATTCATAATGAGCAACGCTTTGCAATTTACGAGTATATTGACGGGGCAAAGGTTGGTTCTCAGGGTATAACAGAGAGGGATATAGACTATGCCTCTGATTTTCTTAAGAGGATTAATGCTCTGAGGCAGAAGGCTGTCGGCATTTCTCCGGCTTCTGAGGCCTTTTTTTCGGTTGGCGATGTAGTTGGAAACTTGGAAAAAAGGTATAACCGGCTGGCTGAGATTTCAGAGGATGTCGGCCTGAGCGGGTTTCTTGAGGAGGAGTTTCTGCCTTTGTTTAATTCAGTTGTCAGGTGGTGCAGGTCAGAGCTGGAGTTTTTTGGGAGCGAATTGGAATACGGCTCTTTCATAAAGAAAAGAAGGATGGTTCTAAGCCCGTCTGACTTCGGATTCCATAACGCATTGAGGAAAGGCGACGGCTCTATCGTTTTCCTTGATTTTGAGCATTTTGGCTGGGATGACCCTGCAAAAACAATTTCTGATTTTCTGCTTCACCCGGAGATGAATCTTAGTTCCGGGCTTAAGGAACATTTTGTCAGGAATGTCCTTTCGTGCTTTCCTGAAGACAGCTCCCTTGAAGCAAGGTTGAGGATTGTTTTTCCTCTCTTCGGCCTCAAGTGGTGCCTTATCATCCTGAACGAGTTCCTTGCCGAGCATTTTCTCAGGAGGCAGTTCGCTTATGGAGAACCGCTGGTGGCAGAGGAGGTGCAGGCTGAGCAGCTTGTTAAGGCAAGGGTGCTTCTTGACGAAGTTTCTCTGGTTTATAAGAACTTTCCTTATGGGTTGTGACGATGCCTCTTGACGCTAAATCAAAGGAACTGCGAAGGACAATAATCAGGATTTTGGAGTGCAGCAGGCGCGGGCACCTGGGCTCTGCCTTTTCCCTGGTGGAAATTATCAGGGTTTTGTATGATGATGTTCTGCGTTACAAAGCCGAAAACCCCGGATGGGAGGGGCGGGACAGGTTCATCCTCAGCAAAGGTCATGGCTGTCTTGCGCTTTACGCAGTTCTTGCAGAGAAAGGGTTTTTCCCTGAATCAGAGTTATGGAAATTCTGTAAGATTGATGGCATTCTTGGGGGTCATCCTGAGCCTAAAATACCCGGCGTTGAGTTTTCAACAGGCAGTTTGGGACACGGCTTTCCTGTGGGGATAGGCATGGCCCTTAATGCGCGCTATGAAAAAGCAGGTTACCGCACTTTTGTCGTCATTGGAGATGGTGAGGCAGATGAGGGCAGCGTGTGGGAGGCTGCCTTGTCTGCCGGGAAGCATAAGCTTGACAATCTCGTTGTTGTTATGGATTATAACAAGTATCAGTCTTATGGCCCGACAGTTGGCATTCAGGACCTGGAGCCTTTGGCTGATAAGTGGAGGAGTTTTGGGTTTGGCGTCAGGGAAGTGGATGGTCATGATTTGGATGAGCTTAAGTCTGCGTTCTCAAACCTGCCTGTAGATGCGGGTAAGCCCAGCGTTGTCATTTGTCATACTATGAAGGGCAAGGGCATTAAGTTTGCAGAGGGCAACATGGAATGGCATCACAAGAGCGGGTTGAACGACGGTGAAATTAAGGAACTTTACAGGGGGCTGGAGGAATACTGATGCGCAAGACAAGCTTGGAAATGGTTTACGAACTGGCAAAAAAAGACAGGAGAATATTCTTTATAGGCTCTGACCTTGGCGCAGGCACGCTTGACAGGTTCAAGAAGGAGATGCCTGATCGCTTTTTCATGGAGGGCGTGTCAGAGCAGAATATTATCGGGATGGCTGCAGGGCTTGCCCTTGAGGGCAAGATAGTTTATGTTAACACAATTGCAACTTTTATAACAAGGCGCTGTTTTGAGCAGATTGTTCTGGACTTGTGCCTGCATAACCTGCCTGTCCGCCTTATTGGCAATGGCGGTGGACTTGTGTATGCCCCCCTTGGCCCAACCCATGAGGCGATTGATGATATTGCTATTATGCGTGCAATACCGAACATGACTGTGATAGCCCCTGCTGATGCTGATGAAATGCGCAGGGTGATGCCGCTAACTGTTGATTACCCAGGCCCTATTTACATAAGGCTTGCCAAGGGCTTTGACCCCATAGTCACTTCCAATGATTCTTTTGAGATTGGCAGAGCCATTCCAATGAGGGAGGGAAAGGATGTGCTGGTTGTAACAACTGGCATCACGCTTGGGCTTGCTAAGGAAGCTGCAGATTCCATTAAAAATGAGGGGATTGACGTTTCGATACTCCATGTTCCCACTATAAAACCTTTAGACAGGGAGAGCATTCTCAAGTATGCCGGGAAAGTGTCGGGCATAATCACCATTGAGGAGCACAGCATTATCGGGGGGCTCGGAAGCGCTGTAGCCGAAGTCATAGCAGAAGCCAATCTTGGCAAGCTGTTCAGAATTATCGGCATCCCTGACATTTTTCCGGATGGTTATGGCTCTCAGGCGAGTCTGATGGAAAAATATTCGGTTAGTGCTGGAAGCCTGTTGGCAGAAATAAGAAAGCTTATGAAAAAGCCGTGAGGTGTTGTGAGGTGTTAAGTATGGGAAAACTGTTGGCTATTATAACGCCGCTGCATAAAAGGTCGAAAAGGGATTGTATCGGAAGAATGAATGATGATAAAGTTGAGTGCATGAAAATATCCAGGAAGTATGGCCGGGAATACTGGGACGGGGATAGGAGATACGGCTATGGCGGCTACAGGTATGACGGAAGGTGGGAGACTGTCGCGAAAAAGCTTATTGAGGCTTACAACCTTCAGGAAAACGCAAAAATACTGGATGTTGGGTGCGGAAAGGCGTTTCTTCTTTATGAGTTTAAGAAGCTGCTTCCAAAATGCGAAGTTAAGGGGTTTGACATTTCGGAATATGCCATAAAAAATGCCAAGGAGGAGGTTAAAAGCAGTCTTTTCGTGCACAGGGCGCAGGAGCCTTACGGGTTTGGGGACAAGGAGTTTGATTTGGTTATATCCCTTAACACCCTGCATAACCTTACCCTCCCTGAATTGCAGACTGCATTGAGTGAGATTGAAAGGGTTGGCAGGAATAAGTATGTTACAATGGAATCTTACAGGAATGAGCTTGAGCTGTTTAACCTTGAGTGCTGGGCGCTGACTGCAGAGTCTTTTTTCAGGCCTGAGGAGTGGGTGTGGCTTTTTGAGCGCCTTGGCTATACGGGCGATTACGAGTTTATTTACTTTGAATGAAAATGGGTAAAGGGCTTGACTTGTTATTGCTGCTGTGGATTGTCGTAGCTATAGCTGCTTTCCTGGTTATCCGCTCAATTCAAATTCTGGGGTTTTACGCATGATTGCTGAAATATTTTTTTGGCTTGCTTTGGTAGCCATTTTTTATTTGCTTGGCTCAAGGGTTCTTTCAAAGCTGGGGCTTGCATGGTATGAGAAGGCTTTGTTTTCTGTCGGGCTGGGAACTGTTTTAGCAACTCTGGGAATTTTTTATCTTGGCTTGCTCGGGCTGCTTTACCGCCCGGTTTTCGTGGCAGTGGCTTTTGTTATCCTGCTTCTTTCTGTAAGTGAAATAAAAAGCTGGGGAAAAATAAGGCTTTCTGTAAAGTGGGATTTGAACGCATTCCTGTTTTTTGCCCTGGCGCTCCTTCTTATTGGCAATTTCGTTATGTCCCTTGCCCCTGTGTTCAGCATAGACGCCCTTAACTACCACCTTCCTATAGCAAAATTTTACGCGCAGCAGCACGCTGTTTCTGAAATGCCGAATAACATTCATGCCAGCATTCCCCATGGCTTTAGCATGCTCTACGTGCTGCCGGAATTATTTGGGGTTGGTGAGCAAGTGCCGAGCCTTTTAGCAGCTACTATTAGCTCGTTGGCTGCTTTGGCTGTTGCTGCAGCGACTTACCGCTTTTTCTCCAGAAAGGCGGCATGGTTTGCCGGCTTGGCATTTGCCAGCATGCCTGTTTTTATTGAGTGGGCGTCCCAGCCGCTCGTAGACCTTCCAATAGCCTTTTTTTCCATTCTGGCTTTTTACTCCCTGCTTTCCTTTTCTGAAAGGCAGGGCATGAAGTGGGTGTTGTTGTTTTCTGTTTTTGCGTCTTCGCTTGCTTTTTACAAGATAACCGCTTTATTTGCGTCTGTTGCTTTCGCTATGGCTTTTGTTGTGTGGCTGATTCTGCGTTATAGAAGCAACTTCAAGCTGTTCGCCAGGTATTCTTTAACAGCAGGTGCTGTTATGCTGCTTGTTGCAGCGCCATGGTTCGCATGGGTTTACTCAAACACAGGCGACCCTGTTTACCCGTTCCTGTCAAAAATCACTCGCGACCCCCTGGCTGTGGAGCTTAACCGGCATATGGAAGGCCTAGTTGCTGAGGACAGCGGGTTTAACGCATTCAATGTTAAGGGGATTTTAAAGTTTGCCGTCCTTCCTGTGCTAATAACATTTAACCCTGTCAAGTTTGACAGCGTTCTGGGCATTACCCCTTTTTTCCTTGTTTTTCTCCCCCTTTTCATCCCCCGTGCCATTCCTGGCGGGAAGCGGCTGTTTGCCGGCTATGCAGTCCTCATCTTTTTTATTTCAATGTTCGCGTGGCAGTTCACAAATCCCGGGCTGCGCTATCTTCTTCCAGTCATGGCAGTCTTGATGCCGCCGGCTGCTTATTCTGTGTTTTGGGTGCTTGAGAAGTCAAGGTATCGCCTTGTCATTGCCGCCTTGGTTCTTCTTGTGCTGCTGTTCTCTGTTCCGGTATGGGCTGGCATTGCTGCAAAGCGCATGCCTGCTGCGTTTGGGGTTGTGTCAAAGGAAAATTACCTTGCTGGCGGAGAGGATTCAAATCCTTTTAAGGCGTTGCAGTTTGCAAACAACAACCTTTCTGAGGAGGCGTATGTTCTCTTCTTCCGGGAGACAAGGAGCTATCATCTTGAGCGTAAGTATTTTCTTTCAGATACCTATTTTCAGCAGACGCTGGATTTTGATGAGTTTTCTTCAGCAGGTGAGCTTTATGCAGGATTGAAGGGTTTTGGCATCACTCACATCCTGTTTGGAAAAACAGATTTGGCAAGGGATTTGCTTGGAAATGTTGAGCACCGCGAGTCCCTTATGGAGGGGTTGATGCGGGAGCACGCGAGAGTTTTGTATGAAGATGAAGACCACAGGATTCTTGAGATTACTTGAGATTAAGCTCTTTCATTCTTTTTATGTTGTGGTATATTGGATTATTAAGGCCGTCTTTAATCAGCCCCTTTTTGAAGGCGTCTATGATGCTTTGTATTGCCTCTTCTACTGTGAATTCCGGCTTGAAGCTGAGGATTCTTGCAATTTTGTCCGAGTTGATGTGGTATGACCTGTTGTCATCCGTTGGGACAACTTCCATTTCAATGTCTTCTCCGCAGAGCTTCTTGACTGCTCTGGCAATTTTATTGATGGAGAGGTTTTGGTATCCTGCATTGAATACTTGGTGGTTTATTTTTTCAGAGGGCGCTGTTAGCAGGGCTTCATAGCACCTTGCCATATCCTTGATGTTTATGTTGGGCCTTAGCTGGTTTCCCCCGAAGATTTTGATTTTTCTGTTCACGAGCGCGTTGACCGTGAGTATGTTGACTGCCAGGTCAAGCCTTAGCCTGCGCGCATAACCGCATACTGTTGCCGGTCTGATGACAACCCATTCCATTTCCTCTTTTTGCAGTGCCTTTTCGCATTCTGCCTTGTATTTTGAATAGTCTGTCAGTGGCTCGAGGCTTGCATCCTCTACCACGTTCTTTTCTGATTTCAGGCCGTAAACGCTTGAGCTGCTTGCATAGATGAACCGCTTTACATTGTTGGCTTTTGCAGCTTCCAAAACATTGAAAAAGGCGTTGTAGTTTATTGACTTGCCGAGTTCCGGGTCCAGCTCAAAGCTGGGGTCGTTTGATATGCATGCCAGGTGGATTATGGCGTCTGCCCCTTTGGCTGCTTCAACGAGCTTTTCCCTTTCCCTGAGGTCGCCTTTTATTTCAGTAAGTTTTGGGTTTGAAATGTCCTTGAACACGTCGCCGTAAGTGTAGAGGTCGTAAACCACTATTTCATAGCCCTTTTCCAGCAAGTATGGCACCAGTTCGCTGCCAACATAGCCTGCCCCTCCTGTTATCATTACCTTCATTTTATCAGCCCCTCACAAAACTTTCTTATCAGCCAGGTATTTGAACCATTTTTCAGTTGCTTTTGCGATTGATTCCTTGTCCCATGCTGGCGAAGTTTTCCAGTAGTCAATGTCTTCCAGCATAATCCTGACGCCTTCCTCAAATGTTGTTTTGGGCGCCCATTTAAGAAGTTTTCTTGCTTTTGTAATGTCTGCATGAGTGCTGTCAGGCTCTCCTGGCCTTTTAGGAATGCTGATTGTTTTCCCTCCAATGAGCTTTGCGAGGTAATTGACTGACTGCGGGTTTCCGGTTCCTATGTTTATTATTTCCCCGACCACGTCTGATTCTGCGGCAGTCAGGGCCGCTTCCACTGCGTCCTTGACGTAGGTGAAGTCTCTTGTTTGCGTTCCGTCCCCCACGATTGTCAACGGGAGCCCGTGCAGTTTTTGCGATAGGAAAACCTTGAAGACTGCCCCGTAATTGTCATTTGTTCTGGCTCTGGTGCCGTAGACGTTAAAGTACCTTAGTGAGATTACAGGCAGCTTGTAAAGCCTGTGCCAGAACATCACGTAAAGCTCGGCAAGGTATTTTGTGAGGGCGTAAGGGTATTGCGGCTTTATCTCTGCTGTTTCCGGGGTTGGGTAGCTGTCGGGGATGCCATAGCATGTTGAAGAGGCGGTGTAAACCAGTTTTTTTATGTTTTGCCTTCTGCAGGCTTCAAGGACTTTAATTGTTGCAGTTACGTTTGCATTGTGGTATTTTAAGGGCTGCTCAACGCTCGGCACAATGTCGGCAAGCGCTGCAAAGTGAAAAACATAAGCAGCGTCCTTGAACATGGAATCGTCAAAATCTTTAGACAGGTCAATCTTGTGGAAAGTGTAGTTCGGATTGTCTTTAAACATGTCAACATTAGCCTGCTGCCCGTTTGACATGTCGTCAATGGCAACCACTTCATAGCCCTTTTCCAGCAGCAGCTCTGCCATGTGGGAGCCGATAAAGCCTGCACCCCCTGTAACAACAGCTTTCATTCTCATGCATGGAGTTTGCAGCGCTTTATTAAAATTTTCTGTTGCTGCGGCGTCATTGAAAAGTCCCTGCTTGATTGCCCTGTTTGCAGTCATGCGGCTGAATTTTTCCCGCCTTAACCAGGCATGGCGGGGAGAAATTCAGCACTGCAACGCAGTGGTACTGCAACATTGAGTAACTTTTCAATATCGCTGTTGCTGCCCAAACCACTATTATTTTCTTCCTCCATTAATTTAGTCAGGGGGGAAGAAAATAATTAAGCATAGAGCGCAAAAAGCTAGCCCTCCAACTTACCGCGCAGAAAACTCCTTTATCTTCTTGTGGAGGTATGAGGATATTAAATGCTGAAGCATTAAATGGCAGTCCTCAATCCTGCCGTAGTGGTCTGATTTTACCAGGATGTGGTGTTCGACAAGCTCTTTTACCTTTCCCCCGTCAAATCCGAGTAAGGCGATTGTTTTTGCCTTGAATCTCTTTGCCATCTCAATTCCCTTGATTATGTTGGAGGAGTTGCCGCTGCCTGTAATGGCAATAACAACATCCCCCTCGCTTACCAGGTTGTGGAGCTGCTGGGAAAAAATGTCTGAATATGAGACGTCGTTTGCAAAGGCGGTCATTACGGCGACGTTGTCTGTCAGGGATATGACGCGAAAGCGCTTTTCGTTTGGGTCGTAAATCTTTTGCAAAGTGCCCTTTGCCAAGTCGCATGCAAAGTGGGAAGC
Source organism: Candidatus Woesearchaeota archaeon (assembly GCA_018303115.1). Lineage (GTDB taxonomy): Archaea > Nanobdellota > Nanobdellia > Woesearchaeales > UBA10216 > UBA492. The sequence continues at coordinate 8,126 of JAGVYT010000001.1, read as the reverse complement.
AGTGGAAGCAGAGCCTCCGTTCCCGAATATGAACACCTGCCTTCCTTCCTTCCACGCGTCAAAAAGGACATTCACAACTTGTTTTACGTCCTCAGGGTTTATGGAGTCCATCTCCTTCTTTTTTTGTTCCATGTAACCCTTGATGAACTCGACCATCGCAAGCGATTGGGAACGGATTAGCGTTTAAAAATTTTATGATGCTGTAGGCGTTGTCCTAAATCCTGTTCGTGCAGCTACTGCATACCCTCAAACCTGTTCTCCAAAACTTCTATGAGCATTCTATGGCTCACTTATTCCCCTCCTTATCTAGTTAGGAGGGGACTAAGTGGGCGTAGCAATACAGATACGGCAGAGCAGGAGGGGGAAAGTAAAATGTGTGCAGAGAAGGCAGCAGGAACAGGATTCGGGACAGCGCCGATGCTGTAGTAAAGTCAAGTTAAGTGTCAAAAGCTTTCTTCCTTCTGCTACACGCAACTTGACTTCGCCTCCAATGCAGTGGTTTGATGAAAAAGTCTGTGCTGTTTCTCTGTATTGGCTTGCTTAAGGACAAGCTGATGGCATAGACTTTCATCAGAGCCTGAATTAGCAAAAACTATTTATAACCTGTTTTTTTTACGGTTGTTTGATGATGAAGCTTTCTTATGATGAGGCTGTAGCCAAGATTAAGGAAAATTCCCGCCTTAGCGAGACTGAAATTGCCTCTAACATAAATGCGAAGCTCGAGCAGTTTGCCGGCTTGGTCAGCAGGGAGGGCGCTGCTCACATTCTGGCTAACGAGCTCGGCATTAAGCTAATTGACGCTCAGGCAGTCGGTAAGCTGAAAGTTTCCAACATAATTGCAGGGATGCAGAACGTTGAGGTTCTTACAAAGGTTCTTGCTGTTTTTCCTGTCAGGCAGTTTAACTCCAATGGGCGCCAGGGCCAGGTTGGCTCGTCAATCTTGGGGGATGAGACTGGAACGATAAGGGCGGTTTTCTGGAATGAGCAGGCTAATAAGCTTGGTTTTATCAATAAGGGTGATGTTTTAAAGCTTAAGGGCGTTTACGTTAAGGAAAACCGCAATAACACCCTTGAATTGCACTTTAACGAGCGCAGCATGATGGTTGTCAACCCGCCTGGAGAGACGGTTGAAGCGGGGGAGTTCAGGCGCGAGAGCCCGAGGAAGCGCATAAGTGAGATTGCAGACACCGATGCGTTTGTTGAGGTTTTCGGCACTGTTATAGACGTTTTTGACCTTCGGTTCTTTGAGGTGTGCGGTAAGTGCGGCAGGAGGGCAAAGCCTGAAAACGGGGCTTTTTTATGCCAGCAGCATGGTCCGGTGGCGAACCCGGGTTATTCTTACGTCCTTAATGTTTTTCTTGACGATGGCACGGCAGCTGTCCGCACAGTATTTTTCAGGAACACTGCTGAGAAGTTTCTCAAGAAAACAGGTGAGGAGCTTCTTGCCTTCCGAGAAGCGCCTGAATCTTTCGAGCAGGTTAAGAACGATTCCCTTGGAAGCTTTTTAAAAATAAATGCCCGTGTTAATAAGAACGAAATGTTTAACCGCATTGAATTGATTGCCAATGATGTTTCTGAGGCAAAGCCGGAGGACGCTCAAGTAACTGAAGCGGCAACTACTGCTGTTGCCGCGACTGCTGACCCTGCTTTTTCAGAAAATGCCGAGGCTGAAAGCATTCAGGAAAGCAATATTGAGACTAGTAACATAATGGATGACGGCGGCAGTAACGAAACTGTAAAATGATGTTTTTCTCCCATCTTCTTTTCGGAATCTTATCCGGTTTTCTCGGTTGTAAATTCTTGGGCTGCGGTAACGAATTTTTATTTGCGGCAATAGCTGCTGTGGCGTCTGTTATTCCTGATATCGACCATCTTTACTCTAAGGTAAGCAGGAAACTGCCCCCGTTTGCGGTTGTTTTATCGGTTTTCAGGCATCGGGGATTTATCCACTCCTTGTTCCCGCCGCTAATACTGTATTTCGTGTTGATAAAATTAGATTACTTACTGGCAGCTGCGACTTTAGTAGGTTACGCCTCCCATTTGGTGTTGGATGCTGCAACAACTAACGGCATACGCCCCTTATATCCTGTAATCAAAATACGTATTGCGGGCTTCATAAGAACGAACAGCTTTGCAGAAAAAGTGATTACGCTGATGCTGTTGGTGCTGGCCATAGCTTTTGCATTTTCAGAAATCCTCAGGTTTATTTAATCCGGGTTTGATGGTATAGACTTTCATCAGAGCCGTTTAACCCTGTTAAGTAAACTTTCCAACTGCACAACATGCCTGTAGCTGTTTATCCCAACTTCGCCTTCCCTATCAAGTTAAGGGTGGGAGAAGTTGGAAAAGGGGCAAGGAATTGGTGCGGTTGGCAGGCAGGGTGGTGTTCACTTGGCATCTATACTTAACAAACCGCAAAGATATTTAAATGCCGGTTAAATCGTTGATAAAATGAGGATTTTCAGTTTCTTAAAGAGGTCTTCTGAAAAAAAGGAGGGGGTAAAAGAGATTGAGTTAGGGCAATTAGGGGAATGGATTGGTTCTTTGGGCGGACAAGCCTTTGAAACTGCAAATCAAAAATTGATTGGTATTAAGAAAGACATAACTGAGGAAAAAAGGGGCATAAGTGAAAACCTCCAAAAGTTAATGGATACGGAATTAAAAAATCAGAGCATTCCTGAGAGGGCTAAGCAAATAAGGGAAAGCAACCGCATTACTTATGTGCAAAAATTACTGAATCTTGTGCAGGAGGTTAGTGTGCCTGAAGAGTTTGATGAGCTTGCCGGGTTCTGCAGTTCTTTTGATGCCGCTTTGGCTAGTTTTAGCAGTTCTACTGTGAAAAACTATTATGTTCTCAAGCAATTTTTTGAAAATGAAGCCAGTGCAATTGCAGCTAATCTGAAAAACATGGAGCGGCTGGTTAAGAGCATACAGGAAGCAGTAGAGGACGCCGGAATAGACAAAATTAATGAGCTGATGGACAGCTTTAAAGGCGTGCAGCAAAAGATTAAGCTAAAACAGGAGCTAAATGAAAAAATCGGGATGGTTGGTGAAGAATTGAAGCAGGAAAACAGGGGCGTAGTTGAATGGCAAAAAAGGCTGCGTGGGCTTGAACAAAGCCAGGCTTACAAGGAGTTTGCTGGATTGCTTGACAAAAAACAGCTGCTGGTGCAGGAGCTGGAAGGGCTGAAAAAGCAGATATTCCACTCTTTTTCAGTTATAAATGCCGCTTTGAAAAAGTATGAAAGAATGACGCTTCAGGATAAATTAGTGCGGGGTTATTTGGAGGATTTCCTGTCAGCGTTATTGGGAGACAAGCAGCTTAAAATAGCGGAAATTGTTGACAAGATAGCGGCATCTATCGGCAATGGTGAGCTTGAGCTGAAGGGTAAAAAGAAGGACAAGATACTGCAGGAATTGCATAAGCTGGACAAAGCCTATTTTGAGGCATTTTTGGGCAGATACCATGAGCTGAACAAAAGGCTTGGCAGTCTGAAATCCGAAATAGAAAATTCTGATGCCGCCAAGGAAGCTGAACAGATTAAGTCTCTTCTGCGTCAGATTGTTTACAGGGTTGAGGAAACCAGTAAGCGGTTGCAGCAAAAGAAAACGGAGGAGTCAGGCATTGACGTGGAAAAGTTGAGCAAAAACCTGGAGATTGGCATAAAAAACAAGCTTGGCAGGGATGTAAAAATTATTTCTCAGTGATGTTATAAACAAATAGGCTGTATCCTATCTTGTCTATCGGCTCGTAATCGTTTAGCCAGCTGAAGCAGCTCTGGTTTTCCATATGCAGCCCTATCAGGTTTGAGGAGCTTACTGCTATTATTCCGGTTGTTGGCCCGCAATCCTCTGTAATATTGGTTTGGTATGTTAAGTAAATTGATTGCAGGTCATTGCGACTTATTCCGTAATAATCAGGGTCGCTCCCTCCGCCATAGCTTAACTTTATCTTCTCTATGCCTTTTTCATCCATGTAATTCTTCAGCCTTACCATGTGTTCCCCCCCTAATTCTACGTTTGAGCCAGCTGTTACTTTGTAGCCGGTATTTGGCCCGCCTGCAAATTCATTGAAATAGGCAGAGTAAGCAGGGAAGATTGTCAGCGCTGCTACTACGTAAGAAATGCTTAACAGTGCCAATACCACTGCCACTATTTTACTACGCAACTTTACTACTTTACTGACAAATACAAAAAGGAAGGGCAGTGCGGGCAGCAAATATCTTATGCCGTTTTCTATTGGTATGAAAAACATAAAAAACAGGAACAGGAAGGTGAATGGCAGTATAAGCATGAGCTCGGCGGTCATGCCTGCCCTTATTTTTTTAAAGAAAGCTATTGAAAGCGCCAGTGCCGCCAGGATTAGCAGGTGCATCTTTACGAGGAAGGTTACAGGATAATAATACCAGAACCATGTGCTGAATTTTCCAAGCACATAGAACATGGACTTGCCGGTAAAGGCGACTGCCGGAACGCTGAAGACATCTTTTAGAAAGGGATACGGCACCATGACAGGAATGCGGTTTACTGCAAATTTTACAGCCCCTTTCATTAGCGGCGCCATTGCGCTTATCGTTTCAGCGTTGTACTTGTCTTTGTCAACGTACAGAGCAGTGTCGTCCTGTATGTTTTTGCCAAGGGGTTTGAAACTGCCTTCAAAGCCGTAAAGGGCGTTTATCATTAAATATCCGATTAGCATTATCGTAACAAAACCAAGTAAAAGCCTTTTTAGCTCTGGTTTTTTCCTTTTCTCGTAATAATAGCCTGCTCCCAGAATTACGAATATTGGAATAAGCGCAAAGGCTGTTAATCTGGTTGAAATTGCCAATGCAAAAAACAGTCCTGCCAGTAAAACCCTCCATTTCGTCATCTTTTTAAGCATATTCCAGTAAGCGTACACTGCCAGAAAAATGAAGAAGCTGGCTGCCATGTCCGTTGTGATAACGCCTCCAATTGAGAGCACTACTGGATTAAATGAATACAAAAAAAGAGCAAACAGCCCGGCTTTAACACCATACAACTCTTTTGCCAGCTTGAATATGAAAATCCCGAAAATTACTGAAATAATAAGAATTGGAAGTCTTGCCAGAAAAATAATCCTGTCGGCGTTATTTCCCGATTTAAAGAGTATGGCCTCGCCTAATGTTGTTGGATAGTTCTTTAAATAAAGCTCTTCATGGTTGGATGGCAGCTTTATTTCCTCAAAAGTAAGGAATGGCACTGTAAGAAAGTGCGATAAGGGGGTGTGGCCATAAATCAGTAAATTGCCTGTTTTTAGGAGATAATAGCCCCTTATAGCATGCGCAGGCTCATCAGAAATTATTGACTTGTCTAATGTGCTAAGGACCAGTTGAGTTCCAAATGTTATAAGCAGCAAAAAAAATATCGCGGGAACTAAACGCTTGTCCATGCAGGCAGCCAACCATTGTTTTTATATATATTTTTGGATATGGGAAGTAAAGTCAGCCGGCATGTTTTTTGCATGATGCCGCTAAACTTGACTGGGCCTGATAAGGGCATCACTCCAGCTTTGCTATGGCAAGTAAATCCTTCTTTGTTTTCCTTATCAGCGGTTCGGTAATATCGTCCAGCCTTAAGAACAATATCGCCTTCACTGCGTAGCGGAACATTCTGTTTTTCACTGTGCTGCTTAGCAGAAAATTCTCGACAGAGTGGTTGCGTGAAGTGCTTTTTAGGTAAATGGCTTCAAACCCTGCTTTTTGGAGGGTCTTTCGCAAGGTTTTTTTAGTGAAATAATATAAGTGCTCTTCAGGTTTTACCTGCGTGAGTTTGGTAATGATGCTGTCAAAATTTGGCGTGGAAATGGCAATTAAGCTGTTTTTGTGCATAAGCTTTCTTATGTCTTTCAGGCTTTCAAGCGGGTTCTGTAAATGCTCAATAACATCCGATAAGTTAACCAGGTCAAATTTTCCTTTCTTGGGTATTGAGCTCAATATCCTGAAGCCAAACCGCTTTTTTGAGTATTCCCTGCTTGCCTTGTTAATCTCAACCCCAAATAATTTTTTTATGTTGCGCTGTGCGCAGCACCACAGAAATGTGCCGGTTGAGCTTCCTATATCAATAACCGACTCTGGTTTTCCGAATTTTCTTACGATGTCCAATATGCGTCCAAAATTTTCGGTGTCTTTATTAAACGTACTCCTGTAATACGCCTCGTTTTTTAGGATGTCTTTTTCATAAACCTCTTTTTGTTCTTTCTCGCCAAGCCGCTGATTCAGATAAACAAGCCCGTCGTTCCTGCATTTGCACAGGTTCTGTTTTGGAATGAGCAGGGTTTTGATTTTACGCGGGTTTGTTGAATTGCAAAGCATACAAGCAACATTTCTTGTTGATGGCATTTTTCAAGACCTTGCTTTTTTCATAAATCCTAAAAGGAAAATAACTCCTTTCACGTATCTTTTGATGTCTTCTAAACTGTTAATCTTCATTATTCTGCCCAAAATGTAATTCGGCCTGATGTAAAACTGGCGCACTGCCCTCCTTTTCATTTCTTCAACTTCCTTCCTGTCCTTGTATCCGAATGGGACAAAGACTGCGCTCCAGCCGTGGTATTCCGAAAAGTTCTTTGTAAGTTTCCCATACTTTTCAGCATCATTCCAGAGCTTTGTGCCAGGGTAAGGGGTGGTTGGAGAGAATTGAGCATAATCCGGGTTAAGCCTTTTTGCAAAATCTATTGTTTTTTGGGCAAGCTCAGGAGTTTCGCCTGGTAGGGCTAGCATAAAAGAAGCGCGTATTTCTATGCCAACTTGTTTGCATAACTTATTGGCGTTTTCAATTTGTTCTATTGTTATGCCTTTAGCTATGTTATTTAACAATTCTTGAGTGCCTGATTCGTACCCAAAAAAGACGTTCCAGCAACCAGCATCTTTCATATGCTTAAGCAGCTCGTAATCAACAGTGTTCACCCTAGAATAGCAGCTCCATGTTATGTCCAGCTTGTTTTCAATTATCAACTCACAAAACCGGTGCATCCATTTTTTGTTCACAGTCATCGTATCGTCCCAAAAAGAAATCTCTTTTGCCCCATACTTTTCAACAACGTGCTTTATTTCACTGACTGATTTTTCAGGGCTCCTCATCCTTATTATTCTTCCAAACACAGCACTGGCTGAGCAGAAACTGCAACTAAAAGCGCAGCCTCGCGTAACAATCATATTTACTACAGGTTTTCTTTTATACTGGTTGGGTAATGGAATGTATTTGTCCATTGGAAGCAAATCTCTGGCCGGAAAAGGGAGTTCGTCCACATCGCTGACGGGTTCTCTAATGTTGTTTAATATTATTTCTTTCCCTTTTCTGAAACAAAGCCCTTTAATGCCTTCACAATTACTTAAGAACTTGTTTATGTTCCATCCTGTTTTTTTGTATTCGTTAAGGAGCTCTTCTGCTGTTAATTCCCCTTCTCCTTTAACAAGAACATCAAAGCAAGGGTTCTCCTTCAGCACTTCTTCAGGCAGTATAGTGGCGTGTTGCCCGCCTATTACTGTTAGGGTGTCTGGAAGTGCTTTCTTCACTTCTCTTGCTGCGGCTACTGCCCTATGGAAGTTAGAGGTTAATGAAGAAAAACCTACAGTTTTCGGTTTGATTTCTGAAATCCTCTCTACTAATTCTCCGACACTGTAGTCCTCAGCGACAGCATCAATAATTCCCACACTAAACCCTTTTTCCCTTAGAAAAGCTGCTAGCAGGGCAATGCCAAGAGGCGAGAGATTGCCTCCAACATTTCCTACATTGCTGGCATACCTCTCATTAACAGAGATTGGCGGATAAACAAACAAGATATCCATTTTCTTGGCGAACTAAAATTAAAGTATTTATAATGTTTGCCATGATGTCGAGTCAACTTGTCAAGTGTGTACTCAACTGCCTCGCTGGCTGTGCCAAAGCTATGCCTTGGTTCACAGTTGGCGAGTGTGCAGTTAGAAACTGGACTTAACACATGTTATATGGGCGTTGTCCCGAATCCTGTTCGTGCAGCTACTGCATACCCTCAAACCTGTTCTCCAAAACTCCTATGAGCACTCTATGGCTCACTTATTCCCCTCCTTATCTAGTTAGGAGGGGACTAAGTGAGCGTAGCAATACAGATACGGCAGAGCAGGAGG
>JAGVYT010000031.1 GCA_018303115.1 Candidatus Woesearchaeota archaeon | reverse complement strand
TGCTGCCTTTAATTTTATCTCTCCCCTCTAAAATGTTAAGGGGAGAGATAAAACAGGGCAAGCCAAAGAAAGCAAACAGGCAAGACTTTCAACAATGCCGTCGCCGTATAGAAAAATTTATATAACAAAGAACATTCCATCATGACCATGAAAGCATCCATTATGTTTGGATTGTTGCTTGTATTTATCATTTCTGCAATACTTGTAGTAGCAAAACCCGATATGGTGCCTGCTACTAACGATAAAGCAGGCGTTTCAGTTATGATACCCGCACATGCTGTTCAAGTAGCGGATAACGTTTTTAGTTTAGGACAGGCTCAAGATCTTGATGGAAGAGTAGTGGAAGGATTCATGTTCATAGACAAGAAGAAGGCTCCTGCAAAGCCAGGCACAGTATGCGGAAATAACATTTGTGAGCCTGGAGAGACGAAGTCATGTCCTGGCGATTGTGCTGGAGGCGGTGGCACAGGAAGCAGTACGTGCTTTGCCGTGATAGCAAATGGTGCTAAGTGGAAGGCAACAGAGCCGTATATAACAGGTTTTGGAATTGACCCTGCAGTTACGGAAACTAGCTTAAATACATGGGATTCAGAAGTTGCTTTTGACGTATTTGGAGCAGGGGATGTGAATGGAACAACCGATGGCGCAGATGATGTAAGCCCTGACGGCAAGAATGAGGTGGAATTTGTAAACCTTGGAGAAGGAAACACGATTGCGGTAACGACGGTTTGGGGAATATTCCGGGGGCCTCCAGGTGGAAGGGAATTAGTTGAATGGGACGCAGAGTTTAACACTGCTTATTCCTTTGGCGATGCTGATACCAGTCCTGGAATAGTTATGGACTACCAAAACATAGCTACCCACGAGTTTGGTCATGCATTAGGCCTTGCACATCCGGATGACAGCTGCACTGAAGAAACAATGTATAGATTTGCAGATTTTAACGAAACAAAGAAGCGCACTTTGGAAAGCGGCGATGTCGCCGGCGTGAATAATGTCCTAAATCCTGTTCGTGTAGCTACTGCATACCCTCAAACCTGTTCTCCAAAACTTCTATGACCACTCTATGGCTCACATACGGCAGAGCAGGAGGGGAGGAAGTATGGACGTATAAAAGGAAGCGATAAACATGTGAGAAAGAGCTTTTAGGACAACGCCTTAATCAGCACAACCTTTATAAAAAAGCCTTCTTTTGGGAAAGCTTAAGGAGGTGGTTTGCCATGTGTCCGGGGACAGACTGCACTTGCGATGGCGGCAATTAGCCGCTATTCTTTTAATTGGATGATTTGTTCAAATGTTTATCAATGATATAGATCCGGTTCTTGTAAGTATCGGCCCTTTCAGTATCCGCTACTACGGCCTTATTTTTGTTTTCGGCATTCTCTTCAGCTATTTCATCTTTAAATACCTTGCAAAAAGGCGCAAGCTTCCTTTGTCCGGAAAGGACATTGACGATGCGATTGTATACGGGGTTATAGGAGCTGTTCTTGGGGCAAGGCTCGGCAGCGTAATTTCTGAATTCGGCTATTATGCGGCTAACCCGCTGCAAATATTTGCGCTCTGGAATGGCGGCATGGCTTTTCATGGCGGCCTTGCTGGCTTAATCATCGCAGGCTATTACTACAGCAAAAAAAAGAAAATTAATTTTTATGCTGTTGCCGATTTAATCGTAATACCGGTTGCTCTCGCTTTGGCATTTGGAAGAATAGCAAACTTCATCAACGGCGAGTTTTACGGCACTCCCACAAGTCTTCCTTGGGGTGTTAAGTTTTCTGGACTGGAGGGTTTCAGGCACCCTGTGCAGCTTTACGAGTCTGCAAAGAACCTTTTTATTTTCGCTTTCTTATGGGCGATTAAGGATAAAAACCCCCGGGAAGGAACCTTATTTTGGTTATTTATCGCATCATATGGCGCTCTTCGCTTTTTGCTGGAATTTTATAAAGACCTGCCGCCGTTGATTTTCAGCTTGACATGGGGCCAGGTATGGAGCCTGCCGATGTTCATAATCGGAGCTTGCATGCTTTACAAATTAAAGACTCTGCGTTAAATAGGCCTCGGATAAAACGGCTCTAGCCCTTCTTTTAACAATTCTTCTTCTTGTTTAATGCATGCAGGGTCAATTATGCCGGGATAAATCTTAATAGTTCTGGTTCTCCCTCCGGTTTTAAATCTTGCAGAAAGAATATGTCCTTCATCACCATTAATATCTCTCAATATTCCGAACCTGACTTTAGTGCCGGGTTCTGAGGGATAATAACCTGTTTTCAAACCATTTAACAGGTTAGTGGCATGTTTTATTTAAATTTTCACTTTCTTTTCTTTTTTATTGAAAAGTCGCAGGGTATAAAATGTCAGAAATGCAAAGCATTTCTGAGCACCATCAGAAATCTACGATTTCTGAGGAACCATAATATTCGTGGAATTCTGAGCGCAACAAAATCGAAGATTTTGTGCGCAAGAAATGTTCCATTTCTTTGCGTCAAAAACCGCATGCCACCGGTCTCTGACCGGTGGTTTTTGACAACTTTTCATGGCAATGGCTAAGCGCATTGAAAACCGGCCTTTCAGTAACGCATTGCAGTCAATAATTTTTTATACTTCCGCTACTCCTCACTTTAGCGGTATGAAAAACCGAATAAGGCAAGCGCGCACTGCTTACAGGAATCGCGACGTTTCTGAAACAAAAAAAGTTCATACCAAGGCAGCAATAACTAAATCCGTGGAGGAGCATAAGGGGGCTGGCTCTTACGTGGGCGATTTTATTTACGGCGCTATTGACGGCTCTGTTACAACTTTTGCCGTTGTTTCAGGCGTGGCAGGCGCTTCATTGTCTGCAAATATCGTCATAATCCTTGGCTTGGCTAACCTTTTTGCAGATGGTTTTTCAATGGCTGTGGGCAATTATTTAAGCACCAGGTCCAGCAACGAGTTCGTTCAGAATGAGCGGAAAAGGGAGGAGTGGGAGGTGGAGCACTACCCTGAAGGCGAGGTGGAAGAAGTGCGGCAGATTTTCAGGAAAAAAGGGTTTTCAGGAAGGGGGCTTGAGAGCGCGGTCAAGACCATTACTTCCAACAATAGGGTGTGGGTTGACACCATGATGGCTGATGAGCTCGGTCTCGCGGAAGAGAGGCTTTCCCCTTTTAAGAAGGGCATGGTTACTTTTGTGTCGTTCGTGCTTGTTGGCTCAATCCCCCTGCTTTCATATTTCCTCTCTTATTTCTGGCATGCTGTGAGCTCTGTCGCTTACCTTGTTTCCATATCCCTTACGTTCCTCGCGTTCTTTCTCATAGGCTCTACTAAAATCTACGTGACAGGGAAAAACTGGCTTACAAGCGGCTTGGAGACCTTGTTACTCGGCGGGATGGCAGCTGTAATTGCCTACATGGTTGGTTACGGCTTGAGAGGCATTGCCTGAATATTCTTTTAGGAATATTTCTTTCAGCATTGTTTTTAAACAGGAATGTCGGGTTCGTCGGTTTGTCACTGCTGCTGCTTTTTGAATTTTACTAACGGCAGTAGTTGGACAACTAAAATGGAGGGACAAAATAAAATGGCTAAAATAACTTATGTAACTTCCGAATCCGTAACCGAAGGGCACCCGGACAAAATTTGTGACCAGATAAGCGATGCTATTGTTGACGATTTAATAAGGCAACAGCCGGATTCAAGATGCGCTATTGAATGCTTGACAACCACCGGCTTGATAGTTGTTGCCGGCGAGATAAGGACTAAAGGCTACTCTGACATCCAAACTATTGCCAGGAACAAGCTTAGGGAAATTGGCTACACTAACCCTGAGTTCGGGATTGACTGCGAGGATGCTGGCGTTCTTGTCTCAGTTCACGGCCAGAGTCCTGACATCGCGCAAGGTGTTGATGAGGGCTCTGGCAAGGAGCAGGGCGCCGGCGACCAGGGAGTGATGTACGGCTATGCAACAAATGAAACGCCTGAGCTGATGCCTTTGCCGATAACTATTGCCCACAAGCTGACAAAAAAGCTTGCTGAAGTAAGAAAAAACGGGGCGATAACCGATATAGGCCCTGATGGCAAATCACAAGTCAGTGTTGAATACCACAATGGCGTTCCCAAAAGGATTTCTGCTGTTGTTATTGCCTGCCAGCACACTGACAATAAGCCGGAGGGGAAGCTGAAGGAAGAGATTCTTGAGAAGGTGATAAAGCCTGTCTGCGGCAGTTACTTTGACGCAAACACTGCCGTCCACATCAATGCAACCGGAAAATTTGTTATTGGAGGCCCTGAAGGAGACACTGGAGTTACCGGAAGAAAGATAATCGTTGATACTTATGGCGGTGTTGGAAGGCACGGCGGCGGCTGCTTCTCCGGGAAAGACCCTTCAAAAGTTGACAGGAGCGCTGCTTATGCCGCCCGTTATGTTGCAAAAAATGTTGTGGCAGCAGGTCTGGCTGACAAGTGCGAGGTCCAGCTTAGCTACTGCATCGGCGTTGCCCAGCCAACTTCCATAAGCATTGACTGCTTTGGCACGAATAAGGTGGATGAGGAAAAAATTGTGGAAGCTGTAAAGAAGCATTTCAAGCTTACTCCCAAGTGGATTATTGAGCATCTAAAGCTTCTTCGCCCAATCTACCAGAAAACAGCAGCCTACGGCCATTTCGGAAGGAGCGACCCGGACTTCACATGGGAGAGGACGGATATGGCAGAAACGCTGGCGAAGGAGTGCGGCTTGGCATAAACAGGATTTTACTGGTTCAACGCATTATTTATATAGGCTCTCTATACATTAACTTTTTATATATGTGTTTGTTACCTTTAACTGTTGTAAATCTCTTGATTGTTGATGACGGATGGCTTAAGGTAAGATTTGTGGTTTAAAGCAAGATTTAAAAATAGCCCGTTACCCGCCTTTCGTATTACCTTCGCCGCTTCTTGTTTAAGAGCGTTAGAACCTGTTGGTAGAGGTCGAATGGCATCTTCACAATTGAGAAACGGCATTGAACCCGCATTGGCTACCCCCGCCTTGAGAATGTTGGCGGTGGTAAACGCGCTTAGTAATCATTATTCAGAGAGTGATGCCGTTTCAAGGAGCATGGTTGCTGCAGCTGGCCGGGAGTTATCAGATATTTTGCTTAAAATCCCGCCTGGTATCGTTTACCTGACACATTCTGCCAAGGAAGGAGTCTACGCACTTAAAAGCGTTTTGGGCGGGGATGTAACCGACTTCTCTCCAAAATATGCTATTAAGCGGTTTGAGAACTTAAGCCAAGCAAGCCTTGTTCATTCGCTGACTGTCAAGTTGCGTCAGCTAGCTGAAGGAAGAAAAAAAACTGGAAGGGCTGCTTACCTCAAAGTGCCCGATGCGCGTTGGCCAATGGAATTGGACGATTTCGCCGTTGTTTTCATGGATGCACTGGACGGCAGGAACATGGCAAAGGTTATGCCCGAACTTGACAGGCTTATCCAAAACGGCTCACCGGCAGCGACAATGATAAGGGAATACTTGGTTTTGTCAGTTTTAGATGACATTGCTTATTGGCAGACCATAGCCCCCGGCCTTGCGCGCGAGTTCGGGTACGAACTCGAACCTGGCGAGGTGCATGGATTCCTGAGTAAATCCGTCAGAGACAGTGCCGCAACCCTTGAATCCGTTACCGACGCACGCCTTTTGGAGCGGGATTATGCCAGAATACGCAATGCAGCTGACAACTTACAGTCTCTTGTCAGCCCGGAGCTTTCTGTAAGTTTTGATTTCGGACCAAGAAACATTATCGCTCAAAGAACGCTTCTTGAAACTATTGACATGATTGTTGGAGCCGATAGCCGCGAAAGTCAGCCTTCGCTTTATGGTTTGCATAGGCCAAAGGTTGCAGACTCTGTATGGCACGTTGACGTTCCTCACGACTTCAGGACTATCCACCCTGTCCGAGAAGCTGTAAGGTTTCTGTTTGGCCTTTCGTCGCTAAGCGAGACCAATCCGGATTCAGATGAAATTGATAGGTATCTGGCATATGTTTTGCTTGCAAAAAAAAGCTTTGACAGCACTGATTTTAACTACACCCACTCTGCTCAGTTCCAGCGGGATTTGCTTTTAAGAAGAACCCTGCCGCCTGGTTATGTGGACGTATTTAGCAGCTATCGCAATAGTCACCCCCATGATATCTATGCGCATGTTGTTGCTGAAGCGGGCAGGATGACCTCTCTGATTCCCAACTTATTCCTGAGCAAGATAGCTGCTGAACAGGAGGGCTATATTCCACAGAGCACTCCACATGAAGAATTGGACTCGGAGCACGACTCTTTAGTGCGGCAGGTTAAAAGGTGGGCTGCCATGGGAAAAGAGGCTTCCTGTTTTATAGAGTGCCAATTCCCAAACAGTAGCTTTGCCGGTTTGTCCAAGTTGTTTGAAGCTTGGGAAAAAGCGCAGATTTTTGAGAAACGCCTGCCTCGCTATGAGAGCTTCATGCGAGTATGATTTTTATGTTCAAGAATTAAAGCGAATCTTCCAACCCTGTTTGTAAATCTCCTATTACCCTCCTTATTACCCCTGTCCCGGTTTCTGTTAATTTAATATAGGCGTCTTGCGGTATAATAAGGCAAGGAACGTGCTCCTTTGGAATGGTTGGGTCAATAACGCCTATCAGCGCTCTTATAGTGCCTTGATGTGATACGACACAGACGCTGTCTCTTGGGTGTGCTTGCCGTACGTCTCTCACAAAAAACTGTACCCTTTCCTCAAGCATTCTGTAACTTTCTCCACCGGGTATGACGAAGCCATACTTATCGGCCTGACGTTTAAAATACAGCTCTTCGTCTTCACGCCTAACATCCGCCTCGTAACGCCCATCAAACATGCCCAGGTGTAATTCTGTTATCCTTGGGTCTGCACTGAATTCAATCCCGGGGAAGTGCTTTGCTAACTCAAGGCCAAGATAGGCTGCCCGCCTTAACGGTGAGGAGTATATGGCAACGAGCGGTTCGTTTTTTGGCATGTCAGCTATTAGCATGTCAGCTATTGACGTGGTTTGCTGCACACCTCTTTCTGTAAGATCCTCTTCCCGCTGCCCAATATATATTACATCTCTATTTGAAGGCACTTCTCCATGCCTCGCCAAATAAAATATCGTCATTGTTATTCCCTTTAGAGTAGTGATTGTCTTTATAAGTGTTTTGGTTTACCGTTAAAGTTTCAACACGAGAAGAGCATCCACCATTTCGAACACCTTCTGCGTGATAGCTATTGAATGATAAACCAGCCAGTTTTCGGCATAGTTTAGTTTTCTCTTTAGTAAGCCGTGTACTGTCTCTACAACTGCATTTCTTTCCTTTTTAAACACCACAACTCTTTCACTGTCGAATTTATAGAATAGTTCTGAATATAGGCGAATTAGCTTATTGGACTTTTCAAACAATTGAAGGACTTCTTTTCTTATCTTAACTTTTTCTTTATCTAACTTTGAAAAATGTTGGAGTAAATACTTGTAGTGGTCTGCTAACTGCTCCAGGCTTTCAACCATGTGGTACAGGGGCCCTACTTTGTTAAATGTGTCTGCTGCACCTTTTGTGTTTAGATATCTCATGCAGATTGTTGTAAAGCGATTATTCGCTTCTTCTAAAAAAGCAAGATTTCCTAAAAGAGTGTAATTCTCTTTTCTAAAAGCAGAAATGCTTTCTTCACTCATTGTGTTGAGCAACAAAAAAACTCGCCTAAGTACTGAGTTAAATTCTGTTGTTTCGCCTGCAACATGCTTTATCATACAGGTGTTTTCTCCCTGCTCTAGTATTTCAAATCCTACTGTGTCTTTTGCCAATGCTTTGTGGAGAATACTGAGTGACGTTGGATCAGAATATGTTACCCTTAATGAATCAACACCACGTTTGTAAAGGGCAGAGATGCATCGGGGAATCATTACATCCAATTTGCTTATGTCAATCTCTGCTTTTTCTATAAAGGGTTCCGCATTGGCCATTACTACAATAGTGTTGCCGTTTTCCCGCACTTCTATTTCCTGCCCTTTCTGCAGGTTGTTCCTCTTAGCCCACTGCCTTGGCAGCGATACGAGCTGTGTTGAGCCTGCTATCTGTATGACTTTTCGCCTCAATTTGAACCCCCCTTAATTTTTATATTTGTGTTATAAAATTCATAATCTGTTTTTAATTTTTATAATGATTTATAAATCAAGCGCAAAACTTAAGGATATTTGTCTTTTATTTAAATCTTTCTGTTTTTATAAATATTTATAATTTTTATAAATTATAACGGTTAATTATATAATCTTCCATTGGATACGCCTTCTTATGTGAGGTGAGGGGGTGTGCAGGGGGTATTGTGGCACGACTGTCTGGTCTGCGGGGACACCATTTCCAACCACATTTGCTACCGCTGTATGCAAGACGAGGTTGAGAACTGGCTTGGCAATAGAAATCCGCTTTATATAAGCAGCGTAAGAAGGGCGGGGGAATTTTTTACTTCTTATTACCGTGAGGGGGCTTATTGCGTCATGTGCGGGGAAGACCTGAACGTATGCGGCAAATGCTATTGTTTTGCCGTGCATAAGTCCATTAGGAAGAATAGGATTCTTGCTTCGGAATTCTTGGATTTTGCCGCTTCAAAAGGATTTATGCTTTCCCCTATAAAGGGGGTGCTGAATCTTCAGGGGTGATGGCTGTGGTTTGGAAGGATGATGTTGAGGAGGAGCTGTTGTCCGTCAGGGAAGCAGAGATAGAAGAGCTTGACAGCGACCAGCTGACTGCGAATGAGGCTGCCTTCCTTGAAGGATATGAGGCTTTTGATGAGTATTAGCGAATAGCAAGGCAGGCTGCTCCTAGAACGCCTGCTTCGCCGAGTTTGTTCTTTGCTATTTTTGCTTCCCTTGTCAGCGAGGCTTGGCCGTATTTTACAACTTCCTTTCTTAGCTTTTTTAAATCAACATTTTTGCTAATGCTGCCTCCAAGCACTATGCATTCAGGGTTGAACGCGTTTACTAAGTCGGCTATTGCAATTCCAAGTTTCTGATAGAAGTCGCTTACTATTTTTTTTGCCGCTTTATTCTTTGATTCGAATATTTCTTTGGCACTGATGCTTTTGCCGCTCATAAGCCTGTATCTTTTTTCAATATACCTGCCGCCGCACCATGATTCTAAATCGCCGTTATGGCCGCAATGGCATTTAATTCCTGTAGCGTCAATTATCATATGGCCGAAATGGGCCGCTCCTTTGTTTTTTCCTTCAAGAAGCATGCCGTCAACTATGGCCCCTCCCCCGATTCCCGTCCCAAGCGTCAGCCCTAAAACGTTTTTCATGCCTTTTGCAGCGCCTGCCTTCTGCTCTGCGAGGACAAAGCAGTTTCCGTCATTCTCTAGGTGTATTCTGCGGTTAAGCCTTTCTTCAAGCGCTTTTTTCAGCCGAAAATTTTCAAACTGCTTGATGTTTGGGGTTAGCCTTTGCTTTCCTTTTCTGTCAGAAAACCCCGGAGCGCCTATGCCGATTCCTTTCACATCCTTTGTTTCCAATTCCCTTACAACCCTTGCGATGTTTTCTAATATTCTGTTCCTGCTTCTGCCGGCTTCTGTTGCTGTTCTGGCCCGCTTGAACACTTTCAGCCTTTCATTAACCAGCGCCCCTTCTATCTTTGTCCCGCCAACGTCCACTCCGATGTATTTTGCCATTGGTGTTTTTCTCTTTCCCGCTCTTATAAAGCTTTTTATGTGCGTTATTGACAGGGTCATACTTGATGTCTCTGCTGTCATGCGGCTGAATTTCTCCTTGCCATGCCTGGTTAAGGTGAGGAAAATTCAGCACGGCAGCAGGAAGCGGCTTTTCAATACAGCTATTTGTTGACAACTAATATATATTGGCGGCTTTTCCTGATTTTCAATGAAACAACAGTTTTTTGTTTTTCTCGTAGTGCTTCTGTCAGTGCTGTCTTACGCCAACACTTTCGGCAACGACTTTGTCTGGGACGACAAGCGCTTTATCCATGATAACATAGGGATACGCTCTATTGAAAATGTCCCTGCGTTTTTCCTCGGAACAGTGGACGGCCTTTACCGTCCTTTGCGCACGACTTTGTATGCGATAACTTATTCTTTCTGGGGGGAGAATGTTTTTGGCTACCACCTTAACAGCTTATTATGGCATTCGCTTATTTCGGTGCTTGTGTTCCTGCTTGTTGGAAAGCTCACTAATCGCAGTTACGTTCCGTTGGTTGCTGCACTGATTTTTGCAGTGCATCCCGTTCATACAGAGCGGGTAACAAACATGACCGGTGGATTTGACCTGCTCGGCATATTTTTTATGCTCCTCTCTTTTTACTTGTACATTCTTTTCTCCTGCAATAAAAAAAGGAACTGCCTTATTGCGTCTGTAGCGGCATTTGTGCTGGCTCTTTTCTCCTCTGAAGAGGCCTTCATCCTGCCTTTGCTCATTCTCTTATACGAGGTTGTTTTCAAAAATTTAAGATTTGCTGATGGGAAAAGATTTGCCTCAGCAGCTGTTTTCCTTGTTATCTCTGTTGTTTTCTTTTTATTCAGGCTGTTTGTCATAGGTGTTGGTGCAAGGGCCGCCGAGCATGTTACCGGCAGCCTTTTTACAACTGTTTTAACTATGCCTAAGGTTTTCCTGTATTACCTTTACCTTGTTTTTATTCCATATCCGCTAACGCTTTACCGGCAGATAGAGCCGGCAACCACTATTTTTAATCCCCTTGTTATTTTACCGCCACTGCTTTTTTTAGCAATTGCCATTGTCGCAATAAAATGCCATAAAAAAAATAAATTGCTGGCTTTTGCGGCAGGATGGTTTTTCATCACCCTGCTGCCTTTCTCAAACATCCTTCCATTGCAGGCAATCATGGCAGACCGCTACCTATACCTGCCTTCAATAGCTGCATGCATTGCCCTTGCTTTTTTCATTTTTAAAATTAAGAACAAGCTGCTGTCGTTTGCAGTTGCGGTAATCGTTATTTTCTCATTCCTCCTGCTGGCTGTTGACAGAAACGCTGACTGGAGCGATGACGTAACTCTTTGGGAGGCTGCTGCAAAAACGAGCAAGGATTCTGCGGTTTACAGCAACCTCGGGTTTGCCTACGAGCAAAGAAACCGCCTGATAGACGCAGAGGCTGCATTGAAAAAAGCTGTTGCTCTTGACCATTTGAATGAAAAGGCGCATTACAATCTCGGGATACTTTATATGCGGCAAAAAAATTACATGCCGGCTGCAGACGAATTCCTTTTGGCAATCAAGATAAGCCCGCCATACACCATGGCTTACGATTCCTTGGGATTAACTTACTATTATGCTTCTTTTCAAATGCCCGAACAGGAAAGCATATTATTAAGGCTGGCGGAGGCAAGCTTTGAAAAGGCGATTGAGGTGGAACCTGCTTACTACAGGGCTTACAGCAACCTTGGAATTATAAAAGCGCAAAAAGGAAATTTTAGTGCCGCTGTTGAACTGTTCCGTCACTCCATTTTGCTAAACTCATGGAACCATGAAGCTTATTATAATCTTGGAATCATCTATGAGTTCTTCAATGAAACCGGGCAGGCGAAGGAAAACTTCCTGAAGGCGGCTGAACTGCAGCCGGAAAACGGGCTTTACAGGGAAAAGTTAGCCATCATTTCCAATGTTGAAGAGTGAGTATGATTCCTGTCAGTTTCCCTTTTCCTGCTGAAGGGCAGATTAAAGTAATCCCCGGAAATTCCACTGGACATCTTGAAGGATTTGCGCAATGAGCTTTCAGGCTTTGAAACAGCTAAAAATCAGCGTTTCAGGCTTTTCTGGCATTGCCATTGGACATTAGCGGATAGGGTATTTAAGTCAGGCAGGGCTGCAAGAAAAATGTGCCGGTGTTGGCTAACCAGGCAAGCCGCTAGATTCAGCCTCTAGCGTCCGTAAGGACCTGAAGATCCGCGCACAGGCGCGCACATAAGATTAAAGAAAATGAAAAGAAAAAAGCGGCCGCCAAATGGCAGGCACGAAGTGTTGAAACCACTAAATTAGCTAGGGTTAACTGGTATATAAGCTTTTTTATGCCGCGGACGTGCAAATGGAAGCACGAAGTGTTGAAACCACTTTGCTCGAAAGAGCGTCTGGGTTCAATGCCAGTCATGGGCGAAAGTCCCAGCCGCGGCGCAAACTCCGGAAAGAAAGTGAAAAACTAGCCTAGCATATGGGTAATGCGCCATCCCTAGTCGAAAAATGTTTTAGCATACGTTTTATAAAAAACTTTGCATCAATTCCCTGGCATTGGCGCCTGAAAATCAGGCGCCTTTATTTTCAAAAATGGAAAAGTTCATTGTCGTCAACGGCAGGATTCTGGATTTTAGCAAGTATAGGGATGATTTTTTGCTGCTGCAGAAACTTATTGCTTTGGATTTGAAAGAATATTTTTTAAAGTTGGGTTTTAAGTCTTCTTCTGCAAAAAATAAGAAACTGTTGCGGCAAAAACTAAAATTTTATAATGAAGGGCTGGATTTGGAAATAAATGTTTTGGCTGATAAAAAAGGAAGAATGGACTTTGTCTGAGCTGAAATATAATTCTTAAATTGTTATAATCCGCCACGGCTGCGGAGGGAAGCGGTATAGGCGTAATAGGCGCAAACAGGTGGGAAACGCTACTATTACAAGCACTCAAAGAAAATAGAAGCATTAATTTTTAACGCTTTTTTTACTTAAAATATGGGTGGTTAAAGTGTTCACGTTTATTTCCAAGTGTTGAACGCCTTGTTTTACTTCGCCAAGTTCCCTATCCATAGCAAAAACTTTGTTTTTCAAAGGATTAAGATAAAATTTCCATGAACCAAAACCAGTTAGGATTAGCGAACCAAACCATTGTAGCTCTGTGGGAATCGTTATGCCAGCCACAGTAACAGGGTCATTGGTAACTATTGAAATAACTACTAAAGCCCCAAGAAATATAAAAAACAGTCCACCGTTTTCGTTAAGAAACTTAAGACCCCCCTTGAAATTAAATAGGGAAACTAAAAGATAGATTAATGAAAACAGAAACAACAAAATCCAGAAATAAAGCATGAAAGCTGCCATACATCTAAAATTGCAACTTAACGATTTAAATGCATTTAATTACTTCCATCACTTAACAGGAGGCGCAGAAATGGCTAAAAGTCCCTAATACTTAACAGCGCCTCTGATAGCAACAATTAAAAATCAAACCTTGCTGGCTTTTCATTATGATACCTGATGAAGAAATAAGCAGGAAGCTGGACAAGTATTTTGCGATGACAGAGAAAGCCCTGAAGTTGGTTGCAATCGCATCAGATAAAAAAAATGCGGAGGATTTCCTGTCAATGGCTCAGAATTACCTTTCAGACGCCAGACATTTTAGGAAAAAGGGGGACTTGCTGACTGCACTGGCTGCTGTAAGCTACGCCCACGCATGGCTTGACGCAGGCGCCCGCCTTGGCTTGTTTAAGGTGGACAGCAGCTCAAACCTCTTCACAGTAGATTAATGTGTAATGTCAAGTTTAGTGGCATGCCGTTTCATTTCTTCTCCTCCCTGGCATTGCAAGGGGGAGAGAAATGAAGTAAAAAGGAAACGAAACACGCGATAGTTGGCTTTACCGATTAGTGTAACTAGTAAGTAGTTACAAACCGAAAGGTTTATAAAGTGGGGGTTGTGCAGCTTCTGCTATGGGCGTCAATGAACTTTACGAGGCTTTTTCATCCCTGCCTGAGCCAGTCGAGGGGCTTGAGGAAGAAGTGCGCCGTATATACGCCCTTTCTGCAGATAGTCCAGAGCCTTCTTTTCCTAAATTTTTTGAGCAGGACACTCTTAATTATCTGGTGAGATGGCTTGTTGGAACTTATGAGGGCATAAAAGCGGTAAGAAGCTTAAACGGGTGGCCTGCGCAAAACGTTGAAAACAATTTTCTAACGAGCGTGATATCGGGCTTACTTGCAGAGAGCAGGGGTTGCGAAATTGGCCTTCCTGAGGTTCTGACGGTGTTCAGGAAAATTGTGCCTGGAGAAGTTGATTCAGCTACCTTAACTAAATTCACTAAAGACCTTTTTTCACCTATCGATGCCTTTTCCCGTTTTTTTTACTCTGGAGGCACAGAGCTTCAAAAATATCTGGATACGCATATCGTAGGCCTTCCTAAGGAACTAAAGGGTAAGGCGGCATTCCAAACCTTTGCATTATGGCATCTTGACATGGTGCTCAGGTTTGAAGCAGCCATGTACAGTGGGCTGAAAGAGCATTACGGCGTTACTGTCTAGCTTCATTCTTGGGATAGGTTCCAGTCTCCATAAAAACAGCGTCAGGTTTTACTGCTACGCCCATTGTGCTGCTTTCCATTTTTCCCGAGTCAATGACTGCGGTTCCGTAGCATACAAGCTCGTTTTTCAGCGTCATCACCGCAACCACGTCTCCCTTTTTTATTCCGCTTTCAAATTTGCTTATTCCCGGAAGCTTGAGGCTTGTGCCATGGCAGACGCTGTCAACTGCGCTGTCAGCTGTCCACACTTTTGGAAGGTGCGCTACAGCTGCCTCTATTGGCTGTATTACATTCCTTATGTATTTTTCATTGCCTTCATTTTTGTAATAATGGTAGCTGTCCATAACATCGTGAAGCGTGAAAGAGTTTTCTTCCTTGAAAGGGCCTGCCTTGGTCCTGCGCAGCTCAACCATGTGCGCCCCTCCTATTTTACTTCCGATGTCTGAGACAAGCTTTCTTATGTAAGTGCCTGCCTGGCACCCAACCCTGAACAGCACGTATTTTCCGACGATTTCGATTATTTCTATATAATAGACTTTTCTCTCCCTGATTTTCCTCACAACCGCGCTTTTTACCGGAGGCAGCTGCTTTATCTTTCCTGTGAAGACCTCGCAAACCTTTCTCAGCTTTGCTTCCTCAACATCCTTGTGCAGCTGCATCAGGCACACGTATTCTTTCCCTGCTGTCAGCAGGACCTCTGCTATTCTCGTAGCCCTGCCCAATGCAACCGGCAGGACTCCAGTTACTTTTGGGTCAAGAGTCCCAGAATGCCCTGCTTTTTTTAGCCCGAGAATCTGCTTTACGTAAGCTGAAACCTGGTGGGAGCTTGGTCCGGAGGGCTTGTCAACGTTTATTATGCCGAAGTTAATGAGCTCGCTGGCGCTTCTCTTTTCCGGATTGCAGCCGTAGCTGCTGCTTGTTTCAGCTTCTTTCTTGACAATAACCTCTCTTTCAAACCTTTCAAAAGGCAGCAGTGTTTTCATGAGCAGAAGAAAATAGCGGTTAGTTAAAGAATTTTACTGTTTGCCGTTATTGTTGCTTTTCTTGTTGTCTGCAGGAGTGGCGGTTGCTTCAGCTTCTTTTTTAGTTGCGCTCACATCTTTTTCCGCCTCTTTAGGGGCGCCGAAAAGCTCAACCATTATTGTGCCCTTGTCATCCTTTAATGTGCTAACCTTTATCGCATGAGGGACATTTTTTATTCCATGTTGCCAGAGTTTTGTGTTGAGGTGCTTCCCTATCCTTACATCAGAGGATTTGGAGTGCCTGATAACGAATTCCCTTACAGCGCTCACTGCCTTTTTTGCCTTCTTATATTTAGGGGCTTTGGCCACCTCCCTTCTCAGGGGTATCGTGTAAGTTCTTTCAGTTGCTGCCATTTTACGCCTTTAGCTTGTTGCGTCTCCAGTTTCTCTTGACAGAAGTATGCCTTCCCGGATGAATTCGACGGCCCCTGCCGTATATCTTCGGAACCGTCCAGAATGGAGCCCATTTTGTTTGCGAGGCTTTTTTGTTCAGCCTTTTCTTCCTGCTTGGGTGCTTGTAATGCGCCATTTTATTTAGGTTCTTCTTTGCTTTTAGATTCCTTTTTAACGCTTTCTGCGGTTTTAGTTGCGCCCATGCTGAGGGCAATTGTGTTCATGAGATTGGCTGCCTTCTTTGTTATTACCCTTCCTTTATGCGTGCCTTTTGCAGCTTGCCTTACCAGCCCTGCTTTTTCAAGCTGTTGGAGTATCTTGCGGGCAATGCTCCCCGACCCTTTATAGAAATGCTCTGGTTTATGCCCTCTGTTTTTTTTCCCGCCGTATTTGTTCCTGAGCTTTGATACGCCAACAGGGCCGAGCCTTGCAACTGAGCGCAGCACAGCAGCTGCCCTTATATGCCACCAGTTCCCTACCGGAGGCCTTTCTTTATGCCTTCCTGTCTTTACAAAAGCAGCCCACGCAGGGGCATTGATTTCAGGCTCTTTCTCCAGCTCGCAGGCTACCTTTTCTATATGTTCATTAGGGCTTACTTCAAGCATCTTTGGCATGTTAAATCACGAAAAAAGGCACTGGTTTAAAAATGTTTAGCTTGGTTCGGCTCTGTCCTGAGACTTTGCTTGCACCTTTTGTAGCTCTCCTTCTTTACTTTTCCACTCCTTGCTTTGTAGAGGGGGGAAAGTAAAATGTGTGCAGAGAAGGCAGCAGGAACAAGGATTCGGGACAGAGCCGCTTGGTTCCTTTTGCTCATGCTATTTTGCTCATACTATATATAGAAATGCGGGGAGTAGGATTCGAACCCACGCAAGCACTAAGCTAACAGGTATCTTACATCCAGCAAAGCTCCAGCAAAGCTGTGTCTTTGCCGAATTGGCCTAAACTTAGACTTATTCTAAACTTGGTTTAGAACAATCTGCCCCGTTTGGCCACTCCGGCATCCCCGCATCTTACTATCTGTCCTGCCGAGTTTTTCCTAGTTCTTGAACGGAAAACCCTTTAAAAACTTATCCGTTTCTGACAGGCTGGCAACAACTTCAATAAAAACCCTGTAGTTTGGCGATGCATCTTTTTTTGATTTGGCTAAGAAATCAGCGCTTTAATAGCCTATTATAATAGCCTATCATTATATGCCCAGTGTCCAATGCCAACATTATACTTGTCTCGACGAGAAACAATACTAAACCTATTGCTTCCACTACACAAATCTTTATAAAGAAGCCTTTTCAATATCATGCAATTCCCGATGCTGTGCTACTGCTGGCGGCACGGGCAAAAAGCATTAAAACAAAATATATTTTGCATTATACACGAAACCAAAAAGTTTATATACTCCCATAATCATGGAGAGAATGGCGCTATACATGCGTCTATAATAATTAACAAAAAAACACGGAGGTGTTTATTGTGAAGTTGATAAAAACAGTTAAAAAGATTATGGCTCTTAGTACAGGGGCAGTTATGGTTGGCGCTACTGTCTTAAGCGCGAGTGCAGCTGCTGACCTGGCAGGCTACCCTGCGCCATTTGTAAAAGATGGTAAGTTCAACGGCATTCTTGTAGTTGGAGATGCTGCTAATGCAGCAGATGTTCTCGGCTCAGTTGACATCGCTACAAGCCTCCAGTTTGCATCCAGGATTAAGAAGTCCGTATCAACATCAGCTGGTTCGCAAATTTCTGTAAGCGGAGAAGCATGGAGAATCGGAACTTCCTCAAAGAAGCTTGAAATGTCAGAAAGCGTGGGAGCAGGCTCAAGTTTAGTCTCTGAAAACATAAGAAACATTACAACGTTTATATCAGATGATGAATTGACTGGCCTGTTGGCAGACGACACGTTCAGAAACGCAAAAGGAGACTACGACTACCACCAATACCTATACTTTGACCCTGTAAACGCTCAGGACGGAACAAACCCTGCAAGTCTTTCAGTTACATTTGCCGAAGACCCTGACACTGATGTTACGGGTGATTATTTCTATATAAAGAACAACGACCGCGTTGCGCGATACAGCCTGGAATTCACTTCCTCTGCCGAGTCAGATATTACTGACAGCGCAGGCAGCGCTTCCACTTCAGGAACATACCTGTGGAGCATGGAAGGAAAAACAATTAATATGCTTGGCAAGACTTTTTCAATAGTTAAGGCTAGAAGGTCAAGCGCTAACGGCAACAGTGCAGAACTCACCCTTATGGGAGGGGCTGTGCAGGACACGCTTAACGAAGGCGAATCCAAGACCTACACAATAGGCGGAAAAGAGTATGACTTGAAGCTGGACTTCGTCGGCACTACAACAACCAAGTTCGTCATAAACGGCGAAATAACAGACTCCCTTCAGGAAGGCGACACTTATACGCTTTCAGACAAGTCTCAGGTAGGTATAAAGGACATCTCAGTGCAGGACTTCGCAGGGGGTGTCAGAAAGACAGAGTTCTACCTTGGAGCAGACAAAATCTTCTTGAAGGACACTGACGTGAACGCGGCAGGTGCTGGCTCACAGACCCTTGAAGTAGGTTCGGAAAAGATAGACGACACAAAAGTTACTATAACGGGCACTGATGACAACACAACTTTCAAGATAGACACTATAGAGCTGAACATAACAGCTGACGACGATATTTACATCCCGGCTGGTGGAAAGCTATCAGGGCAGCTTGAGGAGCCGCAAGTTCTTCTCAACGCTTGGGATATAGAATACCAAGGACTGGACAACGTGCCTGTTGAGACATACAAGCTTGACACGTCTGGCTCAAACCAGTATGATATTGTATTTGTTGATGGGGACGGCAAGTCAGCATCAATCCCGCTGGCATACACCTCTACAGGAACAACCCTGAAGCTTGGCGACAACAACGACGACCTTATATTAGTTGAAAACAACGGGGCTCTTGGCAATAACAATACGGCAATTATTACGAGGAATGATTACTTCCTTGTAACTGACAAGAGCCAGCAGCAGGGCTCCAGGAGAACATACCTTTTGAGGTATAAGGGCTCTTCTGCAACTTCAGACAGCTCGCCTGTCATAAAGTTCCAGAATGTTGGTTCTGGGGAAACCCTTGAGAGGCCTTTGGCAGCAACCGGTCTGACTGTGCCGTTTACAGGGACAGCAGCAGCCAACATACAACTTGGCGGCGCAACCTACAATGTTTACAACGCTTCGCTCAGCACTTCAGGCGACTTCGACATCCTTGTTGACATGGACGGTGATGGTTCACTGTCAGAGATAGTTTACAGTGAAACTGACGCTGGAAACGGCACAGAAGTGGGAAATAATGTTATCAACGTAACTACACGTGCTGGCATGCAGATAGTGATAAAGCCGGTGCCGTTCAACGCTACGCTTGGCTCAGTCCAGGCGCCTACCCACATTGAAGTGTCTTTCCAGACTGTTGACGCAGATGACTACGATAACGTAGCCCCATCTCCGATTGACTTCAACATTTCGGCAGCTAGCGCTGAGGTGCAGTTTTCAGAAGACACGTCAAACGTAAACCAAAATTACATCTCGCCAGAAGAGGAGACCAACACCAACTATGGTTACACAACAATGGGTGCTAAGATTAAATGGGAGAATCCAACAAACTCGCCTGACAAGTTGACCATTGAATATCCGACAGTCCAGAGGCTGCCTTTGATCTACATAACCTCCCCAGAAGCTTCTATAAGCACCGGTGAGGCAACAGAAGCTGGCCAGATTGTCTATTATGAGACGCAGCCTATTGCGGTTGGCTCTGCTAAGCTGGCAGGTGAAATTACAGACATAGCAGCTCAAAACGCCATAATTGTTGGTGGTCCATGCGCTAATGCTGCTGCTGCTGAGGTTATGGGCTTCCCAGAACCATGCGGTAAGGACTTTTCAGTAGGAAAGGCCGTGGTCAGGCTGTATGAGCAGGCAAACGGCAACGTTGCAATGCTGGTAGCCGGTTACGAAGCAGCAGACACAAGGAGAGCGGCTCGCGTAGTTGCCAACTATGAAGATTGGCAAACTGCCGGAAAGCTGCAGGGCTTGAAAGTAGAAGTTAGCGGAACAAGCTTCAGTGACATAAGCGTTGCTGCAATTGATGTTAAGGCTGAAGCCGATGCTGCCGCCGCTGCCGCCGCTGCCACAACAACCACAACCACGACAACAACAACCACTGAGTGAGAATAACGTGGCTTGAAAAAAGCCACTTTTTTCCTTTTTTTCTTAAACTCTTTATTTCTTATTTCTCTAGAGTTGCATCTTTTCTTTCTTCTTTTGTTCCTGAGCCTTTCTTCAAAACAGTAGAAAATGAGCAGTGGCAGTGTTAAGTCAAGTTGTTAAGTGTGCACCACCTTGCTGTTGCTGGCTGCGCCAAAACTGTTTGCTTGGTTAGCTTCTCTCCCCTACGCAAGTTAAGGGGAGAGAAGCTAAGTTAAGAGAACCGCAGCCAGCAAATGGGCACTTGGAAAGTTTACTTAACAGGTAGCGGAGACTTTGTCAAACCCAAAAACAATAAAAACAACAGCTGTTAAGTTTCGTTTTTGATGTCTTATAAACAATACCTGCCCGCTGCCGCCTTTTTTGCTGCGGTTTCTGTCGTTTTCTTCTTTCCTGTGTTCACGTCTTTTGGCAATTGGGGACTCTATGACTGGGACCAGCACTTGTTCTACCACGCTTCTCCCAGGATTGGCATTCTGGATTACGGCCAGTTCCCTTTGTGGAATGCACATTACTGCGGCGGAAACCCCCTTCTTGCAAATCCGCAGTCTGCATTTTTATCGCCATTTTTTCTTCTTGTGCTGCTTTTCGGGGCTGTTGCAGGCCTAAAGCTGCAGGCAATCCTATACATGTTTTTTGGGCTTTTTGGCACTTTTTTGCTTGCTAAAAAGCTGGGCATAACGCCCATACCTTCTGCTTTGGCTGCTGTTGCCTTCATGCTCAGCAGCTGGTATGCCGTCAGGGTTGTTGTGGGGCACACAACATTTTTCCCCTTTGCGCTCATGCCTTGGACGCTGTTTTTTTACCTTAAATCCCTGCAAAGCAGGAAATGGCTTGTCGCAGCAGCCATTACGCTTGCAAGTATGTTCCTTGCAGGAGGCGTCTATCCTTTTTACGCCTCAGTTCTGCTGTTAGGCGTTTACTCGCTTTTATCCTCTATAAGCAGCAGGAATCTGAAGCCAATACTTGTCGTAGCTGCCGTATTCGCCTTAACCATGCTTTTGGCAGCAGTAAAAGTGCTGCCTGTCATTGACTTTACAACAGGAGTGCCTGTTGAGAAGGACGTGCAGTTGACTAGTGCCGGAATCGTTGCAAGAGCCCTTCTCCTCCCTTCCCAAAATATTGTAAAAAATGATGCGGCAACTGGCCGCTCTCTTACCCCTGAAAGCAGGGAAAAGGAAGTGGCAACACTTTCTGGGCTGGTTCCCTGGCAGTGGCACGAATATTCTGCTTATATTGGAATCATTACGCTTTTGTTAGCTGTCCTTTCTCTTATTAACTACAAGAGGAACTGGAATCTGCTGTTGCTGGCATTGTTCTTCTTCCTGCTGAGCCTAGGGAACAGTTCGCCAATACCCCTGTGGCAGCTCCTCAGAAACCTGCCATTCCTAAGCTCGCTGCACGGCCCTTCGCGCTTCATCATACCCTTTGTTTTCATAACAGCCCTGTTGGCAGCAAGAACCCTGACAACCATGAGTGTTCCCCGCAAAAAAATAGTTTCAATAGCCTTGCTCGTAGCTGTAACCATAGAACTTCTGTTTGTATCCCTGCCTTTAGTTTCAACAGCCTTTCCTTTAACTCCCCTTAAAAACTTGCAAACAGCCAATCCGGATTTCATTCAGTTCTACGCTTCAGAGCCGTATTCATCCCAGTACCCCAACCTTTTGCAGAACCTTGGCACATTAAACTGCTACGAGCGCCTTCATCTGGTGACGAGGGCTGTGCCTCAATTTGTCGACGGCATTCCTTACCCAGGCTTTATCGGGAATGCCTACATTGCTGAAACAAACAAGAGCCTTAACCTGAGCTACTTCTCTCCAAATAAAGTTAGAGTTGACCTTGCTGAAGCACAGATTAACAGAACATCCACTGTTGTCATAAACCAAAACTATTACAAAGGGTGGAAAGCGAGTAATGGGCGTGTTGAGTCGCACAACGGCCTGTTGGCTGCAGAGGTAACTTCTGCTGACAGAGAGATAGGGTTCAGGTACGCTCCAAAAAGCTTCACCATAGGGGCGATAATTTCCGCAGTTACGTCGCTGCTACTGCTGCTTATATTTCTAAAGCTAAAACTAATAAGAAAAATACTGTTTCAGCCGCAGTCGTAAACGTAGTATTCCTTCACCCTGCCTTTCCACGGCGTTTCAAACTTCTTGGCAACAGCGCAGTCTTCTTTAATAAACGCATCAAACTCCGGAAGCGTGCCCACGCCATACCCCAGTTTTACGCCCTCTCCAAAATCAAGGCTTCTCACAAGAAAGAATTTCAGGTTGCCCCTTAGCTTGTTTATAACGCTATCAGCATCTTCCATTCCTGTCCTGAACCTTAAGTCATTGCTATCCACGAAATCAAGCGCAATCCCCCTCTCGGATAGAAGCGATATTAATGGTGCCGTAGCATCCTCTCCAAAAACCAGCTCGCCTTCATCAGAGTTTTCCTTGACAAAATTCGCAATTTCCCTGGCATTCTCAAAATCATAAGCATCATTCGCTGCAAAGCTGCCGTAATTCAGGAAGCCAACTACTGCCATTACCGCCAGCACCGAGCCATACGCTAAAACCCTTCTCACCCGGAAAGTCTCGATAATGCCGCTGATTCCCTGGCCTGCAAGGATTGCCAGAAAGGGAAGCATGTTGAGTATGTAGTAGTCAAAAAAGGTTTTCATAAACAAAAACACTGCGACGCAGGCTGCTATTATGAAAAAAGGCACAGCAACCTGTCTCCTGAACTTGCTTTTGGCAAATACCGCTGTTGCAGAAGCAGCCAGTATAAGCCAGTTCCTTGTGACAACCCTCGTGATTACCGCCGCTTTGTCCAACACTCCTTCCGGCTTGAGAAGGTGATACGTTATAGTCTGGGTTACGTAATCCCCTCTCGTGATTGCCAGAAACAGCGCATTTACCGTTGCGAACACGGCAAGGAAGCCCATCATGAACTTCCTAAACTCCCCCAATCCCCTGATAAGAAGCCACCCTGCCATTACAGCAGCGGGTATGAGCGCAAGCAGCCCTGTTATCGCCCCGAAGCCGAGCAAAACGCCGCTAACAACGCTCCTTTTTTTGTGGAAATAATAAAATCCTGCAGCAGAAAACATCATCACGAACTCGGTTCCTGTCGGAAAACTCGTGAAAAGCAGGATAGCGTGGGTGAAGAAAAATAATAAAATTGCGGTTACTGCGGCAATTTGCGACTTCTCGTTGAGCAGCCTGAACACGAAAAATGCGGCTATCACGGCTGCTGCTGCTGATAAAAATTTCAAAATGCCCAGGTTAAACCCGAAGAGCTTAAACACCACGGCATACATGTAAGCCTGCAAAGGCGGGTGGGCGAAGAAGAAGTCAACGTAAGGCACTTCTCCGGCAGCAATAAGCTGCCCCATCTTGTAATACGTGTTCTCATCACTTGCAGCATAGCCTGCAGCATCTATCTTTATTGCAAGAAATACTACCGCCGCTAATGCAAAAGCAACCCAGCCCCAGTTCACCAATCTCATGTTCAATAAGTTGAATTTATCCCTTTTCTTTATAAATAAATCGCTAAATACAGTATCTCCGCAGCTAGCTGCTTTTGGCTGTTTGCGCTTGAGCTAAGCTCAAGTTCATTTCTTCCCTCCTTCGGAAAGTTAAGGA
This sequence comes from Candidatus Woesearchaeota archaeon, assembly GCA_018303115.1. GTDB lineage: Archaea > Nanobdellota > Nanobdellia > Woesearchaeales > UBA10216 > UBA492. The sequence goes on along the minus strand of JAGVYT010000031.1, from coordinate 1,925 downwards.
GGGGAAAAATGAAGTTCGCTATAGCGAACCGTAAACAGCCTAGTTGCGGAGATACGAAAATATTCAATAAAGTGAACAAATCCCGCTCTGTTCACTCCCCAGCAGAAATGACGGAAAATGCGGTTGCGAGATTAAAAAAAGAGCCCTTTCAAACCCCAAAACCAGCAAAAAACAGCCAATTGCGTATATGAACGGTTAAGTCCAATCGCTGACTACGGGCGCCAAATAAATATGTTTATAAATCTGATGATATAACTTTGAAATATGACAGAGCAGAATAAAGAAGCTGTAACAATTCCTAAAAAATACATAATTATTGGAGTCATAATTTTAGCCGTTATTGCTGTGGGTGTAGTAAGCTATTTAATAGGTTCTCAAAAACTCCCGATAACAGGAGAAATTACTGGAACTGGTCAAAAACAATCATGTCCATTTGAGTGTTGTATAAATGACCCAAACTATGAAAGCAGGGTTTGCCAAGGTAGCAATTATCAGTGTATTAATAACAAATGTGTTAAAACTAATTGTCCCTATGAATGTTGTTTCGAAGGGGAATATTCAGCCAAACTTTGTGAAGCAGATTATGAATGTAAAAATAACAAATGTGTTCTTTTGGATAGTGATAAAGATGGGCTTACTGATATAGAAGAGAAACAACTTGGAACTAACCCTAATCTATATGATAGTGATGGTGATACTCTAAATGATTACCAAGAAGTTAAAGTTTCTGGTACAAATCCTTTGAAACTTAATACAGATGACGATAGGTATAACGATAATGCAGACCCAGACCCAAAAACAAAGAATTCAGCTTCTATAAGTGTATTGGTTTCAAACAAAGATTTCGGGATTGATTGGATTAGTATAGGCTTAGTATTTATTGGTGGCGGTGTAATTAATCCTGATACGGTCATAGCAAAACCCAAAGTTACAATAAACGTAGTTAATGCTGGGAATGATTACTCATCTTTCTTGAGTTATGATGTTTTATTCATAATTGCAAATACAGAAGCAAAGAAATTTACTGTTCAAAAAAATAGGATTGAGAAAAATGCTCAATTTACAGATGTTCAAAATTATGAGATAAAAGCAAGAGATATACCCTCTATTCTGATTAATGTTATAACTAAACAATCAACTCAATGGGACGTTCAGATTCAAAATATTAACTACGAAAAATTCTAATTTCTTGAAGAATTTGTTTGAGGGAGCGTATTTTGCCCTCAAACAAAAACTAGTTCCGTGTAGTGTGAGCTGTGCGGGACTGGGAATAAAAAGCTTTCTACGAGGTGGTTGAGATGCGTAAGGAAAATCCGGTTAGGTATAGCTCTGCGGTTGGCGAGGCGTGGCTGCACGCGATGTTTAAGGTGAAGTATTGTCATCCGATTTTTGATGACGAGATGTATCGTGAAGCGATGCACGCGCTGCTTCTTGAAGCAGCGTACCAGTACGGTATCGTGCTGGGTGAAATGGGTTTTGATAATAATCACGTGCATTTTCTCGTTGATATAGGGATGTACAAGCGAGAGGAAGTTGCGAAACTTCTTCGCGGTTACTCAGCGAAGAAGTTCTTTGAGTTCTTTCCAGAACTCAAACGCCCTCGGCACGAGGGCGGATTATTCTGGAAGTCGGGCTTATGGAATCCTGCTTACTTTATGGGCAGTCCTCGCGACGTTGAAGGCACGATAAGGTACATTAGAAAGCAGAAGTACGGAATGTTAAGCCCGCTTAGCAACAAGAATCAAACAACATTAGCGGCATTTGCTAATTAATTCCGCCGGTCTCTGACCGGCGGTTGTTTAATCCTCAGCAAAGAAAATTAAATGAAACAATCTTAAAAGATAAAAATAGATTTATCAATTCAAAGACTTATGATGTATGGGTTGAAGAAAATAAAAGAATTGGCTGATTATTTACTATCCTTA
>JAGVYT010000030.1 GCA_018303115.1 Candidatus Woesearchaeota archaeon | reverse complement strand
TTCTTTCTTTTTCATGGGAAATCGCCTCTTGATTTCCCCAACTCAGTCCAGCCTTAGGGCTGGCTGAGTAGTTAAACCTTTAGATTTTCTACAGCACTCCCAAAAAAGAAAGCTTTAAATATAGGAAAAGCCAAAAAAGGGAAACAGTATACAAATAACGGTAGCAGGATACGAAGATTGAGTTGAGTGGGCCTTATGGTGAATAGTGCAAAAAAGAAACGCCTTTTTTTTGTGTATTTGCCCTTGCTCTTTATTTTGATATCATTGCCATTGCTGGTTCACGCAGGCAAGGTTACTGAATCGTTCTCAATATCCGTAACAACCGGAACAAACTCTCCCACGGTTTACAACGTAACCGCTGCATCAATAACTCCTGTGTCGGCAAGCAGTGCAAACAATGTTGCAGTAAGGTTTAACATTACAGACGCTGACGGAGTGGATGATGCAAACAGCGGCATTAACATCTCAAGGGTAATTGCAAACATAACCTTCCTGCCCGGAGAAACAGCAGAATACAGCAGGTTCAATGACACAGGAAACTGCGATGCCGTAGCAACATTCAACGGCAACCAGGACAGAACTTATGAATGCATAGTTGCAGTAACGTTCTACGACAACGCTTCCGCACTCTGGAGAATAAACGCAAGCATTTCTGACAAGGCATCATCCTCAAGCGAAGGCAGCGCATCCTACAACTCAAGCCAGAACCTTACCGTAAACAGCTTATCAGCGATAGACCTTGTAAATGACAACTTCGCATTGACAGCAGCAATAGGAACAAGCAACAACGAAATAACACTGGTGCTGAACAACACAGGAAACTTTGCATTTACATACTTTAACCTCACGCCGCGCCTGCTGAACGCGAGCGTTACAGACTTCTTCATGCTCGGCGGGGAAACCTCCGGAACGAGGGGCAGCGCAAACTTCAGCTTCAACACATCAGCATCAACAGGAAGCGGCTTTGGAGCGGGGCTTGAAAACAACACATGGATAAACATATCAGACAACTACGAATTCACAAACAACGAAGGGCTGTCAATAACGCTGCCCTCAGCTCCAGGACAAACAGGACTAGACATCAGCCAGGCAAACAAGACAATGTATGTTTATGTAGACATCCCGGCCGGAAAGGGGCTGACAAGCGATGTTACATACAACTCGTCACTGTCGCCAGACCACAGATGGATAATACTGGCAGAGTAGAAACGTGCTGATTTTCTTTACTGCGGCTAATAACTTCCTGCAGCAACACTACAGCAGTCTGACGCTTAATCAAACATTTTTGCAGTAAAGTTTAAAAACTTGCGCGCAAGAATCGGGGTTATGAGGTCTAAAGAACCACCCGTCAGAGACGGGTGGGATTATGTTACTATTGTAACGGGTGGTTCTTAGTGCTCAGAGTGCTCAGAATTTTCCAGTCTGCAAAATACCAACAGCAAGCGAAGCTTGCCGTCAGTCATAGACTGATGGAAAATTCTGACATTTTATGCGTTGCAGCAATTCTGATGCTGATGCTGGCTGGCAGTTCCTATGCCATTGCAGTGGGAGCGCCATACCTTGAAGACAACACCCTAAAGGTTCAGGAAGGCAAGAGCGCAACATACACAATAACGCTGCAGAACGTGGAAGAAAGCGACGCCTACGTTCAGGTAAGCGTTGCCGGGATTGCAGAGATAGCGGACAAAAAAGACGGTTATGCAGTGCCGGCCGGAAAAACTGACTTCCCGGTTACTTTCAACATTATCCCCCCTGAAGATGCCGAGCTTGGAGACGTTTATGAAGTTACGTATAGCGTAAGGGGCGGCAAATCAGGAGGCCTCCCTGTCGGTTTAACGATGAACAGGAAGCTGGAGGTTGAAATAGTTAAGAACCCGGACAAGGTTTACTTCGGAAGCTACATGAGGGAAAACGGCATGCTCTGGGCTGTCCTGCTCTTAATCGTAATAGGATATGCGTGGTATAAGAGAAATGAAAGGAAACGCAAAAGGTAGCCCTGTCTTTTTAATTTTGTTTGCCATTTTCCTACTTTTAACAGCGCATTCAGAGGCACAGCAGTTCGGCTTTGGAATAGGCATACACGGCGTGCAGGTAAACCAGAGCCAGAAAGAGCAGGTTGACGCCCCGAGCTTTAATTTTGTTGGAGTGAACACGACATCCAACATAACCATTAACGTCCCTATGTCCTACAACGGTAGCGGCTTAAAAAATATAACCATACAAAGAAATTCCTTCGGGTTCAAAAACCCGCTTAACATAACAATCAACGAAAGCGGAACCTTAAAAAACGCAACAGTTGCCGGAAATGAGGTTATCTGGGAAGCGAACCTGTCTGCGGGCTCTGCAACCATCATATTTGATGTTGTCCCTCCTACTCTGTCTTTTGAGAACATAACAAGGCTCAACAGCACTTTTCTTGAAAAGAACTTCACAATATCTGCTGATGAGTCCTTTACCAACGTTTCAGTAACTATGGAGGTGAATGAAAGCTATGAGTTCTGGACGCTCTACTTTTTAGTGAGCGGAGTTTACGAGGACAAGACAACAGAACTCAACCTGCAAGTTAGCGGCACAACCGCGACCTTTTACGGCTTCAACACCTCAGAGCAATTGTTTTCCCTTGTTGGAAGCACGAGCTGCACTGAAAGCTGGACTTGCACTGGCTGGAGCGATTCAGCAAACAGCTGCGGGACAAGAACATGCACTGACTCAAGCCACTGCGGAACAACTGACAACAAGCCGTCTGAATCAGCGAGCTGCCCCTCAGCGGCAGCGCCAGCAAGCTCAGGCGGCGGGGGAGGCGGCGGGGGAGGCGCATTCACTACAATCACGCCAGTAACTGACTTCCACCTGAGCGAGGACTTAATCAGAATGGCGCTGAGGGGAGACGGCATAGCCAAAAAAACCATTATAATAACGAACACGGGAACAAAAACGCTTAGCCTGCTCATTGACTTCAGCAGAGTGGCTGATTTTGTCATAACGCCAGGCGGTGTCAGCGAGCTTGAAATGGATATTGCTGCTGGAGAGGAAAAGAGCTTTGATATCATAGTCTTTGGCTCCGGCCTGAAAGAAGCCGGGCTTTACAGCGGCAACATAGTAGTCAGCGGAGGCGGGGTTGAGAAAAGAGCCAACATTGTGCTGGAATACGAATCAGAAGAGCCGCTGTTTGACGTTGAAATAAAGATTCCGCAAAGGTACTCAAAAGTCTTCCCGGGAGAGGGGGTGTTTGCAGAGATAAGGCTGTTCAACCTTAAGGGAACAGGGAAAGTTGATGTGAAGGTAAGCTATTCAATAAAAGATTCTGAAGGCGCAACAATAGCGGCTGGTTTAACCACTGCTGCTGTTGAAACGCAGATGAGCTTTGTAAGGGAGCTGACGCTGCCTGAGGATGTTGAGCTTGGAAGGTATGTATTTACGGTAGAGGCGATATCTAACGGCGTGATTGGGCTCGGAAGCGATGTGTTTGAGGTTGTGGAAAGGCCCATAGAGAGCGTGTTCGCAATACCAAACATCATACTCTTCACAACTGCCGTGCTGATGATAATGGTTGCAGCGCTTATAGCGCTTTCTGTTCTTGACTTGCTGCAGCACCACGGGATTTTAAGGGAAAAAGCTGCCAGGAAAGCAAGAGTGGAAGAGCTGAGCGGGGAAGAGCTTGAAAAGAAGCTTAAAGTGCTTGAGGAAAGCTTTGAGTCAGGCATGATAAGCGCAAGAGCCTACATCAGCGACAAAACAAAGATAGAGAGGATGCTCAAAGACATGAAAAACAAGAAAGTTTAAATAAAAATCAATGCAGAGGCATAAAAATGGCAGATGAAGAGGCTGAGAAAGAGACGTTGCTGACGGAAACCATAAACGAGCTTAATGAACAGCTCCTGAATCTAAATGAAAAAAAGAAAGAAGCACAGCAGCGCCTTGACGAAGTAAAAGGCAAGCTGGAGACAACGCAGGAAGAGGAGCACAAAACAGAAGAGCGCATGAAGGACATACTAAAGGTGGAGGCAAGGCTTGAGGAGCTTATGAACGAGGAATCCAGTCTTTTAAGGGAAAAGGATGCTGCAGAGGCTGAGCTGTTTGAAATCAAGCAAAAACTTTCCAAGATAGACGAGCTAAACAAGAAAATAGGAAGGGGAAATGGCAATTGATGCGTTGATGTTTAGATATCCGGGCTTTTTCCCAACAATCCTGTTACTCCTGGGGGTTTTATACTTCAATTTTTTGCTTATGCGCAAGCATTCGCATTTTCACTGGAACCTTTTCATGATAGCTGGCGGGCTGCTGGCTATAGGCTTCCTGGCCGAGCTTCTTTCAGTTTTATACTCATACGGGTATGCAGAACTCATCATGCATGCTTCCACCGCATTGAGCGCGGTAATATTCGGGTTTACTGCTTACGTTGCAGTTAAGGAAAATAAAAAATGACGCTTATAGAAATTTTAGCTGCGGTCGGCCTTGCGGGCTTTTTAACAGCTGCAGGCTTAGCACTGAAAAGCTATTTTGCCACTAAAGAAGCCACTAACGTCTGGCTGCTGTTTGCCATAGGATTTACACTGCTGGCTGTTGGACAGGCTGTTATAATCGCCTTTTATTTTGACAGCATGCTGAGATTTTATAAAGAATTTGCAAGAGACTTACAGCTGGCAGGGGTAGCCATAATCTTTTGCGCATTGGCAGTTTACTACAAGGAAAAGCGCGTTTGCGGCTATTATTGCAAGAAAAAGGGAGATGACAAAACACTTAAGCATGCGAAGAAATTTGCAGACGGGGTTTAGCACTTACTCTATGCTGTAATAAGCTTCGTCGCTTCCTAAAAACGCACTGCCGTCAGAGCTTGACGCAGCGTAATAAACATAGCACGTGTTCACTCCCCCGCTCTTGCAGAAAACTTCCTTCACAACCACGTCCTGGCCGCAGCTTCGAGTGCGCCTGTCCCATGTCGTGGAGCCGGAGTCCTTGATTTGGTAATAGCACAGAGCGCTGCCTGAAGGAACCTGCACCTTAACCGTGAAGTCGCCGCTCTGCGTTGAGCCCTTTGGAGGGCTTAAAATCCTCACTTCTGTAACTTGCTTCACCGGTTCAGGCTCTGGCTCCCGCTTCTCAGCAACCTTTTCCTTCACCTCAGCCACAATATTCCCTGTGGTTCTGGAAACCTTATCAGCCGTCTCTTCAGGGCTTAAAATGAAGTCATAAGCAAGAAGCACTCCGAGAATGATTATAACAAAGCCGGCAACCCTCATTTCGGGGCTGATTTTACGCCATGCATTATTGAACTGCAGAGGCCTCTTTGATTCTCTTTTTGGCATTCAACCTTTCATCATAATAAGAATTTATAAATCTTTTGCCTATCCTTGGTTTGCCTGAGAAGTAGCCAACCTGCCCGAATAGTAGTTTTTGCAATAGCTTTTTATATGTTATTTAAATTGAAAATGCTTAATGAAAATATGCAAAAGTTGTAAAGATGAAATTAGAAATACGGCTAAATGGTATTACAAATATAATATGTGTAAGAGTTGTGTTGCTAAGTTAAAAAAAGAAGGAAAACTACAATGAGTTATGGAACTGGTAATTGGGTTCATTCCAGAGTAAGTTCTAGTAAACATGAACGTCAGTCAATTGTAACGCTTGTTGAAGCTAGCAAGAAGTATGCTGGGTTAAGGTGGTCTGGGAGTAAAGACGACCCTCAAAATATCGCTTTTTCAGGAGAAATAGGAGTTAATCCTTCCCAGATGCAGACTAAGATACGTGCATTTATACGATTCGGTTTTTTAAAGGACAAAAATGTCTGCCCGCTTGAATGGACACGTTTGGGTGAAATTTGGAGAAATTTAGTTTTGAATGGGGGGGCTAACCTTGCTAATTACACTGACAGATTAGAAGACCTTATTTTGGCTTCCGCATTAATTTTTTATTCATTTGATAGTAATGGAATTTCAATAAATCCTACAACTAATTATCGTCCTATTATCGAGCTTTTTCAAATTGCAGACAAGAACGGGAATATCTCAAAAAGTGCTTTGGAAAGGCTTATAGGCGTTTCTAATCTTAGTTATTGGCTAAAAGATTTAGTTAATGCTGGCTTTCTGAAACAAATAAATAATCACTTCCAAATAGGGGATAAATTTCCAATACTAATGCACGCAGTCAGGAATACAAGTTTACAAACCAATCTTACGGATTCAGACTGGAAGCAAATCAAAGATGATTGTTTAGATAATAGAAACTCATACAAATCTGCGATTTTAGCAGAGTTAACAAGAATAACAGAAGGAGTTCTGGATATAGAAGCTACCTTACCTTTAGCTCAGAAAGATATTGTTTCTGAAGTATTAAATTTAATTGATGAAGAAGAGTCAACAGAAATAGAGCAGGGCGATTATAAAGTGCCGGAAGAGTATGGAAAGGCTAAAAAAAGGAAAAAGCAAAACGCTTGGTCTAAAAAAGTTAGGGAAGACTACAATTATATTTGTGCAGTTCCACAATGCGACATCAGAGCGCCAGAATTTACAGAAGCAGCTCATATTAAAAAATACCCAGAAAAGGAGGAAAGGGAAGGACATAGAGCTAATCCTTATAATGGAATTTGTCTTTGTCCACTATGCCATTCGTTGTTTGATAAAGGGTATTTCACTTTATCTGATGAACTTAAAATTACACTTTCCCCAGCGTTTTCTAATCTTGCCAGCCATAGGCTAAGAGAAGCTGTAGAAAAGAGTCAAAATCAGAAAATAAAAATGCCTAAGCGGTTCTTGCCGAAAAAAGAATTTATCTCGTATCATAGGACTAAAACATTTAGAAATAGTTAAGCTTTCCTCAAATCTATTATCCAGTCTTCGGTTATAAGCCCACCCCTTCCTTTACGTGGAAATCGCATATATCTATTCCTAATCTTGTATGCAAACATATTTTCTAATTCAAAACCATTTCTAATGCCTATTTCGGATATTATTTTGTTTGAATTTATGGGCACACCAGCAACCTTATTATTTCCTATTACTATGATGTAATGTCCACCATCCTTTAATACTTTTCTCACTTCTCTAATGTTCATCTCCATATCAATAAAAAACTTAGCTAAAACGTATGCAAACTTCTTATTTTTCTTATACACCAGTTCTGTTAATAAGTTAATAGAATCATAATTTGTTTCTAATCTAGTAGAATAGTCTGCTACTGGAACTCTCTTCGTTCCCATATATTGTTGCTCTGAATTGTTTTGCTGCTTCATTGTTTGAAGCCCAAAAAGGTCACCTATCCAAAAATACTCAGCCATATGAGTATAAACATAATCCACAGCTTTCAGATAAGGAGGAGAGGTAATAGCAATATCCACTTTTGGGCAACCAGTTTTAATCCAGTGACTCGAAAAATTTCTGGCATCACTACTTTTTTCCAGAATATGTGCTTTTGCTCCTTGAGGAACATACTCAAAAAGTTGTTGTAAACGAACAGAATATTGTTCTAACTTTCTTTTGAATAAGTCAAAAGCATCTTCTGGCTCTTTAATATTGGTATGAGAAACATAAGTCTTTTGTGACTGATTATCAGCATTTGAAGCTCTCCGAATTATAGATGAATAAGCTACTATGAGAAAATCATAAATATCCTTATCACTCTTGTTTTCTTCAATAACATCTCTGATAATTCCCAATTTTTTTATGGCATCGTTAGAAAACCAATGTGAAAGATTTGGAATGCTAGGCTTAAATTCTGCCGTTTTTTTTATGCCTAATCTGTTTATTACATCTTGTATAGCTGTATCTAATCGTTCTTTTTCTAAGTGGGTTGTTTTTACTTTGCTTATTAGTCTTGCAAGGGGGTCTATATCAATCCCATAAGATTTGTTCCCTAATAAGATGCCCTCTACTAATGTCGTGCCTGAACCACAAAAAGGGTCTAAAACTATACATTTGCCGCTTGAAGCATATTTTGAAATTGCCCAACGTGGAATCTGTGGGATAAATTTTGCCGGGTATTTGTGTATGACATGAGTAAGGTAAGAAACGTTATTGCTGGTGATTATGAATTTTTTCCCTTTAGGGATGCTAAATTGCGGTAATTCCACAACTTTTGTGTATGTAGATTCTTTAGAAGGTTTTCTCATGACGATAACGCTTTCTCTTAAGTGTTCCTTTAGAGTGGTCAGTTCTACTTTTTGTTGTGAGCTTGTTGTTAAATGTCTGGCAACGTTTATTTCTACGCCTTCAAAACCGATTTTTTTTGCAATATGTGCAAGTAGAGCATCGGTTGGAATTATTACCCCGCCATAAGCAGAATTACCAACAACTATTACGCATTCACCATTTGGTTTTAGGCATTCAAAGGCTTTTTCTAAAACTATTTTCATATCGGTAAAATAACCGTACAAAACTTTTTTTATGTTATCATCCCATAGTTTATCTTCTTTTAAGAAGGAGAGAAGGAGGTCTAATTCAGCAAATTTAATAGTTCCAGAAGAATTTAGCTCACTGTTTACGTTTGACCTTAATGCTTTTCTGCGTAGATTTTTGAGTTCTTCATAGTTTTTAACAAAATCACCCATCCATAATTCTACTTTAAATATCTCAAAATAATCAAAGGAATTAGCGTAAGGGGGCGAAAAAATTACTGTGGAAATTGTGCCTTTTTTTATGTGTTTATCAATCGCCAGAGCAGATTCTTGGTAAATGAGAGTTTTAGTTGTCTTAAACCGACTATGTTCTATGTCATATAACATCTCACTATACTTCTCTTTCAAAGCATCAAAAACAAAGTTTTTCTTATGTTTTCCAAAAGCTTTTTCTTCCCATTCCTTTTGAGGGAGCGTGACATAACCGTTTGGAGTTCTTTTTGTAAATCTATATTTTATGCCATTTCCTTCTTTTCGAGCATTTGAAACTTCTTCAAGAATCGAAAGCCAACCTAATTTTAAAAAATCGTGATGCTTCTTTTCCTTCACTTCATTTATCGCTTCTTTTAGGCAGAGTAAAACATTCAAGATTTCTTCATTAAATACCTTATCAATTATGGAAAGTTCCGGTTTGTCTAGCTTATTCTCAACACTCATGTTTAAAATCTTTCCAATCAATTTTCGTAAGGTTATAATATCCTCCTCAGAATAATCGGCAGTTTTTACTTCTGAAATAAACGTAGAAACTGGATTAATGTCAAATCCGATTGAAGATAAGCCCTCTTCTTTGGCAGCTAAAAGTGTCGTGCCTGAACCACAAAAAGGGTCTAAAACTAACGTTTCGTCTCTCTGGAGAAACTGCTTGACAAGCTTAATAGAATAACCTTCCCTATACTTAAACCATCTGTGAATCGGGTGATTTTCATAATTTGAGAAGTTTACAAGAGTTGCAAAACTAGCGTTCGGCTTTATGCTTAGTCCGGTTTCTAAAGAACTCAAAAAAGTTCTTAAACTATTTCTCTCTAGCAAGATAGTTTCTTGAGAACAATCACCAAAAAATGTTTTTCCAAGTACTGTCTGATGATAAGGTTTCACGTTGAACACCAAGCCCTCTTTTCTTTTTTTCTGGGAAATTGCAGCTTGTGCCATTATTTCTTTCCTCATTTAAATAGTTTGGGTGGGCACTTGTCCAGTGTCCAGTGGGTTGTCATCGCTGAAAACTTTGCGGAATGTCCAGTGGGAAACTCTGGATTTTTCGTAAAATTTTCAACCCTTCTTTACTTTCGGTCTGTCCCAGTAAGGTGATTTGCATTTAGGGCATACTCTTGGCGGTTTGTCAAGGTCATATGGTCGCCAAGCGTGACCGCAGCGAAAACACTTGTGACCTCTAATTAGAACGTCTTTACCAACACCTTCTTTTTCCATCTCCGTCTTTCCTTGCGTCATACGGTATATAATGTTTGCGGCAGTATATAAGCATTTGTATTATGTAATCTACATAATGTTAAAGAGAATATGTTATTATCAATATAATATCTATCTATTGTAGAAGCTAAATGTTTATATAGTAGATAGTATATACCTGTCAATAACACATAGAAAGGTGATGCCGAGATGAATCCGGAACAAATTGAAGTCAGGAAGCAGAAAGGTGTAGAGATAGCAAAGACCAGCAGGATAACGAAGACCGAGAAGGGCTGGACAGTCCCCTTCACAAAGCGGGAATGGGGCTTATTTGGTCATTAGCAACGGTTTCGGGGCAGAGCTGCACCTGTCCAGATTATGAACAGAGAAAATCAAAATGTAAGCACGTTTGGGCGGTAGAATTGACAGTAACAAAGGAAGTTGATGTGGAAGGTAATATCACTATAACCAAGACAGTCCGCAAGACCTATTCACAAGATTGGCACAACTACAACATCAGCCAACAGGTAGAGAAAGAGCAGTTTATGAAGCTGCTTTCAGGAATTACAAGCAACATCCGAAGCCCTGCTTATTCTTTCGGCAGACCATCAGCACCATTGGGCGATACCGTCTTTTCGATGGTGTTCAAGGTTTATAGAACCTTTTCTGGCAGACGCTTCAATACCGATATGACCGCAGCGCAGCAACATGAGTTAATAACGAAAAGGATACCTTACAATACTATGTTTGACTACTTCAAGAAAAAGGACTTAACTCCTTTGCTGGTTCAAATGGTGACGCTTACCAGTTTGCCTTTAAGAACTGTTGAGCACGATTTCGCCATAGATTCTACTGGTTTTGGCACGACTAACTTTCAGCGTTGGTATTCGTTCAAACATGGTAAGGAAATAAGTAGCAGGCGTTGGGTTAAGGCTCATTTTGTGACAGGCGTTAAAAGCAACATCGTGACCGGCGTTAAGATTACCAGCGAGTTTGATAATGACTGCCCCGAATTGCCTGAATTGGTTAAGGCTACTGCCGAAAATTTTGACATGGCAGAAGTAAGTGCTGACAAGGCTTATCTGAGCATGGATAATCTGCAAGCCATTCAAGACGTGGGGGCAAAAGCCTTCATACCGTTCAAGAGCAATAGTCAAAGTTCAGGCAACGGTATGCTTTGGAAGAAAATGTATCATTACTTCATGTTGAACAATGAGGAGTTTTTACAGCACTACCACAAACGAAGCAATATTGAAGCCACAAATCACATGATTAAAAGCAAGTTCGGCGACTGTGTCCGTAGCAAAACATGGACAGCACAGGTTAATGAGGTTCTGTGCAAAGTGATATGCCATAATCTTTACTGCGTAATTATGGAAATGCACACTTTAGGAATAGAAGCAGAATTCGTATCTTGATGTCAAAACCAATGAAAGAAAAGCCCAAAAATCAACTGAACTAATGCAGTTACAATACTTCCGAGAACAAACAACAATATTTTTTCTATTATCTCCCACCGAGATTTCAATTTAATCCGTATTAATGCAGGAACTCCTCCAATTTTCTTTGATTTTTTAATGAAAGAAGTATCAAGTTTAACAAGAAGCTTTTTCTTCTGCATTAATTCAATCAAATCTCGTATAACGTGAATTTTTGCTCTTGATGAACCTTTTAACACTTGCAAGTTTCTTATATTTGCTTCGTGTTTCCCTGTTATCCAGTCATCTCTCTGAAAATTCAGATTATTCAATAACGCTAAATAATACCTCTTATCAAGACCGCCTTTCATCTTACCGATATATCCTTGTTTCATTTTCTCACCATAGTATTGAGAAGCAGCGTCCAAATCAATACAACGTTCTTCAAGTTTTCCAAAATCCTCTTCGGAGAGACGTAAATCAAACTTTCCAAACCCATAATAAGGATTATAATTCCAGAAAGCAAAATAGTAGTTTTTCCTCTCAGCTAAAAATCCAGATACATCTCTGTGAAGTAAAGGATTAGATGCCAACCTATACCATTCGGCATCTGAAAAATAATCCAGAGCAAAGACGCTTGTTATCTTAACATTCTCTTTTTTTATTTGAGTGCAGGAATATTGAAATAGTATTAACTTCCTTTGTTTTAATGCACTTTGTAATCTATCATAGTGAAGTTTCTCAGCAGATGTCATTTCACCACTTCAATAGGCAAGTAGAGAAGCCCAAATTTAAAAAATATCTGCCTTTTGTCCGATAAGTCCTTGAAGTGACCGAAAAGTCAGCGTTTTAAGACACTAACCGGACAAAGCCCTATCCTGCGAAAAGCCTCGGGTCCTGCCAGTCTTTATCAAACACGGCAAATGCGGTTATAGGAGGCATTTGCAAAGCTATATCTCCGCAATTCACAGTTTCCGCCCCTTTGGGAAGGATGTATTCCTCATTCCCGCAGTTAACCACCAATTCGTCATGGCAACGGATGTAGCCGGGCTTTTCCTCACAAATAGCAACCGTCTTTATGCTAAAGCTTAATTCAGTATTATCAGTTGAAACTTCAGGAGCATCTATTGCAGCTGCCGCTATTAAAAGCATGAAAACAACTCCAAAAAGCGCAACTAATAGCTTGTTTCTCATCTTACCTCTAAATTAACTGCCTGCCAAAGGAAACACCCATATATAAATGTTTCTATTTTTATCTACTGCGGAGTGACTATAAATATCTTCTCTGGGGTGTTTCCAAAAACTATTTAAAAACCTTCCTGTTTGATTTTTGCATGGAAACAAGCGAAACCTACACAGTTAAAGACCTCAAGCTTGCAGAACAGGGGCTCCTGAACATAGAATATGCGGAAAGCCAGATGGGCGCGCTGCTCAAGGTAAGGGAGAGGTTTGGGAAGGAAAAGCCGCTCAAAAGGCTGAGGATAGGCATGGCATTGCACATCACCAAAGAAACGGCCGTGCTGGCCAAGACGCTCATCGCAGGCGGGGCAGAGGTTGCCATAGCATCGTGCAATCCCCTTTCAACGCAGGACGACGTTGCTGCAGCGCTGGCAAAGTCCGGGGTGAAGGTTTTTGGCTACAAAGGAGAGACAAAGGAAGACTACTACAAATTCATTAACAAAGTCATAGAATTCAGGCCGCAGATTACGATTGATGACGGATGTGACCTGGTTACCGAGATACACAATAAGCACCCTGAACTGATTAAGGATATTATTGGAGGCGCAGAAGAGACAAGCACGGGGGTATTGCGGCTAAGGGCGATGGAAAAAGACAACGCGTTAAAATACCCTGTAATAGCGGTAAATGACTCCAACACAAAACATTTGATGGACAATGTTAAAGGCACAGGCCAGTCTACAATAGACGGGATTCTGAGAGCCACCAACATCCTGATAGCAGGCAAAAACTTTGTTGTCTGCGGTTATGGCGAGTGCGGCAAGGGAGTGGCAAAAAGGGCGCAGGGAATGGACGCCAATGTCATTGTAACCGAAGTTGACCCGTTCAGGGCGTTACAGGCAGTAATGGACGGGTATCGGGTTATGCCACTCAAAGAAGCAGTAAAAGAGGGGGACATATTTGTCACGGTAACAGGAAACAAAAAGGTAATTGATGTTGAACACATGAAGCTGATGAAAGATGGTGCGATTTTAGCAAATTCCGGCCACTTTGATGCGGAAATAAATATAAACGAGCTTAAGAAAAAAGCCAAAACAATAAGAAAAATAAGGGCTTTCATGGACGAGTTTACGCTGCCTGACGGCAAAAAGGTTTTCATTCTGGGAGACGCCAGGCTGATAAACCTGGCTTCCGCCGAAGGCCACCCTTCAGCCATAATGGCCATGTCATTCTGCAACCAGGCAATGGCTTGCGAGCATTTGGTGAAGAACCGGGGCAGGCTTAAGCCCGGCGTTCACGCCCTGCCCCCTGAGAAGGACGACGAAGTGGCGCGGCTGCAGCTGGAAGCGATGGGCGTGGAGATTGACAGCATGAGCCCTGAGCAGAAGAAATATTCTGAAAGCTGGCGGGAAGGGACTTAGGGATTAGCTGTATTCTCAAGAACTACCCGCATAGCAGCAGAGCTACCGAAATAATAAGCTGAACGATTTAGCATATTATCAACAGCATTCCATACGGGTTTAGAATCAGCAACCCCCTTTACAACAAGACTGCCTAGAGAAAGTGCTCCAGCCGGAGGAATCGCATAATATAACGAATTTGCACCAATCGATGGCCACAAAACAACTCCAATAAACGCACCAACACCAACACCTAACAATGCGACGAATACAGATTCCAAATTAGCTATTAATGGGCCAGCTCTGTCGTCTATCAAGCGTGCACTTATAACTCCGGAATTAAAGCGCATTTCACCAAGATTTAACTTAGTACCTTCTTTTGGCATGAGCATGTAATCAATTATTCCTCCATTATGATGAAAAGCCACTGCTGATTCCCCGCTAGTATACGTTTCCCATTCCCCTCTTTCTCCACTAAGATGCTCTGCACAGGAATAACCTGAAGAGTTGAGTGTGGTTATCAGGGTGGCAGGGCTCGCGTCACCTATACGTTGCTCCAAAGTTTTGCGCAAACCACGTTTAGAGACTAGTCCCTCAAATACCTGCATTAATCTACAGCTTGCTATCCTTAAAGGAGGAACGTAATTTTTCCCCCCCGGCAGGGCAAGTATAGCAACAGTTCCAGCGTCAGTGCCAACCATAAATGACCGGAATACTCCAAATTATAAAAAGTTTACGATAGAATCCTGTAGAAAACGTCAAACAAAGGTGTATCGGTTGTTACGAGATAAAAGTCTGATTTAAGGTCCAGGCAGGTCTTGTTAAGGCTTGTAACGTGCTTGCCAAGCTGAAGCTCATACTGCGAGACTAGACGGGGGCTTATGTAGGTTCTCAGAACCTCGTTTGTCTCTGCATCCTGAAGCTTTACATCACCCGAAATCTCAAGCTCCCTTTCGCTCGGGTCGAGGACCTGTATGAGCTTTATGTGATGGTTTCCAAGCCTTAAGAGGGCTTCCTTTATCTCTTCCGGGTCCAGAAGGAAATCAGATATTATTATTATCAGGGACTTTGTTCCCAAAAGTTTGCGATACTTTATCATAGAATCCAGGAACTTTGATGCCCCCTTTACTTTTACCTTGTTCAGGTGGTCTATCATTGACGCAACGTGCCTTAAGCCGCGGCGGGGCTGGAAAACATCAAGCTCATCCGAAAAAGTGGCAAACTGAAACCTCTCATGGTCCTTCAAAGCAAGGTAAGCAAACCCGACCCCAAGCATGGCAGCATAATCAAACTTCTTGGGCTTGCCATAGTTCATGCTTGCACTGTCATCTATTATGACGTGCACAGTCATATTCCTTTCCTCTTCATACCTCTTTATGTATAAATGGTCTGTCCTGGCGTATATTTTCCAGTCTATCTGCCTGAAATCATCCCCCTCAGAATATATGCGGTAGTCCTTGAGCATCGCGCCCCTGCCTATGTTTGCAGAAGCCCTGCTTCCGAAATATTTGGAAGTAACACGCTTGTTAATTATCAAATGAAACCGGTCTAATTCCTCCAAGAAATCTGCCTCAATCATTTTTGTATTTTATCTACAAGCATCTTTATCGCATCATCGGTGGTCATGCCCTTCCTCTCAGCCTCAAAATTAAGTATCAGACGGTGTCTTAACACAGGATACGCCATCACTTTGATGTCATCAGCGCTGACATGGTTTCTTCCGTTGACCAAAGCCCGCGCCTTTGCCGCAACAACAAGCCCTATTGAAGCCCTTGGGGATGCGCCATACTCGATTATGTCCTTCTTGTTCCTTGTGACAGTAACCATCTTAACAACTTCCTGCTTCAAGTCAGTGGCTATAGGAACCTGCCTTGCAAGCTGCTGCAGTGAAATCAAATTATTCTTGCTCATGACAACCTTAAGGCGCCTTTCAGAATACTCATACGCATACTTGTTCACAATCTCAAGCTCCTCGTCGTAAGTTGGATATTCCGCCTTTATCTTAAGCAAAAAGCGGTCAGACTGGGCTTCGGGAAGCGGGTATGTATTATGATTTATACCGCATCCTCCAAAACCAGCAATGTAGTTTTGGAGACTCGGCACGGTCAGCCCAAACGCCATCCCCTCAGAGATTGAATATTCAATGGATTTTATCTTATCGTAGAATACGTCCTCGCTAAGGAGTCCTTCAAAGTAGCTAAGAAGCTGCTTAGCCTCTTCAAGGCGCACAGTATACTGCTCTCTTAAGAAAGACTTTATTTGGAGAGCCTGCTGTGTTGCGTTCCCTTTATAAAGACTCCAAACTTGATTTTTTGAAATATCCAAAGAATTTGCTATAGTTGTCATGGACAATCCTATCCCAGCAGAAAAGCTTCGCGGATTTGCCTCAAGGTAATCCGTGAAGGCTGCTTCCTCTCTTGATGTCAACTCCAGTCTTACGTCTGCAACAAGTTTCTGCAGGGAAGATACGCTCATTACAGTTTCGCCTTCCTTTATTCCCTTATAGCTGCCGTACCACTGGCGTGAAGTTATGTCCTTTCTTACTTTTAATGTGTGGAAGCTGTTCAAACCGAGAATTTCAACAAGCCTTAGCAAGTATTTCCTGTTAACTGGAACTACTCGGAAGCTTGATTTAACAATGCGGGCCATATCAATGCCTGCAGCCTTTTCCTTAGAAATCCATCCTACTTTACTGAGATAGGTTATGGCATCTTTTCCTTGTATCTTAAGCCTGAAAATTCTGCCGTCATGGCGTATCCACGAGATAATGCCTTCACGCAGCAGCATATAAGAGATGATGTTAACGTTTTCCTGAAGTTTCTGCGTAAACGTAATTCTGTTGTCACGCAACGAAGATTCAAGTGAGATAAACGTGCGCAGAAACTCCCTGTTCATGTCTTCAGGCAAACTCACAAACCATGAAGGTATGCCCTTGTCTTTTCCGTGCCCTATGCCAAAACGAATGGAGAGGTATTCAACAAGCGGTTTGGAGTATACCCTAGCATAACGGCATCCTCTATTTTCAGAAACCTTTGGGTTGAAACCGTATTTTCGAGAGACTTCAACAAACCTGTCAATGACTTCAGGGTAATTGCGTTGGCATGCCTCCACGCAATTCTTGCCTATATATCCGTCTGAAAGAAGAAAGGCGCTCCAGAAAGCAAAATCTGCATCAAATGGTATTTCCTTAAGGAGCGGTTTTTGCTTCATACGAGAAATTGCTTCCTCATGGTTCATAACAGAAGCGATATGCATTGGAAGGGCGGCAGGATTAACCAAAAAGTCCTGTTTAGTTAGTTCCTCTGCCTTTTTCCATACAAGAATGCCTTTCTCATTAACAAGGAAGGGATGATTCTTAGTCACTTTGAGTTTTTTACCGGTTCTGGTAGTGATGGTAACCATTTCGCCAGCGTATGGAAGAGTGTAAAGCAGGCACTTTCGCTTTTCCAGCCGTCCTTCTGTTGTAAGGGAAAAAGTCCAGGCATCTATATCGTAAAGCTTAATCCCTTTTTCGTCCTCCTTAAGGCATTTGCACTTATCTGCTAGCAACTGTCTGCCTGTCTTGAGGGAGCCGTTTACAAATACGGGTTGGTCGAGTGCCAGGCTGCCCTCTTGCTCAATGGGGTTCTGAGTTGCCAGCACGAAAAAGGGCCTGTCAAGCTTGTAAGTTGTGTTGCCAACAGTAACCTGCTTTTCCTGCATTGCCTCCAACAAAGCAGACTGGGTTTTCGGGGTTGCCCTGTTTATCTCATCGCCCAGGACTATGTTCGCAAATATAGGGCCTGGGTGAAACTTGAATTCGCGGTGCCCGTCATGCTCCTCTATAACATACGTTCCTGTAATGTCGGAAGGCATCAAATCAGGAGTGTGCTGTATCCTGCTAAACCTCAGGTCCATCACCTTTGCCAAGGTGCGGACTGTAAGCGTCTTGGCAAGGCCGGGATAGCCCTCAAGCAGGGCGTTCCCGTCAGAAAGCACAGCAACCATTATCTGCTCTATAACCCTGTCTTGTCCAACAACGACCTTACGGACCTCTTCAAAAAGCTCTGAAAATATTTTCCTGTAGGCTAGCATTGAAATAACCCCTTTTGACAGACTAAACTTTCATTAACAGAAATATAAAGGTTTCCTTTTGCTGGCACTATTGAAAAGTCGGCTCGCAGTGTCATCTGCTTTGCCCTGTTGCTTCTTCACTTTCCTCTCCCCTTAACTGGTTAGGGGGAGGAAAGTAGAAAGCATGCGTGCAAGAGTCTGAAGAGTCGGGTCAGCAGGAACTTTTCAATATCGCCCTTTTGTTAACCCCGGGCAATCCTGTTGAAGTAGTTCTTTACCAATTCGAGGTCCTGTTTCGGGATTTCCTCCTCATAACTTTCCGCTGCCACTGCCTGTATCTCGCTCGGGTAGGACTCAGAAAAGTCAGGAGGCTCTGCTTCCTGAATTTCCCTTATTGAAAGCTCAGTGCCTGCCGGGCGAATCCTGATTTTTATTTCCTCGTCTCCCAGTTTTGCTATCACAGGCTCGCCGTATATGTCATCACCGCTCTTCCTCAGGCCTGTGTCCTGGCTTCCAGCAGCAAACCTTATCTTTGAGCTTTCAGAGCCGGATGAACCAAAGCCCTCTTCTGCTTCAGGCGACTGCTTGTCAACCAGATTAAAGTTAAAGTCCAGTATTCCGAGAGTTACCGGAGAAAGCAGCAGTATCAGAAACGAAAGCGCCACTATGGTTATTGCTTTCGTGTAAATCTTCCGCTCGCTGACAAAAGCGGATTCTTCAACCTGCCTCAGGTCGTAGAGAACCTCTGCATGGAGCTCTTTGACGACAGGATTTTCCTCTGTCGGATGTTCCGCAGCTGTCCTCAGCTTCTCATTAAGGTTCTGATATTTCTGCTCTACGATACGCACCTTGCTTAACTTAAGGCGCTTGTTCAGAACATAGGCAAAATAGATTGCTGCTATTGCTATTGGATAGATTAGCGGCAGGTTGAGAAGTGAAAGCAAGAGAAGCGCAATAAGGAAAATGAGAATGGCATTTATTGCAGTGTCAAATATTATGAGCTTGTTAAGGGTGTTCCTGACATCTGCTATGGCGCTCTTAAAACCTTTCATTTTCTAGCATTCATAAGTAGGGTCTATCTGCTTATGCAAATCGCAGTTCTCTGCCCTCAACTCGTCAATCTTGTTTTTCTGGCTCTTAACCGCGCTGTCAAGCATTGCAATCTCTTCTTCATTCTTCATAATGGCGTATTTAGCGTCGCTGAGCTCTTTTTCTGTGTCCTCCAGCAACACTGTTGTGCCAGCGAGCTTGCTCTGGGTTGCCGAAAGCTCAGTGGAAAGCTTGTTTCTTTCAGCGGTAAGCTCTGTATAGAGCTGGTCGAGCTTTTCCTTGTCTGTTGATTTTATTGTAAGCTCTGTTGCCGTATTGTTAAGCTCCAGCAGCTTTTTGCTGAAGTTCTGGCTTACTTTACCGAGCTCCTGCGCTGTTGTCTCATAGCTCTGCGTAATGTTCCTGAAATTTTGCTGGTAAAATGTTGTCAGAATAACCAGAGATAGAAGAACTATAATTACCAGTAATAGAAGGAGCATGTTTACATTTTTCCGCATGTATGCCATTTTTATTACCTTTGTAAGGTGTTATTTATCTGTTTTTCCCTCCTGCACCTTGCGAAATGCCACTTCAGCCAGAAACACAAAAAGGGCTGCCATGAGTAGCAGCCAGGAATAAGAGACAGGACTCGCTATTATGCGCTTTGAGTCTTCCTTCACCTTTTCCACTATTGCTTCCGCATCATTCTGGCTAAAAAGTTTTCCTCCTGTAACCCCCAATGCCCGCTCCAGGTCCGGGTTGACACCCAGGGCAGCGTATTCCCTTTCATAATTAACAGCCGCTGTCGCGTCAAAAAAGCTGTAAAGCCCTGCAGCTTCAGGAACGTAGGAAGCTGTGTAAAGCCTCTTGCCTATTTTCGCGAATTCCATGTTTTCGTGCTCGGGAAAGCTTCCAGCTATAACGTTTACCATCATTGCTTCTCCAAGGTAAACATCCTTTACGTCAACATCAAATTCCTTGTTCCTGCTTAAGTCGCCAACAGCCCAGTTCACGGCCCTTGTAATAAGAACTGAATTCCCGGAGGCTAACAGCTCAGGGCTCCATGCAGAGCCGTCATCCGTGGATACAGCGACTATCCTTCCAAGACCAAGACGCGAAACAGTTAAGATGGGATTATTATTCTGGGTTGCCACAAGCAGGTCTGCATTTGGCTTTGGAACAACCTGGTTGAAGCCGTTAACATTAGCAGAAACCTTCAGCCCCTGAGTAACAAAATGGTGTGAGTTGATAATTTCCAGCGAGAAAGCAGATGTTCCCGGCATTTCTTCCGCCTCGCCAAATATAACCTTCAGGCGCTCTGTCTCGTCAGGCTCAAAATAATAGCCGTTTCCGGCATTTGCTATGTCCTGCATGTGCTTTCGGTTAGTGCCTTCCCCAACACCTATGGTATAGATTTTTATGCCGGCATTTGCGGCAATCTGCGCATCACGCAGGTCCTCGCTATAGCTTCCTGACTTTCCGTCAGAGAATATTATTATGTTTTTACTCCCATCCAAGGGGCCAAGGATTTTCCTTGCCGCCTTTATTCCCTCATCAATCCTTGTGCCGCCCTTGTAGACAAGCTTTGAAATCTGGCTTTTAACGTAATCCTCGTTTTCAAGGACTCTTGCAAGGTCTGAAACAATAAACGCCTGGGTGTTGAAAGCTATTGCGGTTACCTTGTCGTTTTTCCTCAGGCCTTCAAGAACGCCGACTGCAAGGGCTTTCTCAACCTCCTCAACCCTTGAGCTGGCCCCCGCCCTAAATCCGGCAGCTGTGCTCTGCGAAATATCTATTACCAGAGCGATGTTGACATCAGTCCTTTCCCCCTCTTTTCCTCTGCCAACCATGACAGGAAGCATCCCCTCAAACAGCGAATCCTTATAACCGCCGCGGTCGTATGAGTTCTTTCCTCCAAAAACAACCATGCCATTGCCGTCTATCACATAGCTGCTTAACCTCTCAACGTCAAGTTCTGAAGCCGGTATATCGTTAAGGATAACTGCGGAATAGCTGCCAAGGTTTTCTCCTGAAATGCTTGTTGCAGTGGTTGTGTGATAAAGGGAAGTCATTATGTCGCTTAACGGGGTTGACTCGCCCCTGACAAGAAGGACTTTTGGCTTAGGCTCCACTTTCACAGTCTTGTAAAAAACATTATTCCGCTTAAAGAAATCATTTAACACAATTTCCGCCTTTATTATGTGATAGCCGTCAGAAAACTTCTTTGTGATTGTTGCCATGTTGCTGCCCGAATAAGTGCTGCTAAGAACCTCCTGGCCATCCACCGACACAATAAGGAGGTAATCTTTTTCCATGCCATTCTGGCTGACCGCTACATCAAAATCGTTTTCTTCAGCGTTTGTTGTTATTCTTGGGCCAAGAATCAAAACAGAAGTATCGTCTTTATTCACTTGCAAGTCAACAGCATTAATCGTTGCATTTAAGGTGGATGCAAGGACAAGCATATCCCCAAGGCTTCTCCCATGGTTGCTGTTGCCGTCGCTGACCAGCAGTATGTTATCATCGCCGTCAATAGATATTATCAGGGCGTCTCCAATAGCGGAGATTTCCCCTGACGCAAATGTTTTAGAGCTCACAGGGATGCTTTTTTTAAGCTCCTTTTCCAAATCATCAATTCCAGAAGTGTCAAGAACATTCATCGAGGTGGAATTGTCAATCAGGAGCGTTACAGTCGGGTCTCCTGTTTTAATGACAGTCTGCAGAGAAAATGGCGATGCCATGGCTAAGACAAGCAATATGAAAATGAGGGAGCGGGAAACCAGCAAAATCGAGCGCTGCCTGAGCCTTGACTGGAATGACCTGCGCTCCTGTATTTTCTTCATTTTCCCAAAGTCCTTCCTTATC
This sequence comes from Candidatus Woesearchaeota archaeon, assembly GCA_018303115.1. GTDB lineage: Archaea > Nanobdellota > Nanobdellia > Woesearchaeales > UBA10216 > UBA492. Next base: position 12,700 of record JAGVYT010000030.1, on the reverse strand, counting down.
ACCGCGACAAGCGCCGCAAGCACAGGGATTATAAGCAGCGTAAGCTGGGGGTTCTCAAATTCCATCACAAATCACCCCTGAACTTAATGTAAAGAAGCTCTGCGAACACCATTACGGCAACAATCGCCGCCAGAAGGGCAGTGAAGCTTCTGTTTTCCTTCAGCTTTGATTTTTCAACAGTTACCTTCCTTTCCTCTTCAGAAAAAACAGAAGCTTCCGAGCTTACCGAAGATTCCCTGACATTGAGCATGTTGGCAGCAACTGTTCTCTTATCATAGGTGTAGAACCCTGCCTTATCAAAAAGAAGGCGCTCTGTCTTTATTTTGCCAAGCGGGGTGTCTATAGTCTGTTTCGGTATCACATCAATACGACCAACCTCAAAGTTAAAGTTGCCGAGGTCTTCTGTGTTAGTCAGAAAGTTCACCAGCCTGCTCCAGAACTGGGGATAAGTTGTTGAGCTTTTAAAACTGCTGTAATCGTCAATCAACCCGTAATACACAACATTTCCGGAATCAGTTCCTGCCAAAGCCAGCACAGGACTGCCGTCGGCAGTAACCACGGTGGTTGTTCCCCCTTTAGGGGCGGCTGTCAGAAACCTCTCATTAACGCCAAAATCAATTCCGTCAGTAAAATAGTTTGTTATGTTCACTATGTTTCTTGAAACCCCTCCTATTCCGAGAATTTTGACAGGAAGGAATCCTATATCTGCATCTGCAAGGTTCTCCTGCGCTGTCACTATCACCCCTGTCCCATTTTTCGCAACCCGTTCCACCTCTTTGTAATGGCCGGGCAGCATAAGCTTAGGGTCAAACTTGTGAAGAACTATGACGTCGTAGTTGAACCTGTTGATGACCGGAGGTTTGGCAACATCCAGAATTATGTTAGGCGATGCTGAGAGGGCTGCCTCAACATTCGTATTTTCAGAGTTGGTTATCAAAAGAGTCCTAATCTTGGCGTTGGCTGGAACACTAACGTAGGCAGTGTTGTCAGCCTCAAAGTCATCATCAGCAATAAGCCTTACCTCAGTCTGGCCCTGAAGCGTGTCAAACTCGAACTCATCCATGGAGTTTGCAGGAAGGTTAAGGGCTGCCTCGTCCTGAACTGCACCGTTGTTAACTATTTGTATCTTCAAATCCCGTGGTCTGCCGTCGAAGTTGTCCACAACAACCCTGGTTGTTGACTTGTCAACGTCCATGCCAATTATGCCGATGTTTTCAGCCTTTCCCCCAAAGTTAAAAAAGCTGACAAACGCGTCCTGGGAGACAGCGCGCTTTGCGACAATCGGGTCAATGCCCTCCGTAGCTATGAAATCACTCAGGACAATTATCTCGCCCTTGCCTCCAAGTATATCACGGGCTATAAGGATTGCGTCGCCTATATTTGAGCTTGTGTCAAGAGGCTCTACAGTTCTCAGAACCTTTCTGGCAGCCTCAGCACTACTGCTTTCAAGAACAACCCTTGGGACGTTTGAAGCCAGCACAATGCTCACCCTCCCATTAAGAAGCTCCCCTGCCTTTCCAACAGCCTGCTCAAACCTTGTTATGCCGTCCTTCTCTGCCTGCATGCTAGCAGAAACGTCCAGGACAATAACCGTATTGCCGGTTTTTTCAGCAGGAACCTCCATGAAAAAGCCCATAACAGAAAATGCGAGAAGCGAGAGTATAGCCAGCTGAAGCAAAAAGAGCATGTTCCTTATAAGATGCCTGAGGAAAGAATGAAACCTTGTAGCGCCCCTTTCGCTAATAAAAAACATAAGGGAGGGTATTGTCTGCTCTGTTGGCTTAGGCCTGCGCAAGTACAGGATTATAAAGGGGACAAGGCTCAGGAAAGCCAAGGCTCCCATAAGGCGTTCAAAAGGCATATTCAAATAATACCCTGGTTTATTCTGTTTTAAATGTTTCTAATTGTGTGGGGCTCTGTTGAAAAAGTCAATTTTGCCTGTTTTAATGATGTTCCTGCCGCCTTTAATTTTATCTCTCCCCTTTAAAAGGTTAAGGGGAAAGATAAAATATAGCAGGCCAAAGAAGCAAACAGGCAAGACTTTCAACAATGCCTAATTGTGTGGCCCTGTCCTAAAAGGGCTTTCTCGCATGTTTATCGCTTCCTTTTATACCTCCTCCCTCCTTGCCTTGCAGAGGAGGGGGAAAGTAAGCGAGCATTTGGGGCAACAGCAGGAACAGGATTTAGGACAACGCCGTAATCAGCTAGTGGCAAGTTTTAAAAGCAATTGCAGACTCCTTTTCCTTATGCAATACGACCTTGAGCTTGGTAATGTTGTAAAAAAGATTAAGGCTGAAAAAGCCAGAGTAGTCTGCATCCAGCTTCCTGACGGGCTGAAGCCAAAGGCTGCTGAGATACAGGATGCTATAGAGAAAAATACTGATGCCCGTGTTATTATCTGGGCTGGCTCCTGCTATGGCGCCTGCGATGTTCCTCTCCAGGTCCAAAGATTGGGGGTTGACCTTCTGATTCAGTGGGGCCATTCGGAGTGGAGGTGAAAAGGTGGTATTCGCTGACTGGGTTTCGCTTGCGCTGCTTGCATCTGCTTTAGGGGGGTTTACCATAATTATTGACAAGGTTCTTCTTACTAAGTATGCTAAGGACTGGATTTACCTCACTGCTTTTTTAGGCGTTATAGTTTTTTTGCCTTTCCTTATTTTTCCTTTTTTTATTAACATATTCACTTCTGTGATTTTTATCGGCATCCTTGCAGGGGTCTTTTTCAGGTTGGCTGTTTTCTCTTACATGAAAGCCCTTTCGTTTGAAGAGGCTTCGCGCGTGATTCCCTTATGGCTGATGTCACCCATCTTTGTTCTTGTGCTGGAAAGAATCTTTCTGGAGGAGCAGCTCTTCCTTCATCACTACGCCGGAATGTTTGCAGTAATCGCAGGAAGCTTTATTATAATGACCAGAAGCGTAAAAGGCCTGTTCAGATTAAGCCCGGCCTTTTATCTTATGATACTCTCAGGCATTATATTTGCATTCAATGAGGTAATCATGAAGTTTGCGTTCACAATTTCCGATTTTTTCCCGGTAATTTTCTGGACTTCTGCAGGTTCTATGCTCACCAGTGTTCCATTTTTGCTTTTTAAGTTTAAAAAGCGGCATAGGCTTTTTTACAGGAAAGACAAGCTGTCGCTTATCCTGCCTGCCGGTGTCATTCTCTTCTTTGCGAGTATCATAACTTACTGGTATGCGATAAAGCTCGGGCCTGTTTCAATGGTTTCAACTCTGGGAAGCGCTGACGGGCTTTTTGTTTTCTTTTACGCCATCATATTTACGAAATTCGCGCCTTCAGTTCTTAAGGAAGCTATCGACAGGAAAACTTTATTAACAAAAGCCGCAGCAATAGCAATTATAATAGCAGGGGTGTTTGAATGAAAGTCATCATTGGAGCTGACCATGGCGGTTTTAAGCTGAAGAATGTTCTTAAGAAGTTTCTTGAGGAAAAGGGTTACGATATAAAGGACGAGGGCCCTTATGAGCTAGACCCTGATGATGACTACCCTGATTATGGAAGGAAGGTTGCTGAGAAAATTGGCAGGGAAGCAAAGGGGATTGGGCAGAAAAACGTCATGGGGATTCTTGTATGCCGCTCTGCAGCCGGAATCATAATTGCTGCTAATAAAGTCAGAGGCGTTAGGGGGGTTGCAGTTGTTAATGAAACGCAGGCGAGGCATTCCCGTAAGCATAATGATGCCAATGTCCTTGGTCTGAGCGGGGACTGGACGCCTGAAGAAGAAGCCAAAAAAATTGCAGCAACCTGGCTTGAAACTCATTACAGTAATGAGGAGCGCCACACCCGCAGATTAAAGAAAATAGCAGCTATGGAAAAATGAGCTTTCTTATATATTCGCTTTCTGCAGTAATAGCCTTTTCAGGAGTGATAGCGGGGGCTGTTCTTGCGCTCAATACCAGGGAGGAGATGCCCACTGCCAGCAAATATCTGCCGCTTATGCAAAGCATCATATTTGCAACCAGCGTGGCTGTTTTCCTGAACTATTTTAAGCTGAACATCGCCGTAAGGATTCTTGTTTATGCTGCAGTAATTTTTGTTTTGTTGAAAAAGCAAAGGCTTAATTTTTACCCTGCCCTTGCCGCACTCTTCTTTTCCCTGGGCCAGAGCAGCCAGGGCCTTTTCACCATTTCTGCTCTTGTTTTTCTTTACGGCCTTCCTGCCGGCAGCCTGTGCGTAATTCATAATAAAAGAATGAAATGGCCTGAAGCGGTTTGGAAAGTAAGCAAAAAGCATGGTGCGTTTTTATTAGCGGCTATACTGCTGCAACTGCTGTATGCCGTTTTTGTTCTAAAGACCAGGCTTATCTGAACAGTCTCAAAAAGAACCTCTGAATCTTCTGGAAGAAACCGGGTTTTTCAACTTCCACTATTATTTCCTCCTCAGCAGAATAAAGTCTTCCGTTTCTATCATTAAATTCGGCAGCTATTATTAAATTATTTTGTCCCTCTTTCATGTCAAGGGCGGAAAGCTCTGCAGTGAATTTCCTGCTGCTTTCAAGCTTCTCTGCATTGAAAACCGCTTTAGTCGGTTTAATTGCGATTTCCGCATCCAGCGGGGTTGTTGAAGAGACCTTTTTTGCTATGAATGATATTTCAAACACCTCTTTGAATGAGACCAGCTCAGGATACGAGACGTTTTGGAAAATGACAGACGGCTCGTCCATGACATTTATTTCAACAATCTCTGACTTTGAAACCGTATCAGAGTCAACTTTGACTTTTACGCGGTTAATGCCTGGCGATGTGAAATTGGCTGAAAACCCAAACTCCCGGCTTCTTGTGATTCCAAGCGTGAACAGCTCGCATTCACCGTCATAGCAGAAATAGAGGTTGTTAAGCGCCACATTTCCCGCATTTTTCACTTCGCAGCTTATGCCTGTGCTCTCGTAAATGTAAATTTCTTCGTTTTCAGCTGAGCATTTCAGGTTTATGTTTCTTGAGTAAGCCTTTTCCTCTTTTTCCTCAAGCCTTAGCGAGTTTACCTCTTCAAGGCTGAACTTTGGCGCATCTCTGTTTGACTTGAAGCTGGAGTTTGCTGAGACAATATGGGATACGACAGTCAGCGGGAACGTGTAAATGTAGCCTTCGTCAAGGCCTTCATCTACTTTGAAAACAAAGTATTCATGCTTTTTCTGCCCCGGCTTCAGCAGCAAATCCCTTTTGTTGCTGCCGATTAGTTCAAGGCTTTCCGTGTTTGCATGCAATATCTCGGCAACAGTGTAGTAATTTCTAAGGTTGGTTACTTCCACCTCCTCGATATTATACGAGCCGAAACCAACAACATCCTTCAGTATCTTTGAGTAAACAGAAACTGCGCTTTCAGTTCTCCCTGAGGCCCTTTTTAGGGTTATTTCCTGGGTTAGCCGTCCGGTTTCAAGCTTGATGTTGCGGCCGCTCCACTGGTAGTTTGTTGTGGTGTCAGAGACGTCAGCTGCCTCAGTCATCTTAATGTGTCCCGGGTCCACGAACCCGAACTCGCCGTATGTTACGTCAAAAGGCACCCACCCGTATCCTGGAAAGTAAACCTCAGCCCATCCATGAAAACCCCAATTTTCAGCGAACAGTTCAGAGTCTGTGTAGGAAATGCCTGAAACAAACCTCGCGGGAATTCCCAAAGCCCTGTTCAGGGCGATAAACAGGTTGGTGAACTCATCGCACACCCCTTCCCTGTTTTCCAGGACCCAGCTTGCCGGCTTTGTGACGTCTGCTGTTAACGTGCTTAAGTTGTAATGAATGTTGCTGTTGCTCCACTCAGCCAGCTTGTATACAATCAAAAACAGGTCGTCCTCCCCGGCAGCCAGAGAGGAGGCAAGCTCAACTATTGCCCTGTCGTCAGAGTCTATGTTTTTTGACGGCAGGGTATATTCTTCCAGGCCTTCGTCAAGGTTGGTGATTGGAAAGCCAACCTTGGCTGTGATAGGCACAACCGCATTTCTGGTTGTCACGTCAGAAGCCACGTTGTAAGACAGTTTTCCAGTGCCTGGATTGCTCCATTCAAAAAGCAGATAATCATCTGTAACTTCGGGTGTCGGCTGAAGTTTGGTGAACTCAACCTGCTGCAGGCTGCTTTCCTTCGGAAACAGTGTGAGGTTGACCCTTGCGTAACCGGCCGAGTAATCGGATTTTTCAGGAACTAAGCTGAACGAGGAAGACAGCTCAACCCCAATCAGCAGCTCTTCTGAGCCGAATATTGTCTCGCGGCTTTCTTCAATCGCCGCTGTTAATGATAATTGTAAAAGAAAAATAATTGCTGCTACTGCTGCTAATTTGTTCATATCACCGAACTCCTAAAAAAGGAATAGCGGGAGGCGGACTTTCAGCGTTCAAAACGTTTTGAACCACCGATTCATAAACATAAGCTGTTGCTTTATGTTTCCTATGGGTCCCTCAACCAGAAGTGTTTATGAGCCTTCCGCAGCTCTAGGTCTTGAGCTTCATCGGGCACTCCTAGCTGCCCTATCCCGCTATTGATGTAAAAGAACTTCCGACAGGTTTATAAATCTTTAGGATAAAACTTTAAAAACTGATTCTTTTATTGGCGTTTTATGCTTGTTTGTGGTATTGATGAAGCAGGAAGGGGTCCTTTAATAGGCCCCATGGTTATGGCTGGAGTTATTGTTGATGAAGAGGGTGCTGAAAGTCTGAAGAGTCTTGGCGTGAAGGATTCCAAGCTGTTAAGCCATCGTAAACGCGTAGCATTGTATAAAAGGATAGTTTCTGTCAGCAAGAAATACAAAATCATACTTCTTGAGCCGAAGGAAATTGATGACGCTCTTGAATCAGATGATTTGAATTTGAACTGGCTTGAAGCTCACACATCCGCTAAAATCATTAATGAGTTAAAGCCTGACAAGGTTATTATTGACAGCCCAAGCAACAATGTTGTTAAATATAAAAGGTATTTAATGAAGCTGTTGAACAACAAAAAGGTTGATGCGGTGGTTGAGCACAAGGCTGACGTTAACCATGTTGAGTGTTCTGCCGCTTCCATCCTTGCCAAGGTAATTCGCGAGTCTGAAATAGAAAAGCTTAAAAAAAGGGTTGGGGATTTTGGCTCTGGTTACCTTACCGACCCTAAAACACTGAAGTTTTTGGAGGAGAACGCTGAGAAGCATCCCGACGTTTTCAGGAAGACGTGGGCTCCTTACAGGAAACGGCTTCACATGAGGAACCAGAGGAGCATGAACGATTTTTGACATGTGCTTTTAGCCGGTCTCATGCAATTGGTGTGAATAATAGCGAGGTGGATGATTATGCCAAAAGAAAAAGACCCTGAGCAGGAGGAGGACATTTATGAAGAGGATGAGCGCGACAAGATGGAGGAGGACGCTGAGATTTCTTCAAGGGAGGGGGGCTTTGTTGAAGGGTATGAAAAAGACGAAGAATCCTCTATGAAAAAGAAGAAGAAAAGGAAGTAACTAAAGCGTTTTCATAGAGGTTGCTGCTAAAAATAAGTTTTATGCTGTTCTTAAAACACAATTAGGTCCTGTCCCGAATCCTGTTCGTGTAGCTATTGCATACCCTCAAACCTGTTCTCCAAAACTTCTATGACCACTCTATGGTTCACATACGGCAGAGCCAGGAGGGAGGAAGTATAAAAGGAAGCGATAAACATGCGAGAAAGCCCTTTTAGGACAGGGCCACATTACGGGTAATTCAAATTAAGCGTCAAATTACCTGTTTGTGGCAGCGTTGCAGGGCTGCATAGCTGAAGTTGCAGGAATGTTTTAGTCGTAGTAGCAGTTATTATTACGATAAATAGAATATTAGAATTAAAGATTAAAAATCACACCATTACTTCGTCCAGCTCATGCTTGCTGAGCTTTTTCTTGTTCACTACAGAAGAGAAGCTTTTCTTAGCCTCCTTTTTCCTGGCATCGATTTCGTTAAGTATCTCCTTATCCTGTTCTTCATGCTGCATCTCCTCGAAGAGGTCCACTTCATCTGTCATGTTCATCACTTTAATTTTACCTATTTTTCGTTACTTTTCGGTAGTATAAACTGTTTATAAAGCTTTCGGTTTGGCAGGGCGTGTATGGAAAAGATTTAAAGGCTAAAGCAAAAAACGCGAGTCATGGCTCTTTTCTTGGGAGAGCAAGATTGTCAAAGCCTCTGTCGTAAGTAAGTATTGAATCGCAACCGTATAGCCTGCTGCAAGCGTAATGAACAGCGTCAAAAACATTCAGCCTTGCTTTGCCTACGTGCCTTCTTCTCCCTCACGTAGGGATGCCTGGTGTAGTGCCTGCAGCTGAGGCAGTAGTAAACCACTTTCTGCTTCTGAAGCCGCACCCGGACAGTTTTCCCGTGGGTCCAGTAAGTGCCGCAGTGCCTGCAGAACCTCTTTTTGAACTCGTAAGGGATTGGCATGCGGGCTTTCTGCGCCAATCGGCGGGCCTTGCGGACGTAACGGTCGGCAAGCCTCTGGTCGCTCTCACTACTAGCTTTTGAGAACAGCTCTTGGATGAGTTTGAGAACTACTTTTTCAGCGCTTTTTTTACCACTACGCTTTTGTTTCATAATTATACAAACTTAAAAAAACACCTTAAACTGCCGCAATGCAGCAAATCTTGCCTTCTTGCTTACAAGTAGTTTCCCTCATGATTTTATGGCCTCGCTCCCTGCAATTGCTCTCAAAAACGCAAAATTGATTGGTTTCTGAACAATCCGGTAGCGACTTGCAGCAAACCTTGCCCGAAGGAATGCTGTCGCCGAAATTGCCATATACGCGCTTCTCCAGAACAGCATCACACTCATCCTTTATTTGCTCTTCTGGACAAGTCTGCTCTCCAGCTGCGGTTAAACTCGGCACAAAGTCCCCGAAATATCCTGTGAAGATGCCAACAAGCACTAGCAGGACTACAAGAACGACAACAGCAATGACTATAGTGGACAGCGGGAGGCCCTGCGACTTCTTATTCATAAAGAATTACTTGCCAAGGGAAGTATTTAAAATTTGCTGAAACTTTGAAAATGCATAGAACGAGGTTTCTATTTTGATGGTTAAGGCTGTTTGCAGCACTGAGAAAGTCCTGTTTGCTGTAAGCAGAACTCATCTCCTTCAGGTATGTGTGTTTCACCTGTTTCACATGCCTGCCGGCAGGCATTGCCGCCTGCATCGTCACATCTTATAACATCGCCATTCTGTTCAGCACCATTTCCACCACCATTTCCCCCGCCGTCCCAAGGCCGCGGGGACAGCAAATCTTATCAGGATCAGGCTTCCTGTCCTTCAGGCACGAACCGGAAATCGGCCTTAAAGAGCCGCCAAAAGCATCAAACCCGCAACCACTATCCTTATCCTCACAAGAACCGCCAGCATTAGCACAACTCGTAACCTCAGGAGTAAACCTGCTCCCAAAATAGCCGGTGAATATCATAATAAGGACAACGAGAACTATCAAAACAACAATAGCTATTATAATCGTGTTTAAGGAAAGGCCCTGCGCTTTCTTATGCATCTCACATTGCTATTTGGAAAGTCCGGTATATAAAATTTACGAAAACGTGAGCTGCATTCATGATTAATTCAAAATATCCACGATAAGAGACAATCAAGTTATACAAGTATGGATAACATAAAAATAGAAAGATTTAAATATTAGTTAATTTAGATAATTTACATGGAGCGGTTTGAATTGCTGCGCAAGCTTGAAGGCATGCATACTGCGGAAACAGCAGCTGAAGCTCTGAGCCTTGGAAGGCAGTCTGCTTTGAACCTATTAAGCAAACTCAAAAAAGAAGGCTATGTCAAGACAAAAGGAGGCGGGAAACAAAAGAGGCTCTACAGGGTATCTGCAAAAAAGCAGAGAACGCGGAACAGGGGAATGTTTGACGTCATAAACAAATACTCGCCAATGAAGCTGGCGCCTTGGTATGACCACCAAGTGCATGGAAATTACGGGCCTGAAGAGGCGCTGATTGATGCGTTGGAAACCCAGAGCTTCAGGGTGATACTTGCAAGCATGAAGTTGTTTAACCATATTACGGACTGGCCTAAGCTTTATCGTCTGTCAAGGGAAAAAGGCTGCTGGCAGAAGGTTGGAGCGCTTTACGACGTGGCAAGACTGTATTTTAAAGTGCGAAAAATGCCTGCGCGGTACCGCCAGCATAAGTTTTTAAGGGAAAAATTTTTGATAAAAAAATATCCTACAGAGGAACCCGTGTTTTATGCTATAGAAAAGATGTGGAACGTTTCAATACCCTTTAAGGAAGGCGACATCAGAAAGGCAGCGTCATGATATTATACGAAGAACAAATGGAGCTTTTTGCATTGATAGGCAAGAACATCTCCAGAGACATTGAGTGCTATGCGTTCGGCGGAACAGCCATGATGTTCTACGGATACAAAGATGAGACAAAAGACATTGATTTAGTTTTCGATGAAGAAGCTGCGAAAAGAGAATTTATAAAAGCCCTGGAAAGGCTGGGGTACGAGAAAACAAGCGCGTTGAATATCTATGCTCCTGAAAAGCTGAAGGATAAACATGCGCCAGCCATGTACAGAAGAGAGGATAGCAGATTTGACATCTTTTCCAGGAAAATATTCAAGACAATTCTAAGCCCAAAAATGAAGGAAGATGTGTATGCTGTCCATGATTTCAAGCATAAGCATAATCTGAGGTTAAAAGTGCTTCGCAAAGAGCACATTGTCATGCTAAAAGCGGTTACGGAAAGAAAAAACGATTTTGACGACATCAGAACAATTGCGGAAAAAGAAAAAAGCTTTGACTGGCAATACCTAACTGATGAAGCCATTTGGCATTACAGGCATGGCGATAAATGGGTGCTTCTTGATGTTGAGAAAATGATGCGGGAACTAAAACAGCACATTTTCATAGAGAAAAAATACCTTAAGCAGTTATATGACGCGCATGGCTAAAAGCCAGGCAGGCAATGGGCGAGCCTAAAAAAAAGCTTTATATACTAGTTCCACCAGTTTGGAAAGAAAGAGAATGAAAAGCAATAACCATGCGAACTTAATATTGATAGTAGTTGTCCTTCTTGGGGCTTTGGCTGTCTTCGACTTTGCAGACAATAAAATCACCGGAGCTGCTACTGCTGAACAAATAGGTGAAAACGTTCTAAGCATCACCTTAAATGATAACGACGAAGGAAACTTCATAATGAGAAAAGCTGGCGCAAAAGAAAAAAATTATGATATTAGTGTATCCATTGATGAAACGGGAGCGTTAATCAACGTAAATGGTGCACAAATGAGGTTACTGCGAGAATTTGGTACATACGTATTTTTAGGCGGTTATCCTATCCTAGCTGTTACTAGACTCACTCAGACTAAAGTAGAGTTCACACTTACTGATGTTTTTCCTGATGTAACTGTTGTAGATGAAACTGCTATCAAAGCAACCTTAAGTGAAAACGAACGAGGGGAATTTGAAATAAAACAGAAATACTATGAAGTTAGTGCACAGTTCCCCAGTGTAAATGGCGTGGTGTTCAGCGTAAACGGCGTCTCAACAAATAAGCTTCTTTTGGGAGGCACACATACATTTGATGATGGCGTTATGATAGTAGTTACTGGCATTAATAGGGTGGTAAAGAGTGTAGATTTTGTACTTAAATTAACAGCTGCAGACTTAACTGTTGATAGTATAACTGTGCCCAGCCTACAAGAGTCTGTTGTTGGTAAACCTATCACTACAAGAGTCTGTTGTTGGTAAACCTATCACTGTAAGTTATGTCGTAAAGAATATTGGTGATAGGGATTCAGGCCCTTATTCTGTAAGAATAGACTACGGAGATGGCGGAAATGTTTCGAAAGACTATTTAGGATTAAGGCCTGGTGAGACACAGCAGGGTGAGCAAATACATACTTATAACCATGCTTATGACCAAGCAAACCTTTATTGGATTGAAGTAAAAACCGACAGTGCTAAAGACTCCAATGAAACGAATAATATAAAAAGAAAGGGCATAAGAATTTCTCCAGCAATCGTCCGCATACCAACTCAAGAGTTTTATGAAGCCCAGATAGCGCTTGTTGATGGCGATAATCTCATTTCAGTCAGGGAGTCAATGGTAGGGAAAAGCATAAAAAAAATGAGTAATGATTGTATAATCAAAACACCAGGATGGGTATTCATAACCAGGGGTTGGCTGACAGTCAAGCCATCTCACCCAGAACTGCCAGACGAGGTATATAATATAAAGGAGTTTAGCCAAGAACATGTAGGCCTCGGCCTATGGCTAAAGGTTGAAAATGCAGGCGGCTGCACACTAGGATGCGGACTTAATAGCTGTTCCTAAGAGTAAAAAACTTTTTCTCAGGATAACTTACAGAAACAGTTAAATTTTAAGATGCCTTACATGTAGGAGAGCCAAGCCCTGTTGTCTCACATTCTACGTTACCATGGCAATAGTAATTATTAGTGCCTCCATCTGTTGTCCAACAGCAAAGCTCCCCTGGGCCGCCATACCCTTCTACTGGAGGGTCACATGTGTCCATAGCAGCTCCATTATTGCCGGCAGAAGCGCTGCTTCTGCTAGCTGAAGCATCGTTATTGCCAGCATTACCTGCAGAACCTGTATTGCCGGTATTATCATTGTTGTCAGAAGCTTTTCCTGTCCCAAGGCCGCGGGGACAGCAAATCTTATCAGGATCAGGCTTCCTGTCCTTCAGGCACGAACCGGAAATCGGCCTTAAAGAGCCGCCAAAAGCATCAAA
>JAGVYT010000029.1 GCA_018303115.1 Candidatus Woesearchaeota archaeon | reverse complement strand
GCCTTATGTTCTGGACCAGGGCTTCCTTGGAGGTTTCTATAAGCGATGGGGAAGCTGCAAATGCCGAGTTCATAAAAGGCTTTCTTGAAGAATGGAAAGGTTTAAAAACCAAGCTAGAGGAGATTATAGCATCAGTAAAAAACTCATGGGAGAAAGAATCAGAGGAAACTGAAAAACTCGGATACTTTGGATGAAAAGATGGGAATAAACAAAGTCAAAATCAACGCCATCAACGCCATATACCTTTTTGCCGGACAAGGGGTAACAGAACAGGGTATGGGTGGAGAATTTCTTAGCACACACCCAGACAACAGTGGTGTTAGAGACGCTTTCATGGGTCTGCTTGAGCAAGGAGACGCCGTTGGAAGGGAAGAGATTCCTGGTTTCTCTTCAATAGAAAACATTCTTGGTATGCCGGCAGAGTTACAGAAAGAGCCGAGCAGAACCCACATGGCAATGTATCCTCTAAGTATTGGCGCTGCTGACGCGTTGGAATACATTGCTGCCGAGGCGGGCATTGCAATAAACTTGGTTTCAGCTGCAGGCCAGTCTTTGGGAATGTATGCTGCCCTTGATAAGGCAGGCATGCTTCCAAGAGGCATTGGGTTCAGGTATGTGGCTTCAAGGGGAAAAATCATGGATAATTGGGCCTTATTGCACAATAGAATCGGAGATGGTGAGAAAGTCATTGACCCGAGCCAGTATGTAATGGCAGCGGTTGCAGGGATTGACGTGGAGCATGTCAGAAACGCAGCTTTTGACGCTGATGTTGATGTGACAAACGAGAACAGCGACAGGCTGACTAACATAGCAGGGCCTCGCATAAGAATTGCAAACGCCATGAATTTTATTGCCGCATATAGCAGGAAAAATGTTCCTCCAATATATCTGCCTGTAGGCGCCCCTTTCCATAGCAGGTGGATGAAAGGCTCCTCAGAAGCTTACAAAGATTTTGTTGAAAGCCAAGGGCTGGGAGCCCAGCTTATAGAGTCCGGAGTTCCTGTGATTTGTGACTCAACCGGGTTGGAAATGCATGCAAGCGATTTTGCAATCTATGCCGGCCCCCACTTAATGACAAGAGGGAATTTCAATGCAGTGGTTAGTCATGTTATACCTCTGGCAGAAAAAGAAGGGGCAGTAATAATAGCCTTAGGAGGCAGTAAGTTAGCTACAAAAGCAATAACAAATTGTTTCAGGGGGAGAGTCTTTAGTGACGGGAAACCAGTAAAAGTATTACAGGTTCACAGCCCTAGAACAGCTTACGACGCTGTTGAGGCATTAACACGCTAACGCCTTCACTACAACAGTCGCATAGCTTCCCTTAGGCAGGGCAAAACCGAGTTTAATTTTCTTCATTCCGCTATTAAGCTCATCCTCTTCTGGACTGCTGAGTTGAAAATCATTTACCTTCACAAAAGCGTCCCTTAAAGTCCCCTCGCTGCTTATTTGTGGAATCTGCCTTATCACAAAGTTTCTGGCGGTTATTTTTTCCTCTTCAAGAAGTTCGGAAGCTGCGCCTGTAAGCTTTGTCCCGAAGCCAATGACAGGCAGTTTCCTGTTTTCAACCTTGTTTTTCGGGAATATGAACTCGCCGCGGCTGTATCTTAGAGTTTCACAGTTGCTGCAGCTGCTTTTAATATACTTGCCAAGCATTTTATTAAACAGCAGCGACTGGTAAGAGTGGACATACAGCAGCAGCTGGCTTTTATGCAATAATTTTAGTTTTTCAGCAGAAACAGTTGTTTCAAATATTTTTTCAGCCGCCTCCCTGAATTTGCCCTCAAGAATCAGCTTTCCTGTCTCAGGGTTGCTTCTGCTGAACCTTTGCTCGTCATAATAGTTTGGGATGCCGTTTTCCTTCAGCAATCCGGAATTCCGTTTTATTTTTTCGCAGTCGCTGCTACCAAGATTTCTTACGGTTATAATAAATTTATTTCCAGCCAGTTTTCCTAAAGTTATTTCTTCGTCGCCGCTGCCAAGGTAGGTTAATTTTATATTTCGCAGCGACAGTTTTTCAACAGTCTTTTTTTTTACTCTACGGATTGATATCATCTGTTTCGTAAATGCGTCCTTGTCCTTGTTTCCAGCCCATCCAATTCGCTTCACGTTTATTCCGAGTTTCCCCGCTACAGCTTTCGCGGCTTCAAACGTGTTCAGGCCGGTTTTTTCAAGGAAGAAATAGCTGTATTCCCCCCTATTTCCTCCAGTTAATGAAGGTATTTCCTCAACTCGGAAATCTCCGGGAACCTGCTTTATCGTGTAGTTCATTGCAGAAGCGGTACTAGAAACGGCGCTATTCTTGTGAACAGGACAAAGTTAATCGCAAAGTCTGTTCCTTCGTAAGGTATGTTCCAATGCAAATCCCCTCCAGTTGCCATGGTTACTGAAAACAGGGCTATGTTGTAAAGGCCTGTAAGCGCAATTCCCAGGAACATGATGTTCGCTCCAGGAAAAAGCCCTGCGCCTATTGCAACAAGCGAGATTGCAATCACCGAGATGGGGAGCTTTTCGTCAATCCTTCCTATCATGACCTTCCCCAATACAGTGCCAAGTATTCCCACTATCAGGCCTGCGGCTATCCCGTGGGTGTATGCCATAAGTATGGTGCCGAGTTTGACGAGCTCGAAATTTATAGGTGCTGCAACATAATTAAAATAAAATGTTGAGAATGCTCCGAGAAGGATAAGTATTATGGCGAAGATTATTGTTTTGACAGAGGTTCCTAATAAAAGAGAAAGCATTGCCAAAGCGACAGATGCGAAAACCAGCCTCAGAAAGTGCTTTCTAAAGAGCCCAATCGCCTGCTTTTTGCTTATTTTCATCTTACAGCGCCATGAATCGGCTGCTTAAATAATTTATGAGAAGAAAGTTTTTAAAGAATTGCGAACAAACAGTCATCTTTACGAGCCTGTGGCGCAGCTGGATCAGCGCGAGAGGTTCCTAACCTCTAGGTCCAGGGTTCGAAAAAGAAGGCGAACAAATAACAGGTATGTTGATTAGCAACAAACTGCCAAAAATCTCACCTTCCTTTGAAAGTCCCTGCAGGCTCGCTAAAATATTAAAGGCAAAAAAGATGAGGAAGAAACTGGTTGCAGCGGCGTCAGTTGTTATCGGAGTCTTGCTTTTTGTCATTGTTCTCGCGTTTGCCGGTTTTGACCAAATCATTGAGCCTTTCAGAAAGTTCTCGCTTTCTTACCTTGCGCTTTTCCTGTTGGCAACAGCAGTCCTCCATGCCATTTCCACCTGGAGGTGGTCCGCTGTTCTTAAGTATCAGGGGCTCAAAGTACCTTTTTTGCTGCTTTTAAGGTACAGGATTATCGGGACTGCAATAAGCTACCTGACTCCTGCTGCAAGGGTTGGGGGCGAGCCTGTCAGGGGTTTTCTTTTGAAGAAAAAGCTTGGAATTAAGGCCGGGCACACTTATTCCTCTGTTTTGATAGAGATGTCCCTTGGAATGTCGATAGATGCCGTGCTCATGTCAGTGATACTCATTTCAATGCTTCTGTTTTTTGCATTGCCAAAACAGGTTGCTGGCTTTGCCTTAACCATTTCACTGCTTGCCATCCTTTTTTTAGTGGTCTTTTACTCAACCCTCATCAGCCGTCTCGGGCCCATTTCCTTCATTTTCCGGGTTTTTTCATCACTAATCAGGCTGCGCTTCTTTAAGGAACTTACCGGAAAAATAGCAACTGTTGAGGATTCCATGGTTGAGTTTCTGCGCTTAAGAAAAAAAGGGGTTGTGCAGGCTGTCCTTGTTTCAATGCTAAGCTGGCCTGTTACGTTTCTTCAGTATAAGCTGGCGCTTCTCAGCATAGGCTTCGAGGCTTCTGTCACAATAATACTCCTCAGCATAATAGCAACTTCCATTGTAGCCATAATCCCGATTCCAGCGGCTTTTGGCGTGCAGGAAGCAGGCTATTTCTCTGTGTTCAGCCTGATTGCGGTTCCAAGCGTAGGCATTGCCCTCTCTTTGATAATAAGGTTCAAGGACCTGCTTGCAACCCTGACAGGGCTTATACTGCTCTCCCACGAGGGGCTGAGCGTAATTGACGTTTTAAAGAAAAAATAATCATACAAACTCAAACTTCTCGTGCAGGTTCTCAAACTCTGGGGTGAATGTCTTTAGCTCGAGATACTTCTTTAGCATCCCCTGAAGCCTGTATGCATCCTGGTAAAGCATTTTCTTGTTTTCCTCAAGGTTTTTTTTCAGCAGCCTTGTCCTGAACCAGTTGTCAAAAAATTTCAGCAGGGGGACAGCAGACATGTCAGGCATCTCAATGTATGGCCTGATATTGATTCTAAGCTCCCCTTTCTGGACAGTCTCTTTCTTCCCCTCCTTCATTATTTCAATGTCATACATTTGTATGACATTCCAGTCTATGTCTATGTGGTGCTTGTAGAACTTGCTTCCCGCCCTGCCCCCCGCAATCGGGTTCTGGACAGTCCTCCACCATATCCTCAGCTCCTTCTCGTTAGGGCTCATTGACGTGCCCCTTCTGAAATGATAAAGAACCTCCATGGCAGATTCCATGCTGCTGTCGCCTTTTGCATCCACATAGTCGTTTTCCACGAGCCAGAACCTTGTCACTCTGTAAAGTGGCTGCATAACCCAAACATCCCTGTAAACAACATCCAAAGAAGGAATTCTTATGTATACTGGCATACGCTTTATGTATAACCTAATTTTATAAAGTTTTCGTTAGAACGGGGTTTGGACGTAAACCCCTGTTTTGGTCGTAAAGTCTTGTTAAGCAGAGAACTAGTCACTTCTCGGGCAAAGCCGACTAAGTTTGGACGTGTAAAGGAAAGTTTTAAAACTTCCTGTTATATCCGCTCATATTGATAAGATATGAGCAAAAAAGCCCAGTTTAATTGGATATTACTTGCAACTTTTTTCGTATTTCTTGTAGTTGCCTTGTTTATTTACATATGGTTAAAACATAAAGGAATATGACAACATCAAAAATCATCGAACCTTTAACACCCACAATTTACCACCCAAAGATTAACCAGTACAGCACTAGCAGAAGCTTTATTAAGCCACGACGTAAAACCAGCATTCATGGAGGAAAGATGAGTAAACCCAGAACACATAAAATATTCATAAAAGATGAGAATAAATACTGGGCTGTGTTTTGGTTTAAACAGGGTAAGAATGGAGATATTTATTTTGGCAATCTTTTTGATAAATCAGGAATGAAAGCATCGGCTCATGCGAGTGGTAATTTTCACATTAAATTACCAGATGGACGAAAAATTGTTGATTTTGAGAGTCAAAAATTAGAAAGCTTTAAAGGGGCTAGGCAAAGAACTGGTGTAACTGTACTTATAGATTTTATCAAAAAAAAGTGCCCAGAAGTAACTCTTCCAGATGGGGGTTTGATAATAGAAATAAAGTCAGAATCAAAATTCATTCAGTACTCACCACATCTTCTGGAACCAAGTTACGAAAGCGAGTTTAGAGAGCACATAAAATCAATTGACTTCTACGAAGGAGCAGAAATTAGTATTTTTAAGGGATTCCAGCCTTGGTTCGTATTAGTTACAAAACAAGCAACTTAGTTTACGTTCACTTTGCGTCCAAACCCGTTAGAATACGGAATCTCACGGCCCGCCGGCAAAGAACATGTCCATGATTTCCTTGAAAGTCACAAAAACGCCTATGGTCAATGCCAAAAAGGCCCCTACACCGTCCCCCCAAAGCCCCTGGGATATTAAGAACAGGCCGACCAGAATGCCAACACCGCTTAACATCGCAAAAAAAGTCGCCATTTTCTTCACAACAGTAAATTTTTAGGCTGTTTATAATTTTTTCGGGGGAATGGGCCGCCGTCACAGCAATAAGTATTAAAAAAGCGGTAAAACCCTCCAACAGCATGCTAGTAGGCATTGTTGGCAAGCCATCTTCGGGGAAAAGCACCTTTTTCAAGGCATCCACTCTTGCAGAGGTGGAGATAGCCTCTTACCCTTTTACAACCATAAAGCCGAACAGGGGCGCTGCCTACGTCAGAGTAAGCTGCGTTGACCGCGAATTAAATGTTAAGTGCAATCCCAGGGAAGGGTTCTGCATCAGTGGGAACCGCTTTGTCCCCGTGGAGTTTCTTGACGTGGCAGGCCTGGTTCCGGGCGCTCACCAGGGAAAGGGGCTGGGCAACCAGTTTCTTGACGATTTAAGGCAGGCTAACGCGCTGGTTCACGTTGTGGACGCTTCCGGCAGCACTGACGAGAACGGCAAGCCTGTGGATGCAGGCAGCCATAACCCTTCTGATGACGTGCGCTTCCTGGAAACCGAGCTTGACCTGTGGTACCTGGCCATACTTAAAAAGCCGTGGGAGAAATTCGCAAAGCAGACCTACATGGAGCGCCACAAGGTTGAGGACGCAATAGCAGACCAGTTCTCCGGCTTAAACGCCAACACTGAGATTGTAAAAAGCATAATTGCAGGGCTTGGGCTTAACCCGGAAAATCCGCTTAAGTGGTCAGAGAGGGATTTGCAAAATTTTGCAGTTGAGCTTAGAAGGGCAACAAAGCAGATAATCATAGCTGCGAACAAGGCCGACTTGGACACTGCTGCCGCCAATATAAAGAAAATGCAGGAAGAGTTCAAAGGGCATATGATAGTGCCGTGCAGCGCAGAATCAGAGCTTGCCTTAAGGGAAGCTGCCAGGGAAAATTTAATTGAATACATTCCGGGTGACAGCAGCTTTACGATAAAAGAGGGCGGAAAGCTCTCGCCTAAGCAGAGGAAGGCGCTTGAATTCATTGATGAAAACGTTCTGAAAAAGCACGGCAATACAGGCGTTCAGGACTGCCTGAACAAGGCCGTGTTTGACCTTCTGAAGTGCGTGGCAGTATTTCCCGGCGGCGTGAATAAGCTTGCAGACCAGCACGGACGCGTTCTGCCGGACTGCATCTTAATGCCGGAAAACTCGACGGCAGTGGATTTCGCTTTCAGGCTGCACACAGACCTCGGCGAGGGCTTTATCAGGGCCATTGACGTCAGGACGAGGAAAACAGTTGGCAGGGATTATGCCCTGAAAAACAGGGATGTAGTGGAAATTATAAGCAGAAAATGACAAGCACGATTGACAATGTACTAGGCCTGCTAACGCTCTCGGCTGTAGAAACTTACACAAATAATCTTGTTGATAGACTACTCAAGGAAGGGCGGGCTGGTGGCGAGAAATGGATAGGCTACATCGTTTTTAATCAATTCTGGATGGAAAGGGAAAATGGAGCCATGAAATATGTGCCAATGAGCCAAGGATATGCTTACGGCACGGAAGCATTGAAAAGGAAGGCAATTGAGCTTGCGCCTGAGTTTTTGCGAAGCTACGCAGAAGCAGAGCAAAGCGGCACTTTGAGCCAAAGAGTGTTTAACTCAAATTTTGTCCAGGTATTCCGGGTATTAGCAGTTCCGGCGTTTGTTGCCCTAAGCTTTTTAGCGGCTGTTGCAGAATTTAGCAACCTTGCTGTGGGCTCTGCTGCAGGCGTGGCAACCGGTGGCGTGGCTTATATCGTGTTGAATTATGTTACTGAACGCGTCGATAACCCTGTCAGCAGAAGGCGTAAAGAAGCTATAAACACTTTTAAGGAAAGGGCTAGAGGCGCGTTTAAAGAAGCGTTTTACGCTGAGTTGAAAAAAAGCTAATCCTTCTTCCCCAGCTCTCCAAAGCTTCTGATTAGGTCAATGATGTATTTTCCTTCCCCAACCTTGTAGACTATCGGTTCGCCCTTGAACAATGTCACCAGGTCTATCTCATATTTTCCAGGCTTTTGGATTCTTATTGACTCGATATCGAGAACTACAGGCTCGTCCTTGTGCTCAACGCCGACTATGTCGAAAACGTCTTCTTCTATCTGCTCTTTTTCCTGTTCGCTTAGGTTGACAACAACGTTTTTTGCTTTCTCGAGTTTGGCTTTTTTGATGTAGAAGAAAAGCTTTCCGCCGCAGTTGCAGCCGCCGAGTATTTCCTCTGAGCCGTCTTCGTAGAACGTATTGCATCTGACGCATTGGTGTGGCATGTCGAAAATCTCCGATTTTTGATCATGATCAGAATTCCTTCGGGAATTCTGACATCTTATCGTTTTCTCTTGGACTTTTTTTCCTTGGCAAACAACTGTATCTTGTCAGGGTCTTTCTTGATTTCTTTTATCAGGGTTGCGGGGCCTATTACAGTCAGCCCCTGTCGCTCGCCAAGCAGGACTCCTATCAGGCTGTTCTTAAGTGTTCTCCCTAAGTTGTCTCCCCTGTTTTCCGGGTAGATTACTGAAACTTCTATTCCCTTGAAGTTGTTGTCAATGCGCTCCATTGTGGCTTTGATGAGCTCGGTTTCTTCGCTCTTTTTCAGCCTGCCCTCCATGACTATTATTTTATCCTCCTTTACTATGCCCAATATTTTCTTTATTTTTTGCTCAAGAGGCACGCCTTCAATGTCCGAGTAAGGTATAAACTGTAAGGTTAGCATTTTTATCCTACAACTGTGAAAAGGGCTTCGTAAAACTTGTCTATGTTGTTCCCATACTTCGCGGATATACCAACAACGTCATATTGCGGGAAAGCAGCCTGCACCTTTTTAATATCAGCTTTCTTTAAGTCCATCTTATTGGCAACCACCAGCACTGGCGTATCGCGAGCCTGCATGTTGCCCATGATTGTTATGTTTACCTGCGAGTAAGGGTCCTGGGTGGCATCAAGGACTATGACAACAACATCCATCTCATCAAGCCATTTAATGGCGTCAATAACGCCTTTTGTAGCTTCCTTTGCCCTTTTCTTGGATTTCTTGACACTCAGTCCCGCCTTGACAAAGTCCTCGTAATCTATTTTAGTGGCTATTCCCGGAGTGTCCACAAGATTAAACGAAAGCTCTTTCTTGCCT
Organism: Candidatus Woesearchaeota archaeon; assembly: GCA_018303115.1. Taxonomy (GTDB): domain Archaea; phylum Nanobdellota; class Nanobdellia; order Woesearchaeales; family UBA10216; genus UBA492. Next base: position 26,595 of record JAGVYT010000029.1, on the reverse strand, counting down.
GACCTTATGTTTACCTGTTCTTTTACAACTATCTCCCTTGTTTCGTGGGGAATGTTGCTTACCGTCCCCATCTTTTCTCCAATCCAGTCTTCTGTGATGCGGTTTGCAAGGGTCGTCTTCCCGCCGTTTGGAGGTCCGTAAAGCCCAAGTTTAAGGTGGGTTCTTCGCCTGAAGATGTCCCTGAAAACCTTAGCGATGAACTTATTCAGAATGCCAATCATGACCCATCTTCTCAAAATCTTTATATAAAAATCTTTTTGTTTTCCAGAAATCGTGCAGAAAATTTGTTTTTCAGCCACCCTATTCATTTTTCCTTCCCCTAACTTAGGCAAGGGGAGGGAAAAATAAAGGTAAGCAAAGGCAAGCTAAGTTTAGACATCTTAGAAAGAATTAAATAAGCAATAACAAAAAAGGGTGTCATGCAAGAAACAGTCAGGAGCAACATAATAAGGCTTCTTAAAGAGTGCATTACTGCTATTAACAAAGGTGATTCTTTCAGGCTTAAGGAGCTTAGCAACAGCAACATCCACAACGCCTCAATATTTCAGGATGAGGACTCGCTAAGCATAGGCGTGGTGATTTACGCACTTTCCAAGGTTATTGAGCGCATGTATAACAAGAAAATAGTAGTTGCCAGTTTGCGTTCTGCTTCTGATGCGCTCTCTTCAGGCAATGATTCCAAATACAGGTCGGTTATCGGGGACTTAATCAAGTCTGTACAGACTGAGGACTTAAGGTTGAAGAAATTTGTGTTTAGCGCCATTGAGCAAGCTCAGGTCAAGAAGGGTTCTGTTTTGTACGAACACGGTTTGTCCATAAGCCGTGTTGCTGCCATACTGGGCATTTCTAAGTGGGAGCTGCTGAATTATGTGGGAAAAACAAAAATTGCAGAACAGTCTTCAGAGCTTATCCCTACAGAAAAGCGGCTTATCCTCGCAAGGAGGCTGTTCCAGTGAAAGCCCTGGTGTTTGACTCTGGCCCTTTAATCAGTTTTACGATGAACAACCTCCTCTGGATTGTTGAGCCGCTAAAAAGGATTTTCAAGGGCGAGTTTTGCATCCCGGAATCTGTGAAATCCGAGCTGGTTGACGAACCGCTGCAGACTAAGAAGTTCAAGTTTGAGGCTTTTCAGGTTCAGGAGCTCATAACTAACGGCGTATTAAAGGTCCTTGAAGATGACCTTACCAAGGATGAAACGCTTTCCTTGCTGAACAGCGCAAACAGATGCTTCAGCGCGAAAGGCAAAGAATTGACAATAGTGCATTACGGTGAAATAGCGTCCATAGCTGCCGCAATTCACCTAAATGCTGAAGCGATTGTAATGGATGAGCGCATCACCAGGGAGCTGGTTGAGCACCCTCAGCACCTTGCAAGAATAATGGAAAAGAAGCTGCAAACAACAGTTACTGCGAATAAGGAAAACCTGCTGCAGCTTAAAGAGCGCACAAGAGGCATAAGCATAATCAGGTCAACGGAGCTTGCCGCGGTTGCTTTTGAAAATGGGCTACTGGAGCGATACCTTTCCAAATCAGCCCCTGGCTTAAGAAAAACTCTTCTTGAAAGCGTCCTGTGGGGGCTGAAGCTTGACGGCTGCGCGATAAATGAGCGCGGAATAAAGGCGATAATGGATGCTGAATTGAGAAAATAGTCAGTTCTTGGTTATCCTAGCAACAAAGAAGCCCTCGGTATTGTTGTCCTGCGGCCAGATGCGTAAGCATTTTTTTATTTCACTGCGGTAATTTTTATTTTCAAAATTCAGGATTGGTTCTGACTTGTTTATGTTTAAGTTAATTTTTTCCAGAGTGGCGCCGGAGAATTTATCCAGAAGATAGTCTATTACTTCCTCGTTTTCCTCAGGCTCATTGCTGCATGTGCTGTAGACAAGAGTTCCGCCATTTTTCAGAACACGGAATGCTGATTCAATCAGGGATTTCTGGGTTTTTGACAGCCTCTTTATCATCCCGGGGTTCCATATCCTTAGCGTATCAGGGCTTCTTCTTATCGTTCCTGTGCCGCTGCATGGAGCATCCACAAGCACCTTGTCAAAAGAAACGTTTCCCTTTCTAAACTGTTGCCCGTACATTACTGTAACTGCAACGTTCATTATGCCGCAGCGCTGCAGATTCAGACCTAATGGTTTCATCCTTGCCCCGCTTATGTCATTTGCAACAACCAAACCAGTGTTTTCCATCATTGAAGCCATTTGGGTTGTCTTTGAGCCAGGACTTGCACACATGTCCAGCACTACATCTCCTGGCTCTGGCTGCAATACGGATGCGGGAAGCATGCTCGCGGCCTCCTGCACGTAAATGTAGCCGAGGGCGTGCTCAATCAGGTTTCCCAAATCAGTTCTCTCTCCCTTAACCCAGAAGCCCTTGTCACACCAGGGAATCTGCTCCAGAGTGAAATTTTGCTGCTGCAGACGTTTCTTAACCTCTGCAACTGTCGCCTTTAATGTGTTGACACGAATGCTCTTCGTAATATACGACAGGGAATATTTTAGGAACTCATCGTAACGATTGCCAAGAAGCTGCCTGTACCTCTTTTCAAACTCCTCCTTGACAACTGCTTTCTCGGCTTCAGGTATTGGTTCAAGCTCGGCTTTCATAGCTTCTTCCCCATGTAAACGCCTTCGTAATCATATCCGAGCTTCTTGTAGTATTCCTTCGCTCCCGCTCCTGATATTACGAGCATCTTGTCGTAGCCGTTTTCTTTTGCAATCTCTTCAGCCTTTTCCATCAGTTTCTTACCGTAGCCGCGATGCTGCACTTGCTTTTCTTCAGCCTCTTTTCCCACTGCCACTGCTGCAGCGTAAACGTGCAGTTCCCTTATGAGGGCGGCAGTTGCAGTAATTTCTTCCCTCAGTTGCTGCGACGGGAAGCGGAGCCTGCAGAACCCAAGCAGGACATTGTTCTTTGAGTCTTCTGCTGCTATGAAGAATTCCTTTCCCCCGGAAGCATCATATTCCGTTACCGTTATTTCTGCATTTTCAAACATTTTATTCCTTCCGACTTCCCTGCACCGGATGCAATTGCAGAGTATGTTCTTCTTTTGTTGCAGTTTCTGAACGTATTGGCGCAAATTTGTCCTGTCAACTCCTGCAGAAGTCACGTAAGTGGGGATGTCACGGTTAACCCTCATTACCCTCACCCATTTCGGGAAGAAGCGTTTTGCTTCAGATATTATTTCAGCAGCTTCACTTGTTGAAATCGGCTCATATTGGCCACGTTTCCATTGCAGATAAAGCGGGGTTCCTTCTATGACAAGCAAAGGATAAATCTTAAGCATATCAGGCTTGAAATCAGGATTGGAAAATAATTGCTTTAATCCACTGATTTCTTCATCTCTCGCAACCCCTGGCAGCCCGAGCATGTAGTGGGCGTTTATCTTAAATCCCAAATCTTTCAGGATTTTTGTGGATTGTATAGTGTCAGCAATGCTATGGCCGCGGTTGGTTAATTTCAAAGGCGTTTCGTAAACTGACTGCACCCCAAGCTCAACTCTTGTGCACCCCAGCTTAAGCAGTTGGTTGCCGTGCTCAAGCAACCCCCAGTCGGGCTTTGTTTCAATTGTAAGCCCGATGCATCTTATTTTTGCAGTTTCGTTCCTTTTTTGTTCAATTCGTAGTAGTTCATTACTGCTGCTGCCATTATTTTTAGTGGTAGTTTTACTTTTTAGTTGAAGAATCTTTTCTTTAACTCTCTTAACACGTTCTTCATTCCTATATTCACTTGGCAATTCAAAAAATTCCTTGAACTTTTGCAGGTTTAGCTTATCATCAGCAAAAAATTCTTCAGAGAAGTCGCTCATTGCCTTGTAAGCGCATGCAATAAATTCATCCTGATATGTTTTGTCCATGCTTGGGAAGGTTCCCCCCTGTATTATCAGCTCTATCTTGTCAAAATCCTGCCCAAGGACTGCATACTGCTCTAATCTGGAAAATACCTGCATGTATGCATCAAAGTTATTTCTTATAGCCCTCATTGTAGCTGGTTCATGTCCGGTGTAGCTCTGTGGCACGTTCCCAAAAACAGAATTTGGACCGCCGGGACAGAAAGTGCATCTTCCATGGGGGCATCCGAAAGGTGCCGTCATTATTGAAATGCTCGCAACGCCTGACAAGGTCCGAGTTGGCTTGGTAACAAGTTTCAAGCCTTTCAATTCGTCTTCGCTGCTGTTGAGAAATACTTCTATGTTGGAAGGGACCTTTTTCATGCCGTGCTTCCTGCTCAGAATTATCTTCAGGTTTGTCATGTCGGCAGGCTTTTCTTTTTTTATCGCTTCAACCAGTTCGGAATAAAAGCGTTTCATAAGAAAACGGGTGTTTTGGAGTGTTTATTAAGCTTGCGAACCCCTTGCCCTGAACATTTTATACACCGAATCAGCTATTATTACAGAAGTTGCTGCCGCAAATATTATCGCAAGGTCTGTCAATAGAAGTGCGGTTGTATGGAAATATGCGTTTAATGGCGTGTATATAATTATTGCCTGCAGCAAAAGCGAAGACAGAATCGCCAGCAAAAGCCATTTATTATCGAAAAGCCCGGAAAAAAAGCTTTTCTCTTCCGACTTTGACGCTAATGCGTTCACCATTTCAAACACGACAAGCGTTGTGAAGGCCATCGTAATGGCGTAAACATAATCAGGGCTGGCGCTTAGCAATTCCTGCCCCCACGTCCAGCCTGACCTATACAATGACCAGAGATACATTGAAAGCGTGCCTATGGTAATTACCGAGCCCATTAAAAGAAGCCTTACTATCATTGATTTCGTTATTATACCCTCGCTAATCTTTCTTGGCCTTCTCTTCATAACATCTTTTGAAACCGGCTCTACGCCAAGGGCTACTGCCGGCAGGCCGTCTGTTATCAGGTTTACCCAAAGTATCTGTATGGCAAGGAGGGGCAGTTTTAATCCTATAAGGATTGCTGCAAATATCACCATAACCTCGGCGAGGTTGCTGGAAAGCAGGAAGTAGATGAATTTCTTTATGTTGTCGTATATGCCCCTGCCCTCTTTCACAGAATTAACTATTGAAGCAAAGTTGTCGTCTGTAAGAACCATTTTAGAGGCTTCTTTGGCCACATCGGTTCCTGTAATTCCCATTGCTATCCCAATATCTGCTTTCTTAAGCGCTGGGGCGTCATTAACCCCGTCCCCGGTCATAGCAGCAACATGTTTTTTCTTCTTTAATGCGTCAATTATCCTTATTTTGTGCTCAGGGTTCACTCTTGCATAAACTCCTATCTCATCAATTTTGTCTTCGATATTCTTTATGCGGTCAAGCTCAACGCCAGTTATTGCCGTGCCTTCTATGCCGAGCTGTTTTGCTATCGCAACAGCGGTAAGCTTATGGTCTCCGGTAACCATGATAACCCTTATACCGGCTTCCTTGCATTCTTCAATAGCTTTTTTGACTTCAGGTCTTGGCGGGTCAATCATTGCCTGCAAGCCGACAAACACAAGGCTCTTTTCCTCGTGCTTTTCTCCCTTAACCGGTTTGTATGCAAACCCAAGAACCCTTAAGGCGTCAGAAGCAAACTTTCCGTTTACCGCTTCTATTTCCTTTTTGTCAGCAGCTGTTAATTTTTTGATTTTGCCGTTAACATAGATGCGGTCGCAGAGCTTAAGCACAACGTCAGGGGCCCCTTTTGTGTACATTATTTTTTGATTCCCAACTTCATGTATGGTTGTCATCCTTTTTCTTCCAGAGTCAAAAGGAATCTCGCCAACCCTCTTAAACCTCGTATCCAGTTCTTCTTTTATCATGCCGGCTTTTGCTGCAGATACTAGAAGCGCTGCTTCAGTCGGGTCTCCTGATATTCCGCTCCCTGACAATGCGGAATCATTGCACAGCACGCCTATTCTCATCAGAAGCGTTTCATCCTCTCCTGCTGCCAGTTTCTCGTTGGTTGAGTAGCCTTCGCCTGCAACATCCACTATTTTTCCTTTGACATACAACTTCTTTACAGTCATTTTATCCATGGTTAATGTCCCGGTCTTGTCGGTTGCAATCACTGTGGTTGAGCCCAAAGTCTCCACAGAAGGCAGCTTTCTCACCAGGGCGTTTCTTTTTATCATGCGCTGAACTCCCAGGGCCAGAGACATGGCAACAACAGCAGGCAGCCCTTCAGGTATTGCTGCAACAGCAAGGCTTACCGCTGTCTTGAACATCTCCAGCAAATCCTCTCCTCTAAGGACAGTCGCGGCAAAAACAATTGCCGCTATTATTAAAGTCAAAACCGCTATCTGCTTTCCAAACTTTGCAAGCTTTTTCTGCAATGGCGTCAGTTCTTCCTTTGTTTCCTGTATCAGTTTGGCTATACGCCCTATCTCTGTCTGCATCCCTGTTTTAACAACAACGGCCTTTGCCCTGCCTTTGGTAACTATTGTTCCTGAAAAGGCCATGTTTATCTGCTCAGCAACAGGCGCTTCCTTTAACGCTGAAATATCTTTTCTGACAGGGGTTGACTCCCCTGTCAGTGAGCTTTCCTGGGTTTCAAAGTTAGACTGCTCTATAACCCTGCAGTCAGCAGAAATCTTGTCCCCTGTTTCAATGAATATTATATCGCCGGGCACGAGCTGTTTTGCATCTATTTGCTTTCGCACTCCATCCCTGAGAACGTCAGCCTTAATCCCTGAAAGCTTCTTCAGGGCTTCTACAGCCTTTTCTGCCCTGAATTCCTGTATGAAACCGATTACGGCGTTTAACAAGACTATTATTATTATGACAATGCTTTCTACAACCTCGCCGATGGATGCCGATATGGCAACAGCAACCAGCAGAATCCAGACAAGAAAATTGTTGAACTGGGAGAAAAAAATCTTTAACGGCGAGATTTTTTTGCCTTCCTTCAGCCGGTTAGGGCCGTATTGATTAAGTCTGCTGGCTGCTTCCTCACTTCTAAGCCCTTTAGGAGAGGTGTTTAAACCGCTCAGAACCTTGTCCGCGCTTAACTTATAATAGTCCACCATCTTTTTCAGTAGAGGCCCTAACCTGCCTTAATATAGTTTTTCTTTTTGCTTGGTAAAACCGGCATTTATAAATCCAAAGCGCAATATTTATATATGAGTATAGTGATTAGTATACTAGTCTATGGCGGGTGAAAAAAAGAGATTCATGGATGTTGTAAGCGCTCTGGAGTATGAAGAGCTTGTAGAGCTTCAACGCGACTTGTTCAAGGGCGGCACAACAATCAAGCAGGCTATTTCTAAAAAGCTAAAGGAGATTCATGCAACCGAGTCCAGGCTTTGCGCTGGCTGCGGAAATACGGTAAACTTGATGGTTGCAAACGAGTTCACGCTCATTTTCGGCACAACAGACACAAAAAAGATGGTTTCATTCTGCGCGCTTGACTGCATGGAATACTTCACCAAGAACCTGAAGCGCCTGACAACCAAGGAGATATCACAGAAGCGGTAGGTATCCTTCAACTAAGCTCTGATAAAAGTCTATGCCCCGTCCTGTTTTCTTCCTCCTGAGCAAGATAAGGAGGAGGAAAATAGAGGTGGGCAGAACAAGGGCAGCATAAAAAAGAAGTTCGCCAGACGCGTCTGCATCAGAAAACTATATTAAACAGCCGTAGTTCGCATCTGATATGGCAGAATACGCTTATGAGCTGAAGATTCCGGCATCAAGGATTGCGGTTTTGATAGGGAAGGGAGGCTCTATAAAGAAAAGGCTTGAAAGCGAAACCAAAGTCAGGATTAGCATAGACTCGAAAGAGGGTGATGTGTTTCTTTACGGGGATGACGCCCTAAACATTTATACTGTGAGGGAAATCATCAGCGCCATAGGCAGAGGTTTTAATCCTGAGACTGCCATTCAGCTTCTCAAGCCTGATTACTCGCTGGAGCAGATAAGCCTTGCCGATTACGCGAAAAACAAGAACCATTTAATTCGCGTGAAGGGAAGGGTTATTGGAAGCAGTGGAAAAGCCCGCGAGATTATGGAAGAGCTTACGGACTGCAAAATATCTGTTTTCGGCAAGACAATCTGCATAATAGGAAGGGTAGAGTCTGTGGACGTTTGCAGGAGAGCCGTAGAAAAGCTTCTGAAAGGCTCGCAGCATTCTACAATCTACAGGATGCTTGAGCGCCAGAGAAAGGAGCGGAAGAGAAAGGAAATTCTTGGGGAAGTTCGATAACCGGAAGCAAGGCAAAGTCTAGTTTAGCTAGAAGCAATAAACTTTTTATACAATCGTAAAAAAGGCTAAAATCATGGCAACAGCGCACGAGCTTGCAAAAAAGCAGCGTGAAATATCAATAGCGGAGTTTTTTGAGAAGAACAGGCATTTGCTTGGCTTTGACAACAGGAGGAAGGCGCTTCTGACGACGGTTAAGGAAGCTGTTGATAATAGTTTGGATGCCTGCGAGGAAGCAAGAATACTGCCTGATGTCAATGTTGAAATAAATCAGCTTTCCGAGTTCAAGTACGGCATAGTTGTTGAGGACAACGGCCCGGGCATAATAAAGTCGCAGATTCCAAAGGTTTTTGCCAAGCTGCTTTACGGAAGCAAATTCTTCAAGCTGTCGCAAAGCCGTGGCCAGCAGGGAATCGGAATCTCAGCGGCAGTGCTGTACTCTCAGCTTACAACAGGCAAGCCTACGAGAATAACTTCTAAAATTTCCCCAAACGACCCGGCGCATTATTACGAGCTTCATATAGACGTAAAGAACAACTCTCCTGAAATCCTTAAAGAGGAAACGGTTGAGTGGGAAAAGGAGCAAGGAACAAGGGTTGAGCTGACAATCGAGGCAGAATACCTCAAAGGGTTTCAGTCAGTTGATGAGTACATAAGGCAAACTGCCATCATCAACCCCCATGTAACTCTTACGTACACTAACCCGAAAGCAGAGCCGTTTGTATACAGCAGGGCAGCTGAACACTTGCCTCCTTATCCTGAGGAAATAAAGCCCCACCCTTATGGCATCGAAATTGGTCTGTTGATGAGAATGATGGGCGCAACCCCTTCAAGAACATTGCAGTCTTTTCTTATGTCGGAATTTTCGAGAGTTGGCTCAGGCACGGCTAAGGAGATTTGCGAGAATTCCTCCTTGCTTCCAAGCACCAAACCTCGCGATATAACCCGCGAGCAGGCAGAAAAGCTCATTCAGGGGATTGCCAAGACACGGATTATTGCCCCCCCAACAGACTGCATCTCTCCTATTGGGGAAGAACTTCTTGAGAGGGGCCTGAGAAAAGAGGTTGAAGCGGAGTTTTACTGCTCAACATCCCGTCCTGCATCTGTTTACCGAGGCAACCCTTTTGTTGTTGAGGCTGCAATAGCCTACGGAGGCAAGTTACCTGTAGAAGGCTGTGTTTCTCTTATGAGGTTTGCAAATCGCGTCCCGTTGCTTTACCAGCAGGGCGCCTGCGCGATTACAGAGTCCCTAACCGAAATTAACTGGAGGCCTTACGGGCTGCAGCAGTCCGGCAACGTTATCCCCACTGGCCCGGCGGTTGTTGTCGTTCATATGGCTTCAGTTTGGGTTCCTTTCACTTCTGAAGCAAAAGAGGCTATTGCCCATTATCCTGAGATAACCAGGGAAGTCAAGCTTGCACTGCAGGAATGCGGAAGGAAGCTTGGAGCGTATGTTAATAAAAAAGTGAGGATGCACCAGCAGCTTGAACGAGCAAACTTGTTTGAGCGGTATATCCCTGAGGTGGCAGACAGCCTGGCTTACTTGACTAAAGCTAAAAAGGAACAGCTTTTGGAAAAGCTGAAGGGCATGCTAAACAAGGAGGATATAAAAGCCCAGTTAGAGCTGGACTTACCTGAGGAAGACAATGGCGAAAAGCGAAACGAGTGAAGCAGAAGAAAAGCTAGTCGAAATCGGCAAAAAGCTTGTTGCCGATGTGGAGATAGGCCGTAACCCCAATCTTGATGTTCCAATAAGGAATCTTTCAAACATTTCTTTTGATGAGAAAACAAAAACACTCAGGTTGGGCAAGAAAACCGCAAAACGGTTTTTCTTTAATGTGGGGCACACGAAAAAGTTTGTGCAAACGCTGGAGGTTGCGAAGATTGCCAAGACGCTACTTGATGTTGGCAAACACGCCAGTTTAAGGGATGTTTTCTACATGGCAAAGCGCACTATTCCAAACACAAAGATTAACATCGTTGACGAGCAAAAGGAAACTGACAAGGCCCTTGAGGATCTTGAGCTTATAACAGACCATGCTCGCGAGCAGTTAAATGTAAATGCGAACAAGATGGGCTCTGTTGCCGGCAAGGTTGTAATAGAGGACAAGGGGGATTTGATTGACTGGAGCAGGCTTGGCTCAGGCGGGTGGAGTATTCCGAGCAATGTTGAGGAAATCAGGTTCAGGAAAGTAATTGCAAAATATATTATTTACATGGAAAAGGCCGCTGTCTGGGAGCGTCTTCATGAAGACAAGTTCTGGGAGAAAAACAACTGCATCATTATGAGTTCCCAAGGACAGACTACCAGGGGCATAAGACGCTTGTTGCAGCGCCTGTATAATGATTACAAGCTCCCTATTTACGTCTTAACCGACCTTGACCCTTACGGGCTTTACATATACAGCGTTATAAAGTTCGGTTCAATAAGCCTTGCCCATATGGCCTCTGAACTGGCAATACCGTCTGTCAGATTCTTGGGCATAACCACTGATGACGTTCTAAAATATGACCTGCAGAGGCATTTCATCAAGCTCAAAGACATTGACATCTCCCGATTAAAGCAGATTGCTGATTACAAATGGTTTAGGGATTCAAAGCACTGGCAGCGCCAGTTTAAAATGATAAAGCAGTTCAATTCAAAAGTTGAAATCCAGGCGCTCTCATCAAAAGGCATAACATTCATCAGCGATAAATACCTTCCTGAAAAGATTAAGAACAACGATTTCTTGGAGTAAAAAGGTTTAAAAACAGCGTAAACAACAACCGGTTATGCACATCCTGCTTCACAAGCTTGAGAGACTTATTGATTCAATGATAGGGCCGCTTCTTATCATACTGCTCCTGATAATAGCTGGCGAGATTTTCCTTGGAGAGTATTTAGAGGCGTTCAACGCATATGCGGACTATTTTGATATGCTTCTGGTAAGCGTATTTGCAATTGACCTGGGCTTCAAATTTAACAGGGTCAGAAAGGTTCCGAAATTTGTGAAGAAGTATTGGCTTGAGATTATTGCCACCATCCCGTTTTTCCTTGTTTTCAGGTTCACGGAGTTCTTTGGATTGAACAGGTTTATTGAACAAGGACAGGAGGCAGTGCACGAACTACCTGAAGTGCAAAAGCTTGAAAGGGAAACAGCGGCGATTGTGAGGGATGCAGGAAGGGCAGGCCGCACTGCTAGAATAATCAGGATTTTCAGGGCGTCAAGCAGGCTTCCAAGATTCCTTAAAGCAATGCCGTTCTACGAAAAGCCAACTGGCGGGCATCATTGGCATGAGAAGAAATAGCTGCATCCATCACAGCTGCTACAACGGCCCTGTCCCGAATCCTTGTTCCTGCTGCCTTCTCTGCACACATTTTACTTTCCCCCTCCTTGCTTTGCAGAGGATGGGGAAAGTAAAGAAGGAGAGCTACAAAAGGGGCAAGCAAAGTCTCAGGACAACGCCAGCTACAACAATACTTTTAAATAACATCTAACAGCTTCTTTATTATGTGGACTCGTAGCTCAGCTTGGACAGAGCGAAAGCCTTCTAGCGAAAGAAAGCTTTAGGTCCAGGGTTCGAAACAAAGCGAAAATCCCTGCGGGTCCGCTATGCGAGGGTAGCCAAGCGGCCAAGGCGATCGCCTGCAGAGCGATTATTCGGGGGTTCGAGTCCCCCTCCTCGCTCTTATAGCAAATCGCATAAATAATGGAAAACTGCGATTTGCTGTTTAGTAAATCTCACTGTTTATTCGTAAATTAATGAGATTTACTATTACTTCATCTTCGGCAGGATTTTGTATGCGAAAAAAGCGTTGAGCGCTGCCACTGCCAAGAATACGACATAGTTTACTTGCCCGAACAAAAACAGCAGGAAAGTTGCAACTACGGTAACTGCTGAGGCGATTGCCAGCGTTTTTTTCCTGTTCATACAGACCTCTTCTAACGAGCGCATTGCGGTGTTCAGTTATAATTGTTGCGGTAAAACTTTTCAATAAAAATATAAAGCTTTCAGCAACACCTTTGTAAGTTATGGCTATGGCATCGTTTTACGGCTCTTCAGACCTGAAAAAAGTTCCGGCCGTGTTAGTTTTTCCTGTCGTTACAGGTATGTTCCCGGACACGTTTGATATATCCGGGGTAGGCCAGGATCATACTACGTTTGGTGATGCTCTTTTTGTTAGAGCTGACGTGGAAGCGTATATGCGCGCACCAGAAACTATAGTGCCGCGTGTTTACAGGCGCACCTACATCGGTGACATAGGAATATTCCCTCCAGAGCTTGTAAGATTAATAACTGACCCGGAAACAGCGCCTGACCAGCGTTTTGTTCACGACCTTCCTGATCTGGATTTAAGTGATATCGCTGTTTTCGAAATAATAAGAGAGCCTGATGAGGCTAAACGCTTAACACAAATTTTGATAGACGCAGAGAAAGCATAGAACGAGAACTTTTCTTAGTCTCAGTATTTGCAATGGACCTGGCGGGAATTGAACCCGCAGCCTTCACCTTGCGAAGGTGACGTCATGCCGTTAGACCACAGGCCCTTAGCAATAGCTGCTTCAGCTATGTTTATAAGTTTTTGCTATGAAGAATCAGCTTGCTACGTAAAGCTCGACTTTTTTGACTATTGTCCTGTCTTTTATTGAAGAATAGAGTATTTCATAAAGTTCTTCTTCATTGTCCAAGAAATCATCTTCGTATTCCTCAACAGGCTCTCTGTGTTCAACAGGCAAGAATCTCGGGTCTTTCATTGATTTATGCGACTATGGACTAAGATATATAAAGTTTTTGTCAATCCGTATTCTGCGAATCAATAAACTTTTTAAAGCTGACCGTTGCTCGCTGTGCTTATGGGAAGAATAAAAGCAAAGTTCATAAAAAGGCTGACACAACAGCTCATGGAGCAGCACAAAGATGCTTTTAGTGACGACTTTTTGAAGAATAAGAAAATAGTGAGGACTTTTCTAGACATAAACTCGCAAAAGGTGGGGAATGTTATTGCCGGCTACGTTACAAAGCTTGTTAAGCTGGGAAGAAACCAGAAATAACAAAACTGGCGGTTATGAGCTATCTCGCAAATTGGCATTAAGCCATGTGCGATTGTCAATAAGCTTATTCTTTTGATTTCTCTGGAGCTTTCTCTTCCTTCTTTTCGTTTGTTCCTTCCGCGGCAGCAGGCGCTGCCCCTGTTACCGGAAGAAGCTCGTTTATTATAAGTGTTGGCACTCCTGCTTCCACAAGCTTGGCCTTTATCTCTCCCCTGGCCTTTCCTGGCATGGAGTCAATTATTTCCTTTGCGGTTGCAGTGTATTGCTCGCGCCTCTTCTCGATTTCTGCAGCAAGCCTCTTCCTTTCCGCTTCAAGCTCTTTTAGTTCCTGGGCTGTAAGCTCTGTCTTCTCTTCGGCTATTTCTTTTGCAAATGCGCCTTTGTTTATTTCTTTTATTACATCAGAAGCCTGCTTTCCCTCCACCATTACACCCATGGAATTGCAAGTTCCGATAATCTCTTTTACTTTTTCTTTCATGGTTTTGCCCATGAGGGCATCTTCTTTCATTTTTGCTATTTTTATTATCTGTTCTATTTTCAAATCTGCGACCTTGTCCTGCAGTGGGTTGCCAGAGCCTTTTTGAACATCGGCTTCTTTGAGAACCAAGGAGCTTGATGGAGGCGTTCCAACCTCTATTTCAAATGACTTTGTTTCAGTTTCAACCCTGATTTTTACAGGCACTTGCATACCATTAAAGGCGGCTGTTTTTTTGTTTATGTCAGCTACCACTTGCCCGATATTTACCCCTAGAGGCGCAAGGCTTGGTCCGATTGGAGGGGCTGGCGTAGCTTTGCCTCCGGGTATCATTGCTTCAACAGTTTGTGTTGCCATTTTTACTCTTCCCTTTCTTCTTTTACTTCGTCCCCTGCCCTTCTTACGACTTTAACAGAGTCCATGCGGATGGTTATTGGGATGGGGACAGCTGCCTCAAGCAGCTCAACAACAACCTCTTCCTTCGTTTTGTCAATCCTGCTTATCTTTGCCTGTTCCCTTTTGAAAGGCCCTGCTATTATCTCAACTATGTCGTGTTTCTGTATATTCAGCTCGACCTTCTTTGCCGGCTCGAGCATGTGTTCTATTTCAACATAATCAATCTGGTTGGGGAGAACGCCTCTGGCGTAAGGCACTTTGAAAGCTGCCTGCTCTGCATCCAGGCGTGATTTTGCCTCTACGAATATGTAGCCGCGCATGCCATGAGGGTGCATCAATGAATAAACTTCCAGCTTCTTCTTTTTGGCATTAGAGCTTATGAAGTCAATAACCTGCTCTTCCCTGTTCGCGGTTGTCCTTACTGCAAATATTTGCGTGGTTTGTTGTTCCATTTTGTTATAAAAACAGGTTTCTTGCCAGCTGCAGCAGAAAACCAATCAATCCTATGATTATGATTCCTATTCCTGTTACCTTGACTATTGTTACGAATTCCAGCCTGCTGGGCTTTCGGGTAACTGCCAGCACCCTTTTGCTCTCTAAAAGGAAAGTCTTGAGCTTTAGAGTCAGCTGTGAAAACTGCATTCTGGAAGACGAAACTAGGGACGGTTTTTAAAGCTTGCGATTTTGTTAAGCCAACATTCTAACTGCCCGCTCGCTGGCTCTGGTGTGTGTCAACCATGCAGCCACGCTTTAGACCATCAAGTGTATATGAGACTGTATCAGGCTCAGGTCATATTGAAAAGTTCGCAGTTGCATCCTCATTCCATACTAGCTTCGGTTCGGCTTATGCGAACTTCTTTTCTCCCTCCCTCGAAAAGCAAGGGAGGGAAGAAAAGAACCTTTGCAAACCAAAGGCGAAGCTGGCTTAAACATGGCAACTTTTCAATGGCGCCCAGGCTCAAAAAGAATTAATTCTTGACGAGTTCAATCCACAAACTCTATCCCCAATTCTGACTCTATTTCTGCTTTTCTTTCTGTTGAGTGAAGCCTTTCCTTGCCGAAGATTTGCTCCGACCTGACGCCCGTCACTATAAGCATCGTCCTTATAACATTCGGAAGGTCCTCGTATATCTGCGCCCCCCATATCACCTTTGCGTTCTCATCAAGCTTCTGGCTTACTGTTTCAACTACCTTTCTCGCTTGTTCAAGTGTCATGTCAGGGCCTCCTGCCACGTTAATCAGGGCACCGTTAGCCCCTGTTATGTCAACGTCAAGCAGTGGGTTTGTTATGGCTTTTTCAACTGCCTCTACTGCCCTGTTCTCAGAGTCCGACTCTCCCACTCCTATAAGGGCTACACCCCCTCCGCTCATTACAGCCTTGATGTCGGCAAAGTCAAGGTTTATCAGTCCAGCCTTGGTGACCATCTCTGCGATTCCCTTAACGGCATTAGTAAGAATCTCATCAGCCACCTTGAAAGCCGTAAGAAGAGGCAGGTCAGGAGCGAGCTCAAGAAGCTTGTCGTTTGGAATTACTATTAGCGTATCAACCACGTTCTCCAGTCTCTCTAACCCTATCATTGCATTCTCATAGCGCCTGTTCCCTTCCATTGTGAAGGGCATCGTTACTATTCCGACAGTCAGAGCGCCAAGCTTTCTGGATATTTCAGCTATTATCGGGGCTGAGCCTGTTCCTGTGCCTCCTCCAAGGCCGCAGGTTATGAAGACCATGTCTGCTCCTGTAAGGGCTTCTTTGATTTCATGCTCGGATTCGCGGGCAGCTTCCTCCCCTATCTTGGGGTCAGAGCCTGCCCCCAAGCCGTGAGTGAGTTCTTTTCCTATCAGAATTTTTTTGTCAGCGGTGGTGTAAAGCAAATCCTGGGCATCTGTATTGACTGCAATAACTTCAGCGCCTATGACGCCAACTTCAGCCACTCTTGTTACGGTATTGTTTCCAGCGCCTCCTGTGCCAAGCACTTTTATGGTCGCTTTTTGCTTAGAAAGCATCTCTTCAAGCTCAGCATCCACAGATGTTGTTCTGGGCTCGGCTTTTACTTCCCCTGTTGAGTTTAAAATAACGCTCCCCATAAAACTAACCCTAACCAAAAACCAAGAGTCAGTTCTGATTACACTACTATTTATATTTTGTTGTTTGCTTGCCCGATGCTTTCGGGCTTTTTCGTCACTTGCTCGAAAGAAACTGTTTTTATCTCTTTTAGAGTCTCTGTTATAACTTTTTTCAGGCTTTCCTGCATTTCCTTAGGGACTTCTTCAGGGGATTTTAGCGTTAGCTTGTCTGCCAAAACCTCTTTTTCCATGTTTGTTCCAAGCAGTTTGAGCGTTGCATCAACCTTCTCATTTACGTCAGTTATCACTCTTTTTACGGTAACCTCGTACTCAAGCTCTTTGCCGGAAAGCGGGTGGTTGAAATCAACAACAGTCCTTCCGCCACTCACGGCCTTTATTGTTCCAAGCACCCCATCCATGTTTACCTGCAAGCCTGGCATCGGGTTTATTTTTTGTTCCCTGAACTTATTGGTTGAAACCAGCTTTATCATCTTTGGCTCTTTCTGCCCAAAAGCATCTTCCGGGGGTATCCTGAAAACGTATTTCTCGCCAACAGTCTTCCCGATAAGATTTTTGTCAAGCCCTTCTATGATATGCTTTTTTCCAAGGCAAATCCTCACAGGCCCGTATTTGGCATTGGCGTCATAGAGGTTATTCTGCTTGGCAACCTCTTCAACAGTCGTGTCAAAAACTATCCCCTCTTCAACAAGCTTTCCCGTGTAGTCCAGCTCTATAAAGTCCTGTTCCTTCAAAACTTCCGTCATAAGTTTTTAGAAACAGGAAACGGTTTATAAAGGTTGCCCAAATGTCAGTGCTGTAGAAAAAGTTTGTGAATTACAGAACACTTAAGTTCTGTAGTATGACTCTCGCGTAAATTTCTGCGCGCTGTGTGCGTGCAGAACGGCAGCGTAAGCTGCCTCCAAAACGTTGCTTAAGCCTTGACCAGCTTATGCCGGTCTGAGTTGTTAAATATTACGATTTAGGACAGCGCCGTATATGCTTTATTTATTTTTTATTCAAAGTTTTTACTATCTTCTCAGCTATTTCTTCAGGAGTTAGCTTTGTGGTGTCTGCAACCAAATCATAATTTTTGTTGTCGTATGGGTTTAAATTGTAATATTTTTTGTATCTTTGCAGCTCGGATTCCTTCCTTTTTTTTATGTTTTCAACAGTTGCCCGCAGTGTCCTGTTTTCCTTCTCTCCCTTTCTTCCGGCATTGAAGATTCTTTTAGCGCCTTCTTTAATGTCAACCTTCAAAAAAACCTTGAACGAGTTAGGAACAAAATGCCATCCCAGCCTTGAATCAAGCACAAAACGCCTTTCACGCCTGCCAAGTTCTTTTTGCATGCAGTCAAGCTCCTCATCAATAGTCTCATCGGTTTCAGCCATTTTGCTTAACTGAAGCAGGGACGCATTTCTCTTTTTTGCAATAGTTCTCATAAAATCCCCTATAGAATAGTGCCTGAACTTTAATTTTCGGGCAACCAGCTCTGCAACAGTGCTCTTGCCCGAGCCGGCATCGCCTGCTATGGTTATTATCATGGTGGTAAATTGTGTTGCTGCTATTTTTAAAGTTAGTTGTTAATGCGGCTCTTTTCCGAATATTAAAGCTACATACAATTTACACTTCAGGATGATAGCTTGGACAGAGCCAACGAGTGTGCGATTGGGACATCAGCTTCCATTTCCGAAAAATATAAATGCTAGCTATTTCCAATATGGAATCAATTATATCCAAAATGGAAATACCTGTGCGTTACCATACAGTTATACCTTATCACATAAGAGTAATACTGCTGCTGCTTAAGGATTTCTCTATTGTGCACACCATTACTTCGCTTGGCAAGGAAGTTGGCATGACAAGGAGCGGGATGTGGAAGGTTTTGAAGCGATTGGAGCCCAGAAAATACATTATAATGAAAGCAACTGGCAAAGAAACAAGCACAACCATTCAAAAGCTCAATTTCAGGAATGATTTGCTGGATAAGTATTTGATTCTGGCCTTGAGCATGGAAACTGCGGATTATGAACGGTGGGTTTTCAATTTTGCACCTGTTAAGGAGCATGTAAGCTTCTTCATTCTCTACGGGAGTGTGCTTAAATCGTATGTGAAAGCCAAAGATATAGACGTTATTGGCATTGTTCGTAATAGGAAGGGCTTTAAGCCGCTTCACGAGTCGCTTGATAAAATCCAGAAAAGCGAGTCAAAGCGCATTCACGCAATTAATTTTACTGAAGCTGAATTCAGAGAGGAGCTTTTGAAGCCAAATAAAGCTTTAGTTGAGGCGGTTAAGAAGGGAATAGTGCTATTCCGGCAAGAGAATTTCATGAGGTTTATGAAAAAGCTGCATGGGGCGTAAAAATGAGCATTCTGAATAAGGTAAGAGCTTGTTTCGCAAACGCAAGGAAAGACGAGGAAAAGGGGAAGAAGCACAAGGGCTTGCTGGTTGCAGGGCCGAACCACGAGAATGCGCTGGAATACATCAAGAAAGCAAAGGAGAACATGGAGTGGTGCGAGAAGTACAAAAAAGGGGGGGCTGATTACAAGCTTGCTGAGGAATGGTTTTACACGATTTACTACTGCGCATTGTCCATATTGTCGGAATTCGGGATAGAAAGCAGAAACCAGAAATGCACGGCTTTATTTCTGCGCTACGCTAAGGATAGCGACCTCATTACATTAGATGATGACTTTATAGACAGGATCACAGTAAACAGCGAAAAGGAAAAGAAAACTGATGTTGATGAGCGCGAGGAAGCCCGCTACGGCCCGGCGGTTAAGGACAGCGAAGTAGCTGCAAAGTACGACTATATGATGGAGCGGTGCAAAACATGCATAGCCCAGACTGAAGAGCTTGTTTTCAGCAGAAAAGAATTCAGGCTTCCGGAAGAACTAACAAAGTGATATAATAACCGAATTAGAATATAAATAACTCGGTAATTTTATCACTTTATGTAAATTGTAACCGCCTTGCGGCTTGACCGCTTCAAAAACACTTCCTTTGCCAATCTTAAGCACCGGCAAGATTCCAAAGGCCGATTAAGGCTTTTAGCAGGATTCACTTTTCAGTCAATATTTCTATCA
Source organism: Candidatus Woesearchaeota archaeon (assembly GCA_018303115.1). Classification (GTDB taxonomy): domain Archaea; phylum Nanobdellota; class Nanobdellia; order Woesearchaeales; family UBA10216; genus UBA492. The sequence goes on along the minus strand of JAGVYT010000029.1, from coordinate 7,398 downwards.
TCTTTGCGTATGCCGGCCTGGTTATTAGAACTCCCACTGTCATGCCTATGATTGTTGTTACTGCAAAGCCCCTTAGCAGGCCTGCCCCTATCACAAACAGGGGAATCATTGCGAAAACCAAAGTGAAGTAAGCTCCGAATATTACTGAGAACGCGCTTTTCAGCTTTTCCTTCCAGCTTCTCAGCTTTCTCCCGGCGCCTCCAAGAGCCTCGTCTGTTATGATTATCTGGTCATTCACGCCTGTGCCAACCGCTGCTATTATTCCTGCGATGGACGCCAGGTCTATGTTCCATTTTATCATGGCTGCAACACCCAGCAGGAGGAATATTTCAATGAGGCTTGTGAACATTATCGGCAATGCCACCTGGACTTTCCTGTAAGCTATAAGGAGTATAACCGTTACTGCTGCAACTGCTACAAGAGCGGTGAGAAGGGCATTCCTTACAAATTCTTCGCCCAGCGCAGGGCTTACTGTATCTGTCCTTGCTATATCAAGCTTTACCGGCAGGCTTCCGGTTATAAGTATGGTCTGCAGCTGTTTCATATTTTTAATTGCATCTTTTGTTGCTGTGTTTTGGGTTGGTCCTGTTCCGCTTCCTGATATCTGCACGGAAACAGCAGACTCTCCTTTAAGGCTCTCTGCTATGTTGAGCTGGTCAACAAGCTCATCATCAAGGTACAGGTATAACTGCTCGCTTAGGTAGCCGTCAACAACCTCCAAGTTCCTTGTTGCATCTGCCTGTTGTTGCGCTGCTTTCTGGCTAAGGCTGATTGAGAAGAAAAAGGGGCAGCCCCAATCTGACGCTCCAAACTGCTGGCACCCTCCGGCTTGGTAGTCTAGCCCTGAGCATTGCGCACTGCGGCAGACGTCTATTATGTCGTTCCCCCTGAAAACAGAAGCATTACCTACCTTTGCTTCGAACTTTCCCTGCTTTGATATGAGCTCTTTTACTTCCTGTTCATTTACCCCTGCCACTTCCACCATGATGTATTGTTGTCCTGAAAAATCGGAAGCGTCCCTGACAGTGACGTCTGACAAGCCAAACAGATTAAGGCGCCTGTTCATGTTTTCTATCAGCAGCTCCAAGTCGGTTTCAGAAACCTTTTCTTGAGGCTGTAGCAGAACCCTTGTTCCGCCCTGCAAGTCAAGCCCAGTTTTTATGTTTGTCTTGCTTCTTTCCGCCGCGGTTATTCCCAAATCAGCAGCTCCTATTACTTCCTGCCGTGTCTTATTAACAAGGACGGTTTTATTGCCGGCGTTTTTTTCTTCCAGCTCCGGCAGTATTATGTTTCTTAGCTCAGGTTGTACTGTGAGCTTGTAAAAGGCTGTTTTTGTTTCAATCAGCAAAGTGTCATTTACCTCAAGATTTTTTGTAAGCATGACAAAGTCTTCTAAGGTCTTTACGTTATTGCTGTCAATTGCCATAATTTGTTCGCCTGGTCTTACCCCAAACAAATCAGCAGCGCTTCCTTTTTCCACGCTTTTTATTGTAACGCCGGTTCTCCACGGGTTTGGGTTGATGGCTATGGCAGCAATCACTATCGCAATAATCAGAATAAGCACTCTTTTGTCCGTTGCTATACAGCGCAGTTTACTTTTCATACAGTCTTCGCTCCAGATACCATCTCAAAATGCCTGCATTTGCCAGCCATGTGTGCAGCAAGTCAAAAGCAAGCCCTATTACAAGTATCAGCATTATCTGTCTTATTGTTTCAGACTGGGTGAAAATCATGCCTGCAGTTATGGCAGCCATTCCTGTCAGCGTCATGAAAATTCCTGTTTTTGCGGCAGTCATTATTCTGTCACAAATTTTCTCCTGCCTGCTCTTCAGAGTTCTCATGGTAAGAAGGATGTCTGTGTCAACCGAATATCCTATAAGCAGAAGGAACGCAGCAAGCCCTGCTGTTGACAGCTTAACGCCAAGAAGCGAAACGACTGCAAAGGTGCATATAATGTCAACCAGCACAGTCCAGACTATAAATAGGCTTGGCAGCATAATCCATTTTCCTGTTGTTAATCTGAAATAAATGAAGACAACAATGGCCATGAAAAGAAACGCTGCAAAAATGCTTACAATGACAGCCTTGAAAAAGCTTGCTCCTAGCGAGCTTCCTACAACCTGAACAGAATACTGCTGTTCTGGCAGCTTTCCGGTTTTTTCCTGTATTAGGCTGAGAAATTTGGTGACATCTTCATCGCTTTCAATTCCTGCATCCAGTATTATGCCGCGATATGCCCCGGCTTCTGAAAGCTTTCTTGCATTTACGGTAGTTCCCATTGATTCAGTCAGGAATTCTTGAAGTTCGCCCAAATCCCGGTAAGTCTCCATGACTGTAACGGTAACGCCTCCCCTTATAGAAATATCCTTCTGGAAGAACTCGCCTGTGCTGTAGAAGCTTGAGAGGAGTATGATTACAGCTATAACAACAACAGCAGATGGTATTAAGAGCAGCTTCTTGTAATTCCTGTCGTAACTTTTTATAATGAAATTGCGCTCGTCAGCAACCTTGTTTTTTGGCCTGAAATCGCTTTGCTTGTATTCGTAATTTTTTCCTTCTGTTTTATTATCGTCTGCATTATTGTGTTTTTCGTTATTTTTAGCAGAATCAGTAGTTGAAACGTCATTGTCGTTATCCCCGCTGCCACTAATTTTCTCATCGGAAAAATTATCAGGATTAGCAGACATATCAGCAGAATCTTTTCCCGAATCCATAGTTTTGCAGAACCTGCGCTTATTTAATAAAGGTTACGCTTTCCCGTATCTTTTCTCAACAGCTGCCTTAACCAGCCCGTAATATAGCGGAGAGGGTTGTTCCAGCCTTGACTTGTATTCCGGATGGGCTTGTGTTGCCACGAAGTATTTCAAATTTGGAAGTTCGATGAACTCAACAAGCTTTCCGTTCCTGCTGCTGCCTGATATGACCATGCCGTGCCTTTCCAGCAACCTGTGGTATTTCGGGTTAACCTCATACCTGTGCCTGTGGCGCTCAACAACAGTTGTCGTGCCGTAAAGCTGCGCAACTTTCGTTCCGCGCTTCAGCACAGACTTCACCCCCCCAAGGCGCATTGTTGCCCCTTTCTCATATATCTTCCTCTGCTCAGGCATTATAATAACAACAGGGTTTTTTGTTTTGGGGTTTATCTCTGTCGAGTTTGCGTCCTTCAGGTTGCATACGTTCCTTGCGAACTCTATGACTGCTAGCTGCAATCCGAAGCACAAGCCAAGGTAGGGTATGTTATGCTCGCGGGCATACCTGACGCAGGATATTTTTCCCTCTGCCCCTCTGCTCCCGAATCCTATTGGAACGATTATCGCGTCAATGTTTGAAAGAAGCTGGTCAATTGATACCTTGCCTTGCTCTACGTCAGTGGTTTCTATTAGTTCAACATTTACCTTTGTGCTTAAGTGCGCGCCAGCATGGTTTAACGCCTCTATAAGGCTTGCATAAGCGTCGCTAAGGCCTGTATACTTGCCGCACAACGCAACATTTACGGTTTTGGTGTAGTGGGTTATATTGCCCGTCAGTTTCTTCCACTCCACCAAGTCATTCCTGGGAGTGAACCTGAATTTCTCGGCTATTATGCTCAGGAACCCCTGCGCTTCAAGGTCAAGCGGTATTTCGTAAATTGAATGAACGTCCTGCGCCGGAATTACCGCTTCTTCATCTACATCGCAGAAGAGTGCTATTTTCGCCCTGGAACCTTTGGTGAGCCTGTCCTGGCTCCTTGCTATTATGACATCGGGGAATATTCCCGCTTCCCTTAAAATCTGAACATCCCTTTGCGCAGGCTTTGTCTTCTGCTGACCTGCTGATTTTACATATGGAACGTAAGTAAGGTGGATGTAAAGGATGTTCTCATCACCAACGTCCTTTCTCAGTTGCCTTGCTGCCTCAACAAACCAGGAATTTTCTATATCTCCTATAGTGCCTCCTATTTCTATGGTCATTACATCAGCCTTTTCCTCCACGGCTATGCGTTTCCATTGGTTTTTTATTTCGTTAGTCAAATGTGGAATAACCTGCACTGTTTTGCCGAGAAACTCTCCTTTCCTTTCCTTCTTTATTATTGAGTCGTATATCTTGCCTGTGGTAAGGTTCCATTCTGACTTGCAGTTTATGTTTAGGAAGCGCTCGTAATGTCCGAAGTCCATGTCAACCTCTCCGCCATCCTCAAGCACAAAGACCTCGCCATGCTCAAAAGGGTTCATTGTTCCAGGGTCTATGTTTAGGTAGCCGTCGCACTTTATTGGGACTATCTTAAAATTCCCTGACAGGAGTTTTCCTATTCCGGCAGTTGTTGTGCCTTTCCCAACGCCTGAAATAACCCCGCCTGTTACTATAATCCATCTTGTCTTAGAATGAGCGCCTTCAGTCTTGGAAAACTTCTTTGTTTTTCCATTGCTCAGGTGCATGTAAAAGGCAGGTAACAGCTCCTATTTAAAACTTTCTTTGGGCTTGCTCAATAGAAATTCTCCGCCTCAGGATTATTTCCGTTTCTGCTGCTGCCCTTACAGTTCCAGTTCCAACTTCCACTGCCTTAACCAAAGTATGGCGGTGGAAGCTGGCATCTTAAGTTGGGTGAAGAAAGCATAGGATACCTACACTCTATTCGCCTCAAAACGCCTGCATCAGGCTCTGGAGCACATGCGCTCCGTCAAAGAAGCCGAATGGCAGCATGTTGAATATAAACAGGAAGAGGTTTATTTGCTTTGTAAGGACCAGTATTGGCAGGTACTTGCTTTTGAACCACCGCCTTTTAATTGAAGCTGTTGCAAACAGGAACAGCAGCAGGTTAACCGCTGGCCCTGAAAATGCTATCAAAGCCCTTGCAAGAGGTTCAACCACTGCCCCAGAATAGCTTACAAATCCTGGCACGAAGAAGATGAAAGGCGCTCCGATAACCTTTAGCAGCAGGCCTATTCCGAGCCAAGTGTATGCTGCATGGAATGTTGCTTCCAGCCCGAAAGAGATTGCAGAAATTTTATGGCCAAGCTCATGCAGGGCGATTGCCGGCGCTGCAACAATCGCCGCATTTTTGAAGCCATCGCTGAAGAAGCTTGTTTTCTTCCTGAAGTCTTTCAGGGGGTCGTAATCTGCAACACTGACTCTTGGCTGCAGAACATCCTTGAATATAAAGCCAATCACTCCAACCATAATCAACAGGTCTATTATCTCCTGGAACACGATAAGCGGCATAGAGTTGTAAAGTCAACTGCTAGTTTAAATAGTTTTTAGTTTGGTTGCGAAGGTAAAATTATTTATAGAAAACCGTTAATTGTTTTTTAACGTGAAACATTGCTTTTTCGTGTTAAAAAGGGGGCAGGAGATTGTTGCGGAAATAATTAATTTTTGCAGCAGCAAAAACATAAAAGCGGCCTATTTCTCTGCCATAGGTGCTGTTTCTTCTGTGGAACTTGGCTTTTACGACATCCGCAAAAAGCATTACAGCTTTAAGAAGTTTGACGAGGATTTGGAGGTGGACAACATCACTGGCAACATAGCATTAATGGACGGCAGATTAATAATGCATGCTCACTCCACTTTTTCTGACGGGGAAATGAAAGTAGTAGGCGGCCATTTAAAGTCTGCAGTGGTATCGGGCACGTGCGAAGTCTTCCTTGTCCCGATTAAAGAAAAATTGGAAAGGAAATTTGACGGGGATACTGGTTTGAACCTGATAAAATGACGTCATTGGTTGCATGCATTGGCTCTGGCAAGGGGACGTGGACAGAAGTGAAAAAGTTAATTGCCTCTGAATCGTGGGAGAAGGTTTTCCTGATAACAAACAGCTTCGGTAAGGAAAAGTTTCAGGCGGATGCGGAGTTCATAGTTGTTGATGACTTGCAGCCTGCGCAGGCATTAACCCCTGTTATCATAAGTCAATTAAATGGGAGAATAAACGACACGGAAGTTGCAGTGAACATATCTTCCGGCAGCGGAAATTTGCACATGGCAATTTTTTCTGCTTTACTAAAACTTGGGCTTGGAATACGGCTGATAGCGCTTGTTAATGACAAGGTGGAAGAGCTTTAGCTCATTATACCGAGCCACTGGAACAGCGCCTTGTCAGCTGCCCTTACTATTTCCTGCCCATTGCCCTGTATTGTCGCGCAGTTTCCGTCAAGAGCTATTTTTGTCTCGTTCGCCTTTTTAAGGTATATTACCGTGCTGTTCGTGTTCTCGCATGTTACTATGGGACGCTCCTTACAAGCTTCGGTCTCGTTTATTGTGCATGCAGTAATTACAGTGCGGTAAAATGGCTCAGTTAGCTTCCGTGCCAGCTCTACCCCTGCCAAAGTAACGTAAGCTGTTCCCTGTAGCCGCTCCTCTGAAGGGTCCACGGTTATATACACTGTTTCAAACTGGAACCTCGCGTCAGTTGCTCCTGTAACAGGAATGTCTTCCACCTGTTCTGGGTTATAACGGAAGTCAAGAATGTAAAGCTGTCCTTCCCTTTCCCATTTTGTCTGCCAGAGCCCGTTAATATTGACGAACTCAAAATTGCTGTAAGTCAGCTTGTTTTCGTCCTCTCTTGTTGCGAGGAAAACAGCGAAAACAGCCGCTATCAGCAGCAAGGAAACCAGCAATATTATCCAGCTTTTATCTGATGGCTTTTCTTCAGTCATGGCAGCACTCCCAAAAGTTCGTAAATTATTTTGTCTCTAACCCTGTCCAGGGCTTTTTCGGAAGCCACGTTCACTATTATGCAATCATTCTGGTCTGTCACGCTTGTTGTGGTATTTGTGAAATTAAAAAAAAACACGGGAATTAAATAAGTTGCGTCATCACATGTTATTACGCTTTTCCCGTAGGGGTTGTCGGAAGTGAATGCGACGTCAACAAAGGTTTTATAGTTTTTTTCAAGCACCATTGCCATGTTAAACTCAGCCCCGCTTATTTGAGACGCTAAAGTGCTGTTCGGGTCAGAGGTTGTATAAATCATTCTTGCCGATGATATTTTTTTAGTGACGCCATCAATTTCCATGCTTTCAAGTTCGTCAGGGAGATAAGTAAACTCCATAACCTGTCCATCTATAATGGTTGCTATGCCGTTTTGTGTCTGGAAGAACTCTATGCCGTTGTATTTTATTGTTGAGTCCTGGTTTTGCAGGCCAAATGGTACTGCGCTGAAAGTGAAGCCTATTATGCTGCTTATAAGAACAAACCCTATTAGAATGCTGAACAACATCTTTTTTGTTTTATTGCTTTCCTGTCTTATTGGCATGAGAAGTTGTACTCAGGGTTTGTATAAATATTTTTAGTTTGCGCCAAATCATGTAAAGTTATGTGATGGCTGTTGTTCTTTCTGCTTCCTCTTCTTTTTTTCCTATTGTGTTAAGTAAACTTTCCAAGTGCCCATTTGCTGGCTGCGGTTCTCCTAACCAAAGCGAGCAG
>JAGVYT010000028.1 GCA_018303115.1 Candidatus Woesearchaeota archaeon | reverse complement strand
GTTTTAGAACCTTTTTTACCGGTCAAATAATCGTAATTTCCTCTGCAGCAGCTGCAGTTTTTATTTTTCTTAACCTTCAATTTTAGTAATCGCGGTTGCTGTGCGATAATTCTAACCATATCCCTTTCGTAATCCTTGTTTAAAAGAATCTTAACAGCTTCAGAAGCCTGTATTGAGGCGGTTGCCGCAACAACAGCATTCAGAACTCCTGCAGTATCGCAGGTTTCAAAACTCGCATGATTGCTGAATATGCAGCTAAAACATGCGCCTTCGGGCATAATGCTGTAAACCGTTCCAATGCCTCTTATGACAGCAGCGTATATCCACGGAATCCTGTGCTTCCTGCAGTAATCGTTTATCAAAAACCTTGTCTCAAAGTTGTCTGTGCAGTCCAGGACAAGGTCAGAAGCAAGCAAGTCAGCATTTTTATAGTCCAAGTCTGCAACTACTGCCTTCATTTTTGTTTTGCTATTGATTTTTTTTAGCTTTTTCTTAGCTACCGCCGCTTTCGGCATGCCAACATCTTTTTTCGTGAATAATCTTTGTCTCTGAAGGTTTTTGAGTTCTACGAAATCCCTGTCTATCAGCGTGATGCTGCCTATGCCCGCTTTTGCAAGAAGCTTAGCAGTATTGGTTCCAATAGCGCCTACGCCAACTACCACAACTTTTCTGTTTCCCAAACCCATACTTAGCGGAAATTCAGGAAGCTTTATTAATTGTTTGCTGTTTCTTCCCTCATATGGCAGGCAAATTTGTTTACAGCAATTGCATTGGAACGTTTTTATTTAGCGATAACAACGAAGTGGTAGATAAACTGCTTTTTTCTGACGTAATAGATGTAAATGAAAAACTGGAAAAAAACGAGTGGACAGACGAAGAAAAGAAACTGATTGGCAATGATAAAGCCCTGTTTTTGGGCTTCAAAAAAGAAAAACTGGCCAATGTAGCTTTTACCAACGACTTGAAAAAGCTTGAAGCTGCTGAAAAAAAGCTGCAGCAGTATGAGGATAAAGTAAGCGAGGCCATGCTTAAAATTGCTAAAAAGAAAATAAAGGAGTCTGTTGAGGATGACGAGCTGATAATACAGGCTGCTGGCTCGGTGCAGGAGCTGGACAAGTCAGTAAGCATGCTTTCAAAACGGTTGAGGGAATGGCATGGCCTGCAGAACCCCGAGCTTGCCGCAAATATAGGTGACAATGCAAGGTTTGTAAAAGAGGTTCTTGAAGGCAACGATAAAAGCGGCATGGGAGCTGAGCTAAAAGCTGAGGACAGGGCTGAAATAAGGGAACTGGCAAAAACAATTGTGCAGCTACTGCAGCTGAGGGCAAAAAATGAAAAATATCTGGAAAATAGAATGAAAACAGTTTGCCCCAACCTACTTGCAGTGGCAGGGGCGTCCATTGGCGCAAAGCTCCTTGCATCAGCAGGCTCGCTCAAGAGACTGGCGGTTCTTCCTGCCTCAACTGTGCAGTTGCTCGGAGCAGAAAGGTCCATGTTCAATTTTTTGAGGAAGAAATCAAAGAAAATGCCAAGGTTCGGCATACTCCACGAGCATAAATTGATTGCTTCGGCAATCGAGAAAGAAAAGGGAAAAATGGCAAGACTATTGGCTGACAAGATTTCAATAGCGGCAAGGGTTGACTACTTCAAAGGCAAATTTATCGGAGATAAGCTGCTTAAGCAGATAGAAGACAGGTCCAAATGAGATTTAACAACATACTTGAGAAAAATGGGAAGTTATACTCGCCGGATACAGATGCGGGGTTTACCGAGGAAACAGTAAGGATAGACGATAAACCCTACAGGGAGTGGGATGTGAGAAGGAGCAAGCTCTCAGCAGCCATTGCAAAAGGGGCTAAAAGCATTGAAATCAGCAAAAACGGCAAAATACTTTATTTAGGCGCTGCGCACGGCTATACTGTTTCATTTCTATCGCAGATATGCGATGCCGGGAAAATCTTTTCAGTAGAGTTTGCGCCTCGCGTAGCCAGGGAGCTTGTAATGCTCGCTGGGAAAAGAAAAAACATCCTGCCAATAGTTGCTGACGCGAACCAGCCTAACACATATTACCACATGCTGCAGGCAGCAGACATAGTTTACCAGGACATCGCCCAAAGAAATCAGGTCGAAATATTTGTTAAAAACTGCAATCTGTTCCTGAAAAAGGGAGGGATTGCAATGATTGCAGTAAAGGCAAGAAGCATTGACGTGACTGAAAAGCCCACTAAAATATTCGCTGACGTGAAAAGGCAGCTGGAAGAGAATTTCAGGATACTGGACTACCGCAACCTTGAGCCCATGCAGAAAGACCACGCCTTCTTCGTCTGCAGAAAGCCCTAACCACCCCCAAAGGCAGTTTCAAGTTTCAACTTCTGTAACCATTACCTCCCTCTCCCGGTCTATTGTGACGGTAAGCCCTTTAGCAGTCGAGTTAGCCATTGGCCTTGCTTTCGTTTTAACAGCTCCAAACTGGTCAAGCCAGGGAAGGTATGCTACCTGTCCTATGTAATGACGCTCTTTTGGGTTATAGCGCAGCATTTCTGCCAGACGTTCTCTCCCAATTTTTCCAATTAGACCTCCAGCATCATTTGACGCATTTTCCAACTCAGGATTTCCAAGCCTGTTCAAATGCTCAACAACCATCCCTTGGAAGTAAATCGGCAAAAATCCATAAACCGTTCTAACCCACTTTCTATTTAGCTGTGCTAAAAGAACGCTTTCACGTATTCCATGCCTTTCAGCAAGTTCTTTTGCAATCTCTTTTTTGGTTTTCGGGCTGCCTATCAAGCCGTTGTAGATTTCCTGCCACAACCTCAGCTCAGCGTAAGAAACCCTTGCGTAAACCTTTTTTGCGACAAATTCCCTGCTTAGCCTTCCCAGAACCTTTGCCGATACCTTTTCCGGGCGCTTACCATCACGCCAATTTCTGGTTGCTTTCCAGCTGGCGCCAAACCTGTTGAGCTCCTTATGAGTAATCCCATACGAGAATAAGGTTTCAATTTCTTGCTTAGCAAGCTCCCAGGGAACAAACCTTTCCCCTTTATGCCCTTCAACCAAGGAAGCAAGCCTGCTACGCACCTGTTCTGTGATTTCAGCAAGGCCAACACAGTTCTTACGCTCCTCAATAACCGCTTCAAGGCCCATGCCAATAAGGAAGCTGGCAAGATTTTAAAAGTTTATCCCCCGAACCTGCCTATCCCATCACTGAATCCTGCAAACCAATAACTTTTAAAACCTAATTCTTCTCTTTAAGCGTTATGGCGATAAGGTTTTATAACACCTTAATCAGAAAGAAAGAGGTTCTAAAGCCTTTGAGAGGTAACGTAATCAGGATGTACACCTGCGGGCCAACCGTTTACGACTATCCCCACATAGGCAATTACAGGGCTTACATGGTAAGCGATATTCTCAAGAGATATCTTAGACTGAGGGGCTATGCAGTAAGGCATGTTATGAACATAACAGACGTTGACGACAAAACCATCAAAGGGGCGAGGAAGCAGAAAACCTCACTCAGGCAGTTTACGAAAAAGTATGAAACTGCCTTTTTTGAGGACCTGGAAGCGCTTGGCATACTGCCTGCAGACAAATTCTGCAGGGCCACGGAGCATATTGATGACATGGTAAGGCTTGTGAAGAAGCTGCTTAAGAAAGGCATTGCGTATAAGGCAGCAGACGGCAGTGTTTACTTTAATATCACCAAATTTGGTGATTACGGGAAACTTGCAAAACTGAACTTAAAAAAGCTTAAGACTGGAGCTTCCGGAAGAATAACGGCTGACGAGTATTCAAAGGAGAATGTTCACGACTTTGCATTATGGAAAGCATACCGCCCGGAAGACGGCAGTGTGTTCTGGGAGACAGAGTTTGGCAGGGGCAGGCCTGGATGGCACCTTGAGTGCAGCGCTATGTCGATGAAATATCTTGGCGAGACTTTTGACATACACTGCGGAGGCGTCGATTTAATATTCCCCCATCATCAGAACGAGATTGCTCAAAGCGAAGCCAGCACAGGAAAAAGGTTTGTGAAGCACTGGCTGCATAACGAGTGGCTGCTTGTGGAAGGGCAAAAGATGTCTAAATCTCTGGGCAACTTTTATACTTTGAGAGGCATTTTGAAAAAAGGCTACAGTAGCGAAGCGATACGCTACCTGCTGCTTGCAACCCATTACAGGCAGCAGCTGAACTTCACATTCAAGGGGCTGGACGCTGCTGCCAAGTCAGTTGAGCGGCTGCAGGAGCTTGTAAGAAACCTGAAGGGTGAGAAAGCAGGGAAGACAGACGAAGAGGTTACGCTGCTCATATCAAAAGCCAAGAGGGATTTTGAGGGTGCCATGGATGACGATTTGAACGTGAGCGAGGCGCTTGCAGTGGTGTTTGACTTTGCACGCGACATAAACAAAAGCATGGAAAACGGCATAAGCAGGTTTGACGCAGATAACGTGCTGGAACTGCTGGAAGATTTTAATGAAGTGCTGGCAGTAATTGATTTTGAAGCGAAAGAAACCGTAACACAGGAACAGCTGCAGCTGATACAAAAACGTGAAGCACTTAGGAAAGAAGGCAATTTTGCAGGAGCAGACAAAATAAGGGCTGAATTAAAGAAGCAGGGAATACAGCTTGACGACACCAGTGGGGGAGTCAAATGGAAATGTCAGAAACGCTAATGCGTTTCTGAGCATGCTCAAAACCGCAACGGTTTTGACAAAATTTAAATAGTGGAAAACGGATTTAAGTTTAAAAAAGAGGCAAAAATGAGGCAGGCTCACTATGTTCGTAGCCTCATTTTGCGAAGAAACGATACAAAATGAGGCATGTAAAGTATTCTCTTTTCGTATTTATGATTATAGCACTTTTCGCGTCAGGAATAATCGGCTTCAGCAACTTTGAAAGCATGACGACAAAAGACGCGTTCCATTCAACTGTTGCTGCACTGACCTTCTCAAGCAACAGCTCAGGATTCTCGGAGCAGGGAAAACTCCTCAACAGCGCGCTGGCGCTTGCCTCTGTTGCCGTGATTGTATGGGCTTTCGCGAACTTCCACTTTAGGGGGGATGATGTCTCGCATCACGCAACAGAATACTTCAAGTTCCTTCCGAAAGATGAAGGTTTGGTTTTGAAAGAAATTAAGATAGCAGCGAAAAGCCGCCTTTCAGGAATGAAAAAGCTGGAAGTTCTCCAGAAAACAGGCACGGTAGTCATGGCTGTCAAGAAGGGAAACGCATTCCAGTTAAATGTGCCATTTGATGCCAAGTTAGCGGCAAACTCCAAGGTTCTTGTTATGGGAACCCTCCCCCAGATTAAGGAAGTCGAGAAGGAAGCAAAGAAATAACTATCTGGAGGCTTTAGCAAGCGTTATACGCTTTAACTCCTTCACCCTGTCAAAATCAGCGTCATCGCTTATTATTTCTTTTTCATTGCCGAGTATTGCTGTTGCTGCATGAATGGCATCACGGGGTTTTATTCCATACTTTTCTGCCAGTTCTGAAGCCTTATTAATCACACTTTTTGTCGCGTCCTCTAATGTAAGGTTTCCGGTTTTGAGCAACATTTTTCCTTTTTCCAAAGCATCTTCAAAGGTCATAGCTTTCCTGCACGCCCAAACCAGCTCATCCCATGTTAGAACAGTTGTAGAAGCCGTTAAGTCCCTTTCAGCAATTTTTCTTAGAACTGACTTGGCATAAGAGGCAGCTATCTCAGACTCGTCCCTCAATACAGCTTGCACAAAAACATTAGCGTCTATGTAAACCATATTCTTCCTCATACTGTTCATCAAGAACCTTTTTTAGCCATTTGACGCCGTCTTTCATTTTTATTTTTTTGCTGGTTCTGCAGAACTCCTCAACAAATTCTTCCGGTGACATTGCAGGTTTCACTACAACTTCGCCCTCTTTGGCTTCAAAAGTTATTTCACTGCCGGTCAATATGCCGAGCTGCACCCTTATGTCCTTCGGCAGCACAACCTGGCCTCGCTCCCCGACCTTCCTTTTAATCAGCATTCCAAACACCAAAATTCATACTTATGGGTATGAAAAAGTATGAATCAATATATAAATTTTTCGGATTTATGCCGGTTGCCGGTTTCGTGTGAGAAAAGCTACATATATAGCTTTAGCATAATCAAAGGGGCATGACGTTAGAACGTGACGAAACGAAAATAATAAAAGAAACAAAAGAGTTTATGGTTTATGTTCAGGGAAATAAGAATCTGGAATATGATTCTTTGCTAAAAGCCCTTCAAAAACTGTGCGATATGATTGAAGAGATTTGCGGCGGAACTTACAATAGGGCGATTTTGGTCTTAACTTTGAAGTAGTGAATCAACCGAAAGATTTATAAGGCTTTTTGGATGACCAATAGCCTATTTGAAGGAGAATTTTATGGCAGGACAAAGCACGATATTTATTGAAGGTTTGCCAGACCTTCCCGAACTGGAATCTTTAATGGGTAAAACTGGCCAACCTTCTTTGGAAACTCTAGTACTGGATGAAAATGGTGAACCAGCTCTAGATAGCGCTGGCAAACCGTTTTTTTCTGCTCAGGAAAATGGTTTGCAATTCCAAAACCAGCTTTCCCTATGGAAAACTTTAAAAGATTCGGACGTTAGAATTCCCCGAGGTCCTTGGCTGGATGCAGGCTGCGGAAAGGGGTTGTTCTTTTCTTTGGCGCCTCATCTATTGTATTCAAACCAAGGGATAGGCCGTCCACAAATCATTGGCGTTGATATGGGGCGGGAAAATACAACAATTTCAAGAGCCGTAGCAGGGCATGTGAAACTCTCTTATCGTATGCAAACCACTTCTCCACAACGACCAGAAGGATTTAATGTAGCAATAGACGTATTAAATCCCCAGAAATTACAGGAATACAGGCATTTAAAGCCCGGGGTAGGCGCTTTACCCCCTCTTGCGGTGGTTTGGAGCAATCAGGTATTTCACTGGATTAAAAGCGACGAGGATAAGTATGCTACCCTCGAAAGATTATATTCCTCTATGAAGCCAGGAGGGGTGCTGGCTTTAAGCATGTCCTCTTCTGGAACAGCAAAGCATTTTCTACAGGCATACATAGACACAATCCAAGCTTTAGGTATGTTCAGGTTGCCTGATCATACGCAAGGCTACAAGAGCGCATTGTTTGAGTATGATCCAATAGGAAGTCAAGGTTTTGACAAGATGGCAACTATGATTGAAGAGATGGGATTTGACATAGCGTCTGGCGTTGCACGCCGGGAAACAGTAAGATACCTGCACCCTTTAAATTATGCTGAGGCTGTACGTCAATACGGCTATGACATCTTTATGCGTTCTGTTGCCCATCTTTTACCTGAAGAGCAAGAGAGAATCTGGACTGATATTGGAGAAAGATTTATGGAAGTATTAAAAATTTCAAGAGCGTGGAACCCGGAAGGTCCCCATTATGAGTATCGGCAGAACAATCTTTATTTTGTCGCAACTAAGAGAGTCGCAAGGCCTAGCGAAGGGCCTTTAAGAAAACCTTTAGAGCCTTCAGGGAATCTTATAACCTCTTACCTGAACCCTGTCTATTTGAGTCTCGGTCTTGGAAGCTTGGCAAGAAAAGAAGGGCGGGCAATAGAAATACAGCTGAAGAAAGGTCTTGAAAACATAGATGACATCACAACCCAGGCTCCTTTGGAACGGATTTTGATTGATGTGGTAAAACAAGCTGCTCGCGATTGGGATAAGGCAGATGAGCAGCCGCGCATTATGTTAAGCTATGAACTTCAGCAGGATGCTGGACTGCTTCTATTACAGATGCAACTGAAAACCATAGAGGAAAGGAAACCAGAAGAGATTTTTGACAGGAGAACATTAAGAGCTGCACAAGCTACCAATGTGGGAATTGAATTAGGACCTTGGGATAAGGGGATGCAAACTTACACTTTCACGATGCCTATTTTAGAATAAATTCCTTTAATGTAAAGAGCGGCTTATTGTGAACGTGAATTTGCTGCCTTTTCCCGGCTCAGATTCAATCCAGATTTTTCCGCCATGCGCTTCAACAAGCCCTTTGACAATTGCCAGCCCGAGGCCAGTGCCGCCTGCCTGTCTGCTGGCTTCCATGTTAACCTGGCGGAATTTCTCGAACAGTAGCTTCTGGTTTTCTTTTGAAACTCCTATTCCCGTATCAGCAACAGAAACCTGCAAACAGTCCTCTAACGCCGTCAACCCGATTTTTATGCTGCCCGCTGAAGTAAATTTGACAGAATTGCTTACAAGATTTGTCATCACCTGCCTTATCTTGTCTTCATCAGCTTTTATCTTCGGAACATTTTCAGGCATCTCTAGTTTGAATTGCAAGCCTTTAGTTCTGCACTGGCGCTCAACTTCCCTTGAATAGTCATTCAGGAACTTAACAATATCGAATTCTTTGAAAAGGTAAATCATTTTCTTTGCTTCTATCTTCTGAATATCAAGCAAATCATTTATCAGCCTGTAAAGGCGCTTGCTTTCGTCGTGAGCAATACCAAGGAATTCTTTTTGCTGTGGGTTCACCGGGCCTACTTCCCCATCATGCACTAAAGAAAGGTAGCCCATTACGCTTGTCATTGGAGTTCTAAGCTCGTGAGAGACTATTGAGACGAAGTCAGTCTTAACCCTGTTAAGGCGTAAAAGCTCTTCATTCGCATTTTTAAGCTCTTTAGTTGCCTCTTCAACTCGCTGCCTCAGCCTTTCATTGAACTTCTCCACTTCTTCGAAAAGTTCAGCGTTTTTTATAGCAATAGCCGCCTGCTCCGCCAGTGCTGATACAAAAAGCAAATCATTTTTATCAAACGAATTAAGCTGGTCACTCTCAACATTATATACCCCCAACACCTTGTCCCCGTATTTAATTGGGATTGCCATCTCTGATTTCGTTCTTGAAGACTGCTCTATGTAGAATTCGCACTTTGAAACGTCGTTTTCAATCATAGGCTTTCCGGTCTCAGCAACTTTGCCGCATACACCCTTTCCGATATCCGCATTATAAGTCAACAGCTCTTTCTTACTGAATCCCAGTCCCGCCTTTGCGTAAAGCCTTCCTTCGCTAGTAAGAAGAATGGCAATAGAATCATATTTCAATTCCTTTGCACTTATCTCAATGAGCGTGTTAAGAACCTTGTCTAGCTTAAGACTTGAGTTAATAGTTTTGCTGGATTCAAGAATGTTTGACAGCCTCTTTACAGTATCAGCATAGGATTTGTAGAGGTTGGCGTTTTTAATGGCAACTGCAGTCTGGTCGGCTATAGCGCTTATGAACTTTAAGTGCTCTTCATTAAAAGCATTGGCATCCTTACTCTCAAGGTTGAGTACGCCAATGACTTTATTATCCACCTTTATCGGCACACACAATTCTGAAAGCATTTTGGGCCTTACCCCTATGTACCTTTTGTCTTTCCTAACATCGTTAGAAAGAATAGGCTCTCCAGTTTTGGCAACATTTCCGGTTATTCCCTTTCCTACAGGTATGTGGTAGTCCTTATCCCCCCATCTTGGATGGTTGATAGAGCCTTTAAGGATTAGCTTGTTGCCTTCAACAGAAAGAAAAGAAAATTCAGAACCTTTGAAGTGTTCTGTGACAAGCATCAGAATGTTGTTTATTATAACGTCTATGTCAAGACTGGAATTTATCACTTTACCTGTTTCGTATAGGGTGCCAAAAATACTGTCCTGGCCTTTTTGCGAATTTGACTTTTTCATAAATATGAATGATATTATTCAAGGCACTCTTTTATTTTTTCTAGAAATTCATTTCTGTCAAAGGGTTTAGTGATGTAATCCATTGCTCCAGCGTCTATGCCTTTCATCTTATCCTCAAATTGCGCCCTAGAACTAAGCATAAGAATCGGGATGTCCTTTGTTTTTTTGCCTGACCTCAGCTTCTGCGCAGCTTCAAAACCGTCCATGTTAGGCATCATGACATCAAGAACTATCAGGTCTGGTTTTTCCTGCTTTGCCTTTTCAATTCCTTCTTCTGCATCTGAAGCTTCTATGGCGCTATAGCCGTTACTAGTGAGAATGAATGATACGAGCTTTCTAACGTTTAGCTCATCATCTACAACCAATATTTTTTTACCACCAACCATTTTACTGTTCTTATTCGGGTGGTGCTTCAACCATATAAAATACTTTTGGTTCTTAAATAGATTAAAATGTCAGTCTTAGCTCCTTGCCGTAGCTGACCTTTTCAATGCTGTGCGCTGCCTTAAGGTCGCTTTCTATCGGCTTAAACTTTTCAGGCAGGACAGCTTCTTTTATCTCTGTCTTTAAAGAAAGCCCCTGCTCTGTATGCTTCTTCCAAATTGCTTTGTTAAGTTCCTCGAGTTCATCCCCACTAAAACACGGAGTCTTGATTTTTTCAACTGACGCAAACTTCTCAAAGTGGATGTCTTTCCCGTATAGTTTCTTGTAGATTGAATAAGTTATCATGGGCACAACAGGCGCCATCACCAAGAGCAGCTTCTCAAGGCAGTAATATAATGTTTCTACAGCAGCATTTTGTTCTTCTTTGGTAAAGGCATTGTCCTTGTTATATGCCCTGCTCTTTACAAGCTCAAGGTAGTGCGAGGCAAAAGTTTGCCACATGAAGTGTTTTATGTTCTGTATCGGATAGTGGAAATCATA
Organism: Candidatus Woesearchaeota archaeon; assembly: GCA_018303115.1. Classification (GTDB taxonomy): domain Archaea; phylum Nanobdellota; class Nanobdellia; order Woesearchaeales; family UBA10216; genus UBA492. The sequence continues at coordinate 22,611 of JAGVYT010000028.1, read as the reverse complement.
CTGCTCGTACTTTTCAGAGGCTGTTTTTACCACCATGTTAACCTCATGCCGTATCCAGTCATCAAGTGGGGTCGGTTTGGCTTTTCTCTTGCTGCGTTCAAACATCGAGATAAACCTGGCAATGTTCCACAGCTTGATTATCGTCTTTCCAGCGCCTTCAATGCGCTCAAACGAGCACCTGAAGTCGCCCGTGGTTATGTCGCCCTCAACAGCGCACCACAGCCTGAAAGGCTCTGCACCGTGTTTGTCAAGGATTTCCTGAGGCTCTACAACATTACCCTTGCTCTTGCTCATCTTCTTGCCTTTCTCATCAACAACGTAATAGTTAATCCACACGTCCCTGAAGATAAGCTTACCCGTTAATAGGTAATCCTTAAGCAGGGTGTAGTAAAGCCACGTTCTTATTATCTCGCGGCCCTGAGGTCGCAGAGTGCAAGGCACATTTTTTAAGAAAAACTTGCCGTTAATGCCGTACTTCAGTATGTAGAGCGGACTGTTTGAGCTGTCAAACCAGGTATCTAAAACACGTTTATCCCCCTCAAAATCACTGCTTCCGCATTTCTTGCATTTTTTTACAGGGCAAGGCTGGCGCCATGGTTGGTAGTAGCGACCTTTTTCAGGAACAATAACAGCCCTGCATTTCCTGCAATGCCACAATGGAATCTCAGTAGCATAATACCTGTTTCTTGAAATTGGCCAGTCAATGGTTAGCGAGTTTATCCAGTCAATAAGAATCTGCCTGCTTGAATCAGCAAAAAATCTCAGTTTTTTTGCAAGCCCAATCAGGTCTTTCTTAAACTCAATTTGTTTTAAGTAGAGTTCAGGGAGCATTATGTAATCGATTACGTGCTTGCTTCTTTCACAGATTGGAGTGCGGTGCATAATTTGCTTTTGCCCTCTTAGCATACCTATCTTCTTAAGCTCTTCAACAATCCTCATTCTGGCTTCTTCAGTTTTTAACCCCTGGAGGAAGCCTCCAACCCTCTTTATCCTGCCATTCTTGTCAACAGCCATTTCAGGGGCAATGTTCATTTCTCTCAGAAAGCGCACAGCATTCTGGTCGCCTGCTGACTTTGACATAAACAAAAGCCCTGTCCCGAATTCAGGGTCTGCCTGTGGGTGCGCCTTGACAGGAACTTCAATGTTATAGATAGGCACCACAACCCTTTTGCCTTCCAACTTCTTATAACGCCCATCATCAGGATGGAATATAACTAAAGCAGAGGTGCACAAAAGCTCAGGCCTTGTGGTTGCAATAGTTACTTTTTCCCCAGTGCCTTTAACAGTAAAATCAACATCATTAAGCATTGCGGGTTTGTCCTCATACTCAATTTCAGAATCTGCTATGGTAGTCCTGCATCCAGGGCAATAGCTTGTTAGATGCGTCCCTTCGTAGATTAGGCCTTTGTTATATAAGTCAATGAAGGTGTTTTGAGTGAGTGTTCGGTATTCCTTAGAATCGGTCATGTAAACATCCCCTATCTTTTCTCCCGTTTTCCATGAGTTGAAGCTTATGCCAAGCCTTGCAAAGCTATCGGTAGAGACTGCAGTTGACTCTTCAAGCATCTTTTCGCATTTTTTAATAAACTCTTCCCTGGGCATTTCTAAAGTGCTTATCCCGAATTTCTTCTCAGCAGCCATTTCTATTGGAAGGCCGTTTCGGTCAAGGCCAAGGGGAAAAAGCACGTTAAAGCCCTGCATCCTTTTAAACCTGGCAAACATGTCCATCAGAGTGTAAGTAGTGGCGTGTCCGATATGGACGGGTGTGTTAACATAAGGGGGAGGGGTGTCTATTGAATAGACTGGCTTTTTGCTCTTTTCCTGAAAACAGTAAACCTCTTTTTCTTTCCACTCAGAATAAACAGCCTTTTCTGCCTCTTTTGTCCATCGCTTTTCCTTGAGCTTGGCGTCCATAATCCGTTGTGATTTTGGCTACTTATTTAAAAACATTTACGTAATGCACCCGCTGAAAGGCAATAGCTAAACCAGTATACAAAAACGTAATATTTATATACTAGTCTTATTCATAGTTGTATTCGTGATTGCGGCTCCCTGAGAACAACCTGTTTCTCATTCCCCAAACCCCAACTTACGCAAGGGAGCCTTTATTTTTTTGTTTGTAATAATTTTAAAAATAGCTGCGTATCCCCAAATCACCTATATGGGAGAGCTAGAGCGACTTCTCAATGAAAGAACAGATTTGCCTCTTAACATTGCGATAATATCGCCTTACCTCTGGACCAGGGACAGGGGAGGGGTTAACCGCCACATAGAAACGCTTTACAAAGAACTCATAAGGCGGGGGCATACTGTTAAAATATTCGGGCGTTTTCCGAGAAATTTTTCTTCTGCTGTTTTAGACCTTGAGGACATGGTTGATACAGGGGGATGGTCTATCCCAATGAGGAATGGAGGTTCGGTTACTAAAGTAGTGCTTTATTCAAGACGCTGGGGGGGAATTATAAAATACCTTGCTAACAATTTCGATGTAGTTAACGCACAGGCTCCGGAAGCCCTTGGGCTGCCTTCCCGTGCAATCAGGGAACTTGACAGAAGCAAAGTAGCCATAATAACTACCGTCCATGCTTCTGGAAAAATTGGCTTAAAAGCACGTGGTTACAGTATTTATTTTGATATAAAAAAATACAAAGGGCAAATAGCAGGAAACGTTCATCAAATTATTCCCGTATCAAGGCCTGCAGCAGAGCTGTTTGAGCGGCTCCTGCCTGTTACAGGCCTGACTGAATCCATTGTGCCAAATCCTGTAGATACAGAACTGTTCTCCCCTGAAGGCAAGCGGCTGGTGTTTCCAAATGAAAAAACAACAATCCTATTTGTCGGCAGGCACGGGAAGAACGAAAAAAGAAAGGGTTTCAGGTATCTGGCGCATGCATTTAAGCAGGTTGTAAGCGATAAATCTTACCTTGACACTGTTCATCTTCTTATCGGAGGGGTGGGAAGGGTTGACAAAAAATCGCTTAGGGGAATACCTGCCGATTGCTATACAATCCTTGGGGCAATCGCCCCGGACGAGCTGCCGCAGTATTATCGAAGCGTAAGCATGGTTGTTGCTCCGTCACAGTCCAATGAAAGCTTTGGATACGTTCCTGCCGAGGCAATGTCATCCGGCACTCCAGTTATAATGTCAAACATAGACGGCTATGTCAATGTTGCAACCGGGAATGCGAGTTTGACTTGTCAGGAGGCGAATAAAAATGGCTATTTTACGCCATTTGAAAATACAGGACTTCTGCAATGCAACGGGGCCATACTATTTGAGGCGCGTAATGCCGTCCAGCTGGCAACAGGGATTAAATGGGTTGCCGACCATCCAGAATTCAGGCACCAACTAAGCGCCACAAGAAGAAAAACCATAGTGGATAACTTCTCTGTTAACGCAGTTGTTGACCGGCTGGAAAAAATCTACTATAACGCTTTGATGCAGTTGCCTGACGAATCTAACATAGGAAAGAGACTGCTCCAGGATTAACGCTAAAAATATTTTTAAAGGGTTACGCATTGTTTTGATTTACGGGCCTGTGGTCTAGCGGTTATGACGCAACCTTCACAGGGTTGATGTCCCCGGTTCGAACGAGAAATCGGAGATTTCTGGTGTCCCAGAACCTCCGGTTCTGCGACAATCCGGGCAGGCCCACTTATTTAATTCTTAATTCTCTTGAAAAGCTTCATCAGCTGTCTGGCAGGAGAGGCGTTAATAACGTCTTTAGAAGTCAGCCATGCCCTCCTGGATATGGAAACGCCAAGCTGCATATACCCTAACCCGGTTGTGCTGTGCGCATCCGTGTTTATTACAAATTTGCATCCGTGCTTTTTTGCTTCCATTGCATTAGTGTCGCTTAAATCAGAGCGTTCAGGGTGCGAATTTATTTCAAGATACACCCTGTTTTTTGCAGCAGCCTCAAAAACCTCCTTCAGGTCAACTTCGTAAGGCTCGCGCTTTCCTATCAGCCTTCCTGTCGGATGGCTTAGGATGTCAATATAAGGATTTTGCAGCGCTTTTACTATGCGTTTGGTCATCTCCTCCCTTGAAGACTTGAAGCGCGAATGCACTGAAGCAACTACAACGTCGAATTTCTTCAGCAAGTCATCGCTGTAGTCAAGCTCGCCGTTTGGAAGTATATCCACTTCAGAGCCTGCCAAAACCTTTATTCCCCCGACTTTCCGGTCAACAGCCTTTATTCTTTTTACGTGCTCAAGCATTTCCTGCTCGCTTAAGCCTCGGGCTATCCTCATGCTCTTTGAGTGGTCTGTTATTGCAATATACTCATATCCAAGTTTTTTTGCGGCAGCAGCCATCTCCTCTATTGAGTCAGAGCCATCGCTGTGCCTGGTATGGGTATGAAAATCGCCCTTTATGCTGCCATAGCTGATTATCTCTGGCAGCCTGTGCATTAATGCGGCCTCCACCTCCCCCCTGTTTTCCCTCATTTCAGGCTCAGGGCAACCCATGCCCAGCGCTTTGTATACTTCCTGCTCTGTCCTGCCTGCAATTTTTTTATTTCCCTTGAGCTTGAAAACGCCGTACTCGTTTATCTTCAGCCCTTTTTTCATTGCAAGCTCCCTGACTTTGATGTTATGCTCCTTGCTTCCTGTAAAGTACTGCAAGGCAGCCCCGTAGCTGGAGGAGTCAACAACCCTTAAGTCAATCTGCAATCCGCTTTTCAGAATAACGCTTGACTTTGTCGCCCCTTTTGCCAAAACCCTGGAAACATCGCCCATCTCAGTGAAGAAGCTCATGACTTTATCCGCGCTTGAGGACGCTGCTAAAATGTCAACATCCCCGATTGTTTCCTTACGCCTCCTAAGAGAGCCAGCAGCGCTTACGCTTTTTACAAACTTTAACCTTCTGAGCCTGTTTTCAATTTCAAGCGCTGTCGGCAGCGCATAACCGAGAAGCATACGCTCCCTGCCCATCTTGAAAAGCTCTATGCCTTTGGAGATATCCTCTTCGCTTTTTTCCCCGAAAGTTTCCAGCTTGCTTATCCTGTGTTTCCTTACAGCAGCCTCAAGCTGCTTTACGTTGGAAATCTTAAGCTTGTCGTAAAGAAGCTTAATGCGCTTCGGGCCAAGGCCCCGGATTTCCATAAGCCCGAAAAGGTGCTTTGGGAATTTTTTCTTAAGCTCGTCATAATAGCGAAGCTTTCCGGTTGTCACTATTTCCTCTATCTTTTCAGCAATGCTTTCCCCTACTCCCGGGAAATTTTTTTTCAGGCCTTCTTTGCCGCTGCTTCTTAAAACTTCATTAATGTCCTTTGGCGATTCCTCAACAGAGCGGGCAGCTTTTCTGTAGGCGTTAGGCTTGAACTGAACATTTTGCATCTCAAGTATGTCTGCAACGCCATACAAAACATCAGCTACCTCTGAATTCCTCATAGTTATAACTTAACCTATCAGGTATTTAAATTTTCGCAGAATGGGTGAAGTCAACTATCGCGTGTTTCGTTTTCTTTTTACTTCATTTCTCTCCCCCTTACAAAGTTAGGGAGGAGAAGAAATTAAGCGGCATGCCACTGAAGTTGACATTACCGCAGAATGTAAAGTCAGGTTGTTAAGTACGCCACCTTGCTGTTGCTGGCTGCGCCCAAACTGTTTGCTTGGTTGGGAGAACCGCAGCCAGCAAATGGGCGCTTGGAAAGTTCGCTTTACACAGAAACAACAATGAAAAAGAAAAATAAAGGTTTAGCAAGCAATACGCCTGTGCTTAAACATCGTCTCCGCCTTCTGGATCAGGCTTATCCCCTCCTCCGGAGCCGTCTCCGCCTTCTTCATCTCCGTCTTCTTGGTATCTCATATTGCCCACCTCCTTCCTGTTCTAGCAAGCATAAACCTGCGACAGAGCTTAATCTTATAAAAAGTTTTCGCATTTTTCGAGTATTACTGCAAAGATTTTTATAAATAACCAATTAAATAATGGTTTATTATGAAAACTAAAGTTCTTTTACTGCTTGTTGCTCTCTTAGGATTACTTAGCTTTACTTTGGATACAAGAATTTTTGCTGTTGCCTCTTCAATAAAACATCCCGTCCTCTCTTACATTATGCAATTATTTAGCAACGTAATCTCGATTGTAGTTGTTTTGCTGATTACGGCTTCCCTGTTTATGCGGCAGGAGAGAAAGAAAAAGTGGATTAAAGCGTTGTTGCTGAGTTCTGCTGCATCGTCTGCTGTAAGCATCCTGCTGAAGTTTGTCGTTGCCAGGCCCAGGCCTGAGCATGCAGCGTTTGTTTTCACGCAATATTCTTTCCCAAGCATGCACGCGGCTGTTGCCTTTTCATTATTGCCTGTTCTTGAGCGCGAGTTCCCAGCGCTTAAGCGTTTCTGGCTCCTGCCAGCTTTACTTGTGGCATTTAGCAGGCTCTATCTAGGTGCGCATTATTTTAGCGATGTTGTGTGGGGCGCGATTATAGGATACTTAATTGGGAAAGGCGTTGTCATGCTCCAGGAAGCTAAAAAACTGGAATGGTTGGCATGGAAAAATCCGTTTCGCTAGAGATTAAAAGGCAGGCAGTTCATATCGCGGTCGGCATAGCTGCAGCCTTCCTGGTGGCAAAAGGCGTTGTTGACTGGAAATTCTTTCTTCCGGTGCTGTTGGCAGGCACAGCCCTTTCTTTCGTCAGCGTTAAGAAACGATTGCCTGTTGTGTCGTGGTTTTTGGAGCACTTTGAAAGAAGGGATTCCTTTCCGGGAAAGGGAGCGCTTTTCCTGGTTGCAGGAATGCTTCTTGCAGTTTTGTTGTTTGAGAGAAGCATAGCGCTGGCATCAATCATGATAGTCACTTTTGGTGATTCCATATCGCACGTCTCCGGAAAGCTTTTTGGAAAAATAAGGCATCCCCTGAACAAGTATAAGCTTGTCGAAGGCAGCATATTGGGGTCTGCTGCAGCCGCAATTGGCGCAGCCTTTTTTGTGCAGTGGCAGGAAGCAGTTCCTGCAGCGGCAATAGCGATGATAGTTGAAAGTTTTGAACTCAAATTCAGAGGCATGGCTGTAGACGATAATTTGCTCATTCCATTGGTTGCAGGGCTGGTTATTTCTGTTATAAGGGTAATTTGACGTTCATCAAAACTTATATATACCAAACCAAACGCCAGAAAAGCATGGGCGACAAGCAGATAAAAGAAGAGTTCAGGGCTAAAGCGAGCAAGACCCCTGACAAGTATTATGCCACTTCTGTGCTCAAAGAGGAAGGATTTTCCAGAAAAAACTGCAGCAACTGCAAAAGATTCTTTTGGAGCGTGACTGAAGGCAATGTCTGTGGAGACCCTGCATGCAGCGGAGGCTTTAGGTTTATTGACAAAAGTCCTGCAAAAGAAAAACTGGATTATATTCAGAGCTGGAAAAAATTCGCATCTCATTTTAAGAACTTGGGATATGAACCCATTAAGAGGTATCCTGTTGCAGCAAGGTGGAGGGATGACACCGATTTTGTGCAGGCAAGCATTTACGATTTCCAGCCATATGTCGTTTCTGGAGAAGTAGAACCGCCTGCAAACCCTCTGGTTGTGCCTCAATTCTGCCTTAGATTCAATGACATAGATAATGTTGGCATAACCGGAGCGCATTACACCGGATTTGTAATGATTGGACAGCACGCTTTTGTCCCAAAAGACAAATTTGACCAGCCCAGATATTTTAGAGACATACATTCCTGGCTGAGGGGCGGTTTGGGGCTGCCGAACGAGGAAATAACCTATCATGAGGACGCGTGGGCTGGCGGAGGAAACTTCGGGCCCTGCATGGAATACTTCAGCAGGGGCCTTGAGATTGGCAACCAGGTTTACATGCTTTACGAAGTCACTGGCAATTCATATAAGGAACTGCCCCTTAAAGTCCTTGACATGGGAATGGGGCAGGAAAGGAACGCATGGTTTACAGGGGCAGCTCCAACAAGTTATGAGACGACTTTTCCGACTGTTGTCAAGAAGCTAAACGGGATAACCGGCATAAAGGTTGACGGCAAGTTGCTGCAAAAATTTTTGCCATACAGCTCTTACCTTAATGTTGATGAAGTCGAGGATATTGACAAAACATGGGGCTTTGTCAGCAAGAAAATAGGAACAAGCAGCAGTGAGCTGAGAAAACAGATAATTCCGTTGTCAGAGCTTTACTCAATAGCAGAACATTCAAGAAGCTTGCTGGTCGCGTTAACAGATGGGATACTTCCAAGCAATGTCGGCGGCGGCTACAACTTAAGGGTCATTCTCAGGAGGGCTTTAAGCTTTATAGACGCTTACGGCTGGAAAATAGACCTGGCAAAGCTATGCGAGCTGCACGCTCGCTATCTGAAGCCGCAGTTTCCCGAGCTGAGTGAAAACTTAAGCGAGGTGGCTGAAGTCCTGGAGGCTGAAAAAAGAAAATACAATGAAACAAAGCACCGCGCAAAACAAATTGTTTCAAGACTGCTGCAAAAAAATGAAAAGATTGCTGATGAAAAACTTATAGAATTGTATGACAGCCAAGGAATAAATCCGAGTCAAATAGCTGAAGAAGCTGCTAAAGAAAACAAGAAGATAGCGGTGCCTGAAAATTTCTATGCGCTTGTTGCAGCAAGGCACGGGCAAAAAGAGCAAAAAAGCGCCTCGAAGCGTAAGACAACACTCAATCTGGAAGGGGTTCCTGCAACAGAAGCCCTTTACTACAGCGATTACGCGAAAACCAGATTTAGCGCAAGGGTTGTGAAAATCATTGGAAAAGTGATATTCCTGGACAAAACCTATTTTTTTCCGACATCCGGGGGCCAGATAAACGACAAAGGTGAAATCGTTAAAGGGCCTAAAGTGGAGGATGTGTTCAGACAAGGCAAGCACATTGGGCATGTGCTTTCTGAAACCCCTGATTTTAAGCTCAATGCAACAGTTGACTGCGTAATAGACTTTGAAAGAAGAAAGCAGCTTTCGCAGCACCATACCGTCACCCACATCTTTAACCAGCTTATGAGGAGAAACCTTGGAAAGCATGCATGGCAGGCAGGGACAGCCAAGTTCGTTGAAAAGGCGAGGCTTGACATGACGCATTACGAGTCTTTAACGCAACAGCAGCTGCAAAAGCTTGAGAAGGAAGCAAATGAAGTGATAAAGAAAGACCTCAAAGTTGTAAGCAGCTTTATTCCAAGAACAAAAGCAGAGCAAAAGTATGGCTTCGGCATTTACCAGGGTCCGGTAGTTCCAGGAAAAGAGCTAAGAATCGTGGAAATTGAAGGATTTGATGTTGAGGCATGCGGGGGAACGCATGTGCACCACACCGGTGAAATTGAAGCGGTCAAGATTATAAAGAGCGGCAAGGTGCAGGACGGCGTTGTAAGGATAGAATATTCTGCCGGAAAAGCCTTTAACAGTATAACTTCAGGCAGCAGCAAAATAGTCAATGAACTTGCCGGAATCCTTGGATGCACTGTTAATCCTGAATGGATTCCTTCACGTTGCGAGGAGCTTTTCGACAAGTGGAAGCAGAAAGTCAAAAAAGGAAGGGGGGTTGTCAATCCCAGTTTAGTTTCAACTGGCGCCTATAGAGGAGATGTAATCAAACGCGCTTCAGAAATATTCAGGACACAGCCAGAGCACCTGGTAAGGACTGCAAAGCGATTCCTGGATGAGCTTGGTTCTTTAGAATAAGCCTATTCCTCTTTCTTTTCGTCTATTTCTATTCCCCTTAATACATCCCTCATCTCAGCAACTATTTGGAAGGCCTTATTTACAAAACTCGCAGCTTGTTTTTTATGCTCTGTGTCTTCTGCCTGTTCCAAAAGCGCTAATGCAGCATCTATGTTCTTTGCATAATTCGTAATAAGCTTATAAAGAATTCTCAATTCAGCTTTTTCATGAAAAGCAACCCCTCTGTGAGCTTTCAGGGCATTCATAGCCTTTCCAAAATTTTGTTTAACTTCTATATCTTTCATAATCTCTCTGAGTTTCTCCTGATGACTGAACAAGTTCATTGGAGATTAAAATAACGCTCATATATTTAAAATTTTTCCCATGTTTTAAGCAGGGGCTGATAAGACCTGTGCTGAACCGAAACAAATAAATACGTCCGGATTAGCGGTTTTTGCAGTGGGGTGATGCTTTTATGGCTAAAAAGAAGAAGGTGGGTAGAAGGAAAAAAGCGGCTGCTAAGGCCAAGAGGAGTGTTTCTAAGAAAGCTAAAGCCAAGAAAGGCGTTAAGAAATCTGCTAAGAAAAAGTCTGCTGCAAGGAAGACTGCAAAGAAGAAACCAGCAAAAGCTGCTGAGCAGGCAAAAGCGACTGGCAAGTTCAACCTAATAGTAACCTTTGACCAAAACCATGCCGGCACTGCTGAAAACGAGCTTAACGCTGTTCTCAGGAAGATAGGCGAAAAGCCCAAAGTGGCATCTTCAGGAATTGAAGGCCTGTTCAAGGCTGCTGTCAGCGACGCAAGAAAGGTTGTAGGAAGGCTTCGCGATTTGTGCAGGGCAGACCCCAACCTTTTCGTTGTAACGCATCATTACATTCCTGTGGATTTGTGGTGCAAGTCAGGCGTTCCGGAAATGCAGAAGAACATAAAACCGCTTGCTTCCAGCATCGAAGAGAAAGAGCGCTGGAAAATGAACATCAGCAAAAGGCATTGGGACAAACTTGGCGGAAAGGAGCTTATCATAAAGCTCACAGACGTTATTGACCGCGAAAACGTTGATTTGAACAACCCGCAGAAAATAGTCCAGGTTGAAATCATAGGGAACGAAGCAGGCATTTCCCTGCTGGAGCCAAAAGACCTCCTGGACATTGTAGGTGTAAAGGAAGAGACCTAGAAGCTTGTCAGTTTTTTCTGCGTTTTTATGTTTTTTAACAGCCTGCTGTTCTTAATTATGTTGCTGATGTCATGGTTGAATCTGTTCTTAACAAAATCAGAGACGTAACCAAGCATTAATTCCCTTGACGGGAATTTTATCGGCTTTGATTCAAGGGCTTTCCTAATGGCCTGGCGGCAAACCCAAACGCCCAATGGCACAGTATATTCGCCGGTTATGAGCCTTATCACTAACACTGAAGCCTGCCTTTTGAGCTGCCTTAGCTTTTCCAGGACAGGGAGCCTTGCAGCATAATAACCGCCTGCAGTTTCATCTGCGTAATATTTGCGGCCCCCGTAAGACTCGTAATCGGTGCTGTAACCGCCATAGCCGGCCAGGGTTTCAAAAAGCTCGTAACCCCATACGTCAGGGAAAAGCATCACAGCATAGTAATTCCCAAGATAGCCGCCAAAATGCAATTCATAATCGCTACTGATATTATAGTCTTTTATTGTTGTTATAATCTGCTTTCCCAGAATATCATCTGACGCCGTAATACTCCAGCGAGTGGGAACAAGTTTTCTGCTCGCTTTTAACCCGACTGCACCCACTGACAAAATTCTAGTAAGGAAATTCTCATCAAAGCCAGAGCTGTAGAGGTAATTGATTGCTTCGGCAGCTTTCAAGTCTGTATCAGAATAAACCTTTTCAACTTTTTGCGGAATTTTGGGATTTGAAGTTATTCTCGCGTTTTTAACCTCAGCAGAAGGCCCGATTGGAGCGGCAGAAGAGTCGCTACTCATGCGCAATACCGGTTTTGACTTAAGAAAAATCTCAAGCTCTACCGGCATGGCAGCCATTCCGACTTCCCGGCTTATCTCCTGAAGTTTGCAGCTGCTTTTAACGTGCGATTTCAAGTGGGAATTTATGAGTGATGAGCGGTAATCAACTATCTGCGGTATCTGAAACCGGTTGGCAGACCAAAATCTCGGGGCGTCATAGAGCCACGCGTCCTCTGTTACTTCCGGCGGGCTTAAAACACCTACATTGACAAAAGGGTAGCCGAACCTGCCGACAAAAGGGGCAGGGCTGCTCCCAAAGAACTGCTCGCGGTTTAGCTTCGGCTTTACTTTGAACTTTGCAATTGACTTAACGCAGACAGGGCAGTTGAAATTGTCGCATGTCCTGAACGGATGGTGTTCAGTTCTTACAAATCCCTTTTGACGAAGCATCATATTGCAATGACCAGGAAGTGCGACTAAAAAAAGTTTGTGCAAATATTTAAAAACAGAATAACCGAATATCTGCGTAAAAAGAGGCAAGCATGAGTGTTGACGCCATTTTTGCAGCGGCAGGCATAATCATAATACTCGGTTTTCTCAGCGACTGGATATTTTCCAAAACAAACATACCTGATGTTTTATGGCTGATACTGATAGGATTGCTTCTCGGCCCAATACTTCAGTTTGTAAGGCCCGACTCGCTTGGATACGCTGCTTCCATATTTACGGCGTTTGCATTGTTATTCATACTTTTTGAAGGCGGGCTGCACATCAGAATAAAGGATTTAATGAGGAGCATGTACGGCGCAACTACAATAACCGTTGTTAATTTCGTTCTCACTGTCCTTGTGATAACCATTATAGCAAAATACTTCGGCTGGAGCCTTGCAAACTCGCTTCTTTTGGGAACAATACTAGGCGGAACAAGCTCGGCAGTAGTTGTTCCTATAGTGAAAAGGCTTCACATGGGCAAGGACAACTCGCTCGTCCTCATACTGGAATCCGCTTTTACAGACGTTTTATGCATTGTTGCAACCCTCACTATAATTCAGATAGTCAAGCTTCAAAGCATTAACCTGGGAGGTGTTCTGAATTCACTATTCGGCAGCTTTGCCATAGCCATATTTGTCGGAGGCGTAACGGGCTTTTTATGGATACTCCTTCTGGAAAGATTTGAGCTTCTAAGTAAATCTTATATTTCCACCATAGGCGTGCTGCTTATAGTCTTTGGGCTGACAGAATTTGCACAGTCAAGCGGGGCAATAGCAGGGCTTACTTTCGGAATAGTGATTGGAAACTCACGAAAAATACTTTCCCTGGCTGAAGGGGAAGACGTAGACCCACTATCCTCATCAGCAAGGGCTTTCTTCTCCCAGATATCCTTTTTCGTCAAGACCTTTTTCTTTGTTTACATAGGCATCCTTACAAGCCTGGCACAATTGCAGCCGATTTTGATTGGGCTGGTTATTGCAGTGGCTGTGTTCCTTATAAGGCCCATCCCTGTGAAGCTTGTCTTTAAACCGCAGGAAAGCCCAAAAGACAAACCACTCATGGAAGTGATAGTGCCAAAAGGCCTGGCAGCAGCTGTGCTGGCCCAAGTCCCTATGCAGGAGGGGATTCAATTTACAGAGCAGCTTTTAACACCAGTTTTTTCAGCAATCTTCTTCACAATTGCGATAACCACTTTGATGGTTTTCCTTGTTAAGAATGGCAAGTATAAAGGTGCAAACGAGTTCCTGTCGAAATTATTCGGGAAAAAGGCATCAGCAAAAACAGACAAGGCACTCCTTAAAAATTTTCAAAAACAGGCTGCAAAGGCAAACATAAGTGCAGCAGTTAAAAAAACCGCTGTTCCTGCTAAAAATAAAAAAAGAAAAGGCAAGAAACGCAGCAAAAAACCCAAACCAGCGAAAGTAGCAACCTTTAAAAGACAGTTATGAGTCCTTAATAGTTATAGCCCCGTGGTGTAGTGGCAAATTTAAGCTATTAATTAACTTAGAGCCGACTCATAGCGGCCTTTGGAGCCGTTGACGGCGGTTCGAATCCGCCCGGGGCTATGAGCAAAGCGAATAGACCTGGGCGTCCCGAACGCAAGTGAGGATATGCCCGGGGCTATTCTTGATTCCGCACAAAAACCGAAAAATATTAATATAAGGATACCTATTATGATATCATTTATGATACTATTTGAGGGTGCTTTATGTTTGACGTCAGGTATAAGGGCCTTAGAATTGAAATCACTTTGGCAGCTTGCAGGGAATCAATGTCTGAGAACATAGATTTGAACGATGTTGTGGAGATACTTGAGGATGGTTATGATTGTGGCACTGGTAAAAGAAAGAAAGGAATAGTTGAGCGGTGCTTGAGGAAAGGAAATAAGGTTTTTAAGACTGTTGTTGCTCAAACAAGTGTAAGGTACCTTGATGGTTTTCAGGAGGACGTGTGGAGGCTGATTCATGTTGGCAAGTTTACTTATTCGAGGAAGCATAAGCGGAGGGAGTGATGAAAATGAAGCGTAACATTTGGGAAGCAGAACATTTTTGCCAGAATGATAACTGCAAGATGGGTAAGGCAAAAGTGGTAGTTGAAGGAATGGTTGTCAGGGCTTGGGCATGCCCGAAATGTAATGAGACCGTGCTGCACTCTGAAGATGCCCAGAAAATGCTCATATTTAACAAGCTAAGGCATGGAATTCCTGTAAAGGTCGGAAAGCTTGGAGAAGCCTTAATGGTGAGGATACCTAAGGAATTTGCCCAGTTCTATAGCATTCAAAAGGGTGGTGGTCTTATATTGAAAGGAGAGGACGAGTCCAGTTTTGAAGTCAGAGTGGCTTGAAAGCCCTGGCTGTTGACAAAAACATGGCCTGTCATGGTGGGGCTATGAGCAAAGCGAATAGACCTGGGCGTCCCGAACGCAAGTGAGGATATGCCCGGGGCTATATTTTGAAAACACTTATAAAAGGCCGATTCTTTTTATTTTAGAGTGGTAAGATGTCAAAAGTTGTGCTGATTACAGGATGCTCTTCTGGAATAGGCCTTGCTACAGCCGTTTTTCTTTCTAAGAAAGGCAGTAGGGTTTATGCTTCAGTGAGGGATTTTGGCAAGAAGGACAATTTGGTTGCAGCAGCTGAAAAGGAAAACGCTTCTGTTGAAATTCTCCAGTTGGATGTTACTGATGACGAATCTGTTACTAATGCTGTTGAGCAGGTAATAGCCAAGGAGGGCAGGATAGACGTTCTAATAAACAATGCCGGCTACGGCCTTATGGGGCCAGCGGAGACTGTTACAATTGAGCAGGCGAAGGATGAGTTTGAAGTTAACTTCTTTGGCTTATTGAGGGTGACGCAGGCTGTGCTGCCCTGCATGAGAAAGCAAAAATCAGGCCACATAATAAACGTCAGCAGCATAGCAGGCATAAAGGCAATGCCTACTTCTGACCTATATAATGCGTCAAAATTTGCTGTTGAGGGGCTTACAGAGGCAATGGCTCCAACAATGGCATTGGCAGGCATAAGGATGAGCCTTATAGAGCCGGGTCCTGTGGCAACCCAGTTTAACAAGGGGTCAATGAAAGTCGGGGAGCGGATGAAAGGCGTTGAGCTTTACAAAAAAGTCACTGAAAAAATGATAGCCAACAGAAACAAGCGCTTTAGGGATGCGCAGAAGCCTGAAGAGATTGCAGCCCTGATTAACGAAGCAGTAACTGCCGAGAAGCCGCATTTGCGATACCAGACAAGCGACTGGGTGAGAAACGCGGCTGGAGAAAAGCTCAAGGAGCTTACAGGAGACCAATTAGTAAAGTTTTACGTTGACATGCTAAAATGAGATATTCCTACAAGCAGAAGTGCATAGTGTGCAGGAAGGATTATGCCATTGTTACTTGGAAGGACCGAAATCCTGTGTGCGTTAAGTGCAAGATGAAGGAGATTGCCAGGCCTATTAAGGACGGGAAATTCAAGAAGCTGTTTGACATTGATAAAACATTGTATGAAAAATCAGGGTTTTTGAGGAACATAAAGTCAAGCTACCTTCGTTTTGGCAACCTCTCCGAGAAACAAGTAGAGATGTTTAAAAAAGTGGCACAGGAAATAAAGCACGAAAAGCCGGTAAAAAAAGGCCATAGAGAATTTCTGGAACAAGAAATTCCTTTGGAATTTCTACGTTTCTGAGGTGCTCAAGAACCACCTACTTCAGTAACTAACTGCAACATTCCACCAGTCTCTGACTGGTGGTTCTTGACAGGTTCTTCTCCGAAAACGCCTTTGGAAGCCCGACTTCCAGCTTACTATTTCAGGAACGCTATTCCCAGCTTGGCCATTGCATTATCCAAAGCAGCCATCTCTTTTTTTGTCAAGAGCTTCATTTTAGTTTCCTTGATTTGCCTTCTTTAGGTAACTTGCTACATCTTCATCGCTAAGCTGTTCAAAGTCCCTGTAAAACTCGCCAACCGCCATGAAAAAAGCGGGTTTTTCAATCGCAACAAGCTCGTCGACCATCTTTCTTAGAATCTCAAGGTTTTCAGGAGGGCCAACAGGAACAGCGGCTACGACTAAAAGAGGCTTTTTTCCATTTACAAAATCAACTGCGGCAAAGAAAGTGTGGCCTGTGGCTATGCCGTCATCAGTTATTATGACCGCTTTGCCCTTAATTTCAGCAGGCTCGGTTCTGCCTGTTAGCTGGGTGTAGCGGGTTTTTACAGCCGCTTTCAGCTTAGTGATTTCTTCATTGACGTAGTTGCTGCTTATGCTGTGCGCGGCAATAAGCTGCTCATCCAGGCTAACGACATCATTACATATTGCCCCGATTGCAAGCTCAGGCTGGCCAGGGTAAGGGACCTTTTTTGAAATGACGATATCAAGCGGGCAGCACAGCTGCCTGGCAATGGCATAACCAACTTCCACACCGCCCCTTGGGATGGCAATCACCATAACGTCTTTCCTATTCTTATACTTTGAAAGTTTCTCTGCGAGTTGCCTGCCTGCCTCAAACCTGTCATTGAATAGCATGCTTCCTGCTAAGTTATTATTATTTTTATAAGTTTGCCTGTTTGAATCAGTAAAATTCTTAAATAAATGTATCCAAATATACGTTAATGGCTAAAAACAGCGTAATAAGGCTTGACAACGTATGGAAGACTTACAAAATGGGGGAGGTGGACGTTCAGGCCTTGAGAGGGCTTAGTCTTGAAGTGAATGATGGCGAGTTTGTTGCAATAGAAGGGCCTTCCGGCTCTGGCAAAAGCACTGCTATGAACATGATTGGCGCGCTTGACTATCCGAGTAAGGGCAGCGTTTACCTTGGCAATCATGATATAACAAAGCTTTCCGAAAGCCAGCTTGCGGTTATACGCGGGAGGAAAATTGGCTTTGTGTTCCAGCAGTTCAACCTTTTGGCTAACTTGTCTGCAATGGAAAATGTTGCGCTCCCCATGATGTTCCAGGGGGTTTCTCCAAGCAAGAGGCGTGAGCGTGCAAGGAATCTTCTTGAGAGTGTCGGCTTGGGCGATCGCCTGAACCACAGGCCTTCCGAGCTTTCTGGTGGTCAGCAGCAGAGGGTTGCAATCGCACGAGCTTTGTCAAATAACCCTGAGGTTATACTGGCTGATGAGCCTACAGGCAACATTGACTCAAAGACCGGACAGGCAATAATCGCTCTTTTGCGCGGCATGCACAGGGAAGGCAAGACAATCATTATGATTACTCACGATCATAAGTTAGCCAAGTTTGCCGACAGAATCGAGCTGCTTAAGGACGGCGTGATTGTAGGGGGCAGTAAAAAATGAGGGCTGCGCTGATTTTTTTAGTTGTGCTGTGTTTGCTGGCAGCCAGTGCGTCTGCTGAGGTCAAGGGCGTGCAGATAAGCCCGAAACTGATAAACCAGAACCCTGACCCTGTTGAGCCTGGTGATGATGTTGAGCTTCGCTTCAGGATTGACAACAACATATCAGGAACTATTGACACTGTTGAGGTTGAGCTGCTTCCAAAATACCCTTTCATCTTTTCAGAGCCTGCTATAAAGAATATAGGCAGCCTTGATGCAAGCCAAAAAGGGGCGGATGCTGTTGTTGTCAAGTATAAGGTAAGCGTTGACAAAGACGCTGATGAAGGCGCTTATCCGATTTATCTTCGCTACAGGGTTGGCAAAGGCAGCTGGGTGAGGCAATCTTTTGAGGTGAATGTTGAAGCTGCTGAGGCAATACTCGGAATTGAGTCTGTGGAGTCGGGGGGTTTCAGCGCAGGCAATACTGCAGGCGTTATGCTTTTGGTCAGGAATTTCGGCAAGTCTCTGGTTAAAGAGGTGAGGGTAAGCGTTAATTTAAACAGCATTCCCTTCTCCCCTGCAGGAACTTCAAATGAGAAGGTTATAAGCGGCATTTTGCCGGGTGAGCTTGCCAAAGCAGAATTTCAGCTGGTTGCAGACGCTGATGCAGACTCGGGCTATTACAAAACCGATGTTGTGCTTAAATACCTTGACGATTCAGGGAACTCGTATGTAAAGAATTCTACAATTGGTCTGCTTGTTTATGACAAGCCTGAGTTCACTCTCGCCCTTAAGGAAACAAAGGTGTCCACCTCTGGCTCAAACGGGGAGGTTGTGTTAAGCATTTCAAACACAGGACCTAGCGATATAAGATTCGTGAATGTAGAGCTCATTGAAACTGGTGATTACAAGGTGCTTTCTTCGCCAAGGGTTTATGTTGGCAATCTTGAGGCTGATGACCTTGAAACTGTTGAATTTGATATCAGGACAGCAAAAACAAGGCCAAAAGACGTGAACCTCAGGGTTCGCTTTACTTACAAGGACGCTCTTAATATGGAAACGGTAAAAGAGGAGGTGGTTGGGCTGCGCCTTTACTCTAAATCAGATGCTAAAAGGTTCGGTTTGGTTAGCAGCCAGCAGAACATGCTTTTTGTTTTTGTGAAACTCGGGATTCAGATAGTGGTTGCTGCATTTGTTATCTTCATGCTCATTGACTGCTGGAAAAACAAGCTTCCGAGATACAAGAAAGTCCTGTGGATGGCGGTGGTAGTTACGGGTATTGGTGCTGTTCTTTACTATTTCCTGGCAAGAAGAAAAAAATGAGCCTGAAAGACGACTTTTTTATAGTGATTAAGAATATTTCTCACAGGAAGCTGCGTTCTTGGCTTACAGTCTTGGGTGTTGTTATAGGAGTGGCTGCAATAATTGCCTTGGTTGCAGTCGGCAGGAGCCTTGAGAGCTCCATTGAGAAGGAGTTTGAGGATTTTGGCAGCGATAAGATAACCATTGTTGCGGCAGGGGGCAACCTGCCCGGCTTTGGAACAGGGCTTACCACGAAAGATGTTGACGCTGTGAAAAACGTCAAGGGCCTTGAATACGTTGAGGGAATGCTTTACGAAAGCGGCAAGGCAACCCATAAGGAAGAAAGCATAAACGTATTTTTCTTCGCTTGGGAGTCAGATAATTCTAAAGTATTGTTTGATGATTTTGGAGCTGATTTTAGTGCAGGAGCGCCTTTTGAAACAGACTCAAACAAGATTGTCATAGGCTCAAGGGTTGCCGCTGACTTGTTTGAAAAGAAATTATCATTGGGAAGCAAGCTGGAAATTGAGGATGAAAAGTTTGAGGTTGCTGGCATACTTGAGCCGGTGGGAAATCCTGATGACGACTCGCTCATTTACATGCCTATGGGGGTTGCTCGCGAGCTGTTTGACAAGGAAGACGATGTTTCGTTTATGTTTGCAAAGGTTAAGCCGGGAAGCGACATAGATGAAATTGCTGATAAAATAACAGCAGAACTTAAGAAAGAACGCAGTGAGGAAAGCTTTAATGTAATCACTCCTGAACAGCTTATTGAGCAGGTTGGCACAGTTCTGGGAATCATAGAAGGGGTCCTTGTAGGCATAGCCGGAATATCCCTTATTGTCGGCTCTGTAGGCATAGCAGGCTCAATGTACACTTCGGTAATTGAAAGAACAAGGGATGTTGGGATTATGAAGGCAGTAGGCGCCACTAACAATGAGATTACAGCTATGTTCCTAATCGAGGCTGGTCTTATGGGGCTGGTTGGCGGAATTATAGGCGTAATGTTTGGCTTTTTGATAGCAAGCATGATCGGCTTTGCAATAGCACAGGCAGGCTTCACATTTTTGGAGATTACAGTTGAGCCATGGCTGGTTTTGTTTGGACTGGCGTTCGCGCTTATAGTGGGAATGCTTTCAGGATTTTTCCCTGCAAGGCAGGCAGCAAGATTAAAGCCTGTGGAGGCGCTTAGAAAATGATAAGGGACTACGCGAAATTTTCATGGGAAAGCATACGGCACAGGGGTTTGAGGTCGTGGCTGACTATAATAGGGGTAGTGATAGGGGTTGCGGCCATCATTTCCCTTGTAACAGTTGGACAGGGCATGCAGAACGCCATTGAGGAGCAGTTTGAAAAACTGGGAATCAGGAATATAAGGATTGTCCCTCCAAACTTGCAGGGGCCGCCTTCAGCCATGTTTACGCTTTCGAATGACTTTATCGACAAGACAGAATCGATAAGGGTTGTTGATTACGTTGACAAGCTGATAACAGAATCAGGAATCCTTGAATTCAACAATGAGGAAAAGTTTGTGAATGCAATCGGCTATGACGTAGAGCTTGCTGAGCGCGGATTTGCGGATATTGACGTAAAGGCTGGTGAAGGCCGCTTATTTATACCGGGGGACAGCGGGGTGATGATTGTCGGCAATAATGTAGCCAGCGACTTTTTTGATAAGAAGGTAAGCGTGAAGAACAGTATACTTTTTGAAAGTAAGAAATTTAAGGTTGTCGGGATTTTTTCCGAAACAGGCACTGAAATTGACAATAGGATTTACATTCCGCTCAGCGATGCGCGTGAATTGTTTAACAGGCTAAATGACATAAACGCCTTGGTAGTGCACGTCAAGGATGGAATTGACATAGAGAATGCGCAGGAAATAATTGAGGGCGAGCTGCTAAGGAGCTTTGATGACGAAGACTTTGATATTTTGACTCCGCAGCAGATTTTGGAGACTATAAAGAGCATCCTCGGCGCTGTTCAGGGCGTGGTTGCCGGCATTGCAACAATCTCGCTTCTTGTCGGGGCAATCGGGATAATGAATTCAATGTTCACTTCAGTATTGGAGCGCACAAGGGACATAGGGGTTATGAAAGCCGTAGGGGCGAGAAACTCAGACATAGCAATTATCTTCCTTGCAGAGGCAGGCATAACAGGGGCAATCGGAGGGGCCATAGGAATAATCATCGGCACAATACTTGCCTTTAGTGTCGGCTTTGCTGCAGAAGCGTTTGGATTTCCATTTTTAAGCATAAGAGTAGAATACATTATAGTAATAGCTGCAATCATTTTCAGCTTCGTCATAGGGGCGCTGTCAGGAGTCCTTCCGGCAATACAGGCTGCAAAGCTAAAGCCGGTGGACGCTTTAAGGTATGAATGAAATGAGTATCTTAAAGCTAAGAAGATAGCGAGTATGCATTAAGCTATGTTTGCCTATTAACCGTCAATAAGTTTCCGTCTGCTAGTTTCTTAAAATCTTCATTTATTATTTTGTCAAACATTTCTGTCAGCTTTTTAATTGAAGAATTTTGCAAATTTAGTTTGAAAAGTTTAGCATTTCCTATATCTCTGGTATGTATTACTGCTTTCACCTTTTCCAAACCATTCCACATTCTAAACAAAGTAATCCTGTTTATTCCGGCACCTTCTGCTATGTCGCTCAGTGAATGGTCTAACTCCCTGCCTTCGAGCAGGTATTCTAACACCCTTATTTTTGGAGTATCGCCAAGTAAGTCTCTGAATGATGTTGTTTCTTCTCGGAATTTCATAGGCAACACTAAAGCACACCTGTATTTAAATGTTTCTATTATGCAACAGATGTATTGCTTAAAAGTAACATACTTTTATTAACATTATGCTACGCAGTAAATCTATGACAAAAGTAGACCTAAATGAAATGCATGCAATACAAAGAAAGATGGTTAGAATGCTAAAGAATAAGAGAAAATTTGGAGGCGCGCATACTCAAACACTCAACCTTAAAAATTGTGTTCCAAAGCACATAAGAGGGGAGAAAGTAGTTGGCGAAGCAATAAAAGATTTGTTTAATAGGGGGATCTTAATGAATAAGATGTCTGCTGGCGAAGAACACTGCAGCCTGAATCCAAAAAGGTTGAAGGAAATAGATGAAATTGAAAACACTTAATGCATGCAGGAGCAGTATCAGGCCTTCTTCCGGCAATACAGGCTGCAAAGCTAAAGCCGGTGGACGCCCTGCGCTATGAGTGATAAGATTAAAACAAAAGAATAATCGCGTTTGACAATTATAACAATGAAGGCCATAACAAGCATCATTTGAACAAAAGAGAAGCTTACCACTTCAAGAGTCTTGAAGAAACTTCAAATCAATTTTTCAAATTAGTCAAACAATTTGAAACGAGAGGCGATAAAAATGATTAAAGCAGAAACATTGAAGTTATACCTGGAAAGCACAGCAGATTTTAAGAAAAAAATTGGCAAAGAGATAAGGGCGATAGACAAAGGCAGGGCGAAAAAAATGCCTGAAAACAGCATTAGCTTTCAATCCATAGACCAGTTAAGGAAATTCTTAACTTCAAAAAGGCTGGAATTATTAAGGGTCATAAGGTATAAAAAGCCCAAATTAATTTATGAGCTTGCCAAAATGGTCAAAAGGACTCCAGAAAACGTAAATACCTACATAAAGTTTTTGGAACGATTGGGCTTTGTTGAAGTAACCAAGATAAAAGATGTCAGGGAGAAGTCAGTTCCGGAAGTCAGTTATGACAGAATGACTCTGGAAATAGCGGTTTAACATTAAGTTTTAGTAAAACGCTGCTTACGCAGCGCCCAAGTATTCTCTCAAATTTAGTTATTTCGATTCCTTCGGAAAATAAAGTCCTCCAGATTCATCAGAGATTATAGGCATAGCCGGAGTGCCCATATATTTCCCAGCATCCTGCCCAAAAATGATGGCAAAAGGATTCATAACACGCTGTATTTCCTGCACGAGCTCGTCAATATAACGGGTTGTGAGGCTTTCTGTA
>JAGVYT010000021.1 GCA_018303115.1 Candidatus Woesearchaeota archaeon | reverse complement strand
CGTAAGATTTCTGAAGAAGCTCTTTCTTATCAGCCATAGGCTTTGTTTGGAAGCGCTGATTATTAAATTTTTGTAAATGCCGGGGCATTGTTGAAAGTCTTGCCTGTTTGCTTCTTTGGCTTGCAGCAGGAACATCATTAAAACAGGCAAAATTGACTTTTTCAACAGAGCCCATACCATCTTAACAGTAAATAGCAGTAAAAAATAGTGCTCAGCCAAACAGTGCAGAGAGCCCTGCAGCAGCCTGCTGCTCTCCTTTCTTTGCTTCTTCTGCATTCTTTGCCTCTTCAGCCTTCTTTTCTGCTTCAGACGGACCTGCAGCGGCGGCGGGGGCAGCGGCAACCTGAACCTGGGAAGCGTCCTTTATAGCCTTGTCAATGTCCACCCCTTCAAGGACAGCGACAAGGGCTTTTGTGCGGGCAGGGTCTGCCTTTACTCCTGCAGCTTCCAAAACCTTGCCAAGCGAAGCTTCCTCTACCTTTTGTCCGGCTTTATGCAGGAGCATTGCAGCGTATACGTATTCCATTTTCTTAACCTCCTCAAGTTCTTTTTAGATTATTTTTTTGTTTCCAGTAGCGTTTGTGGGGAAACGGCTTGTATATAAAACTTATTCCTTCCTTAAAGTGCCCTTTTTCTTGAGCTGCTTGGCCAGCTTTTCCGCCTCTGAGGCATCAATGCTGTTGCGGCGCTTTTTTTCAGCAGCTATTTCATCCTCGAACTCCCTGCTTAATTTCTCCGCCTGACTCAAATCAGGCTCTTTTTTCTTTTCTTCCTTTTTTTCTTCTGCTTTTACTTCCTGCTCTGGTTTCGGCTCAGGTTTAGTTTCGACTTCTTCCTCTTCAACGTCGGGGGCAGCAGGAACTTCTTTCTTTTCAGGCTCTTTTTTCTTCTCCTCTTTCGGTTTTTCCTTAACTTCTCCTTTAGTTTCAGTAGCTGTATCAATGTTTGCAGATTTCGCTATCGACTCAGCAGCCCTTGACGCCTCTCCTATTTCCTTTTCCAAAACCACGTCAGACAGGATGTCCTGATTCAAAGCGAAATTCTTCGCAGTATTGTAAGCAGTTGCTACGAGGCGCTCTATGTTTTCTTTGGTTGGATACGCTATTTCAACAGAAAGCCCTAGCGAGTCTGAAGCGGCCGCCTGAATCATTTTGATATACTGCTTTTTGCTGACTGAAAGGATGTCCCTGCCGTAAACAAGCCCGTCCTCATAAGCGGCAACAAGGTCCAGCCCTATTTCCATAGGCTCAATGTTGAACTTGGCAAGGATGTCAGCAGCCTTGTTGTCTATTACCTCGCCCTCCCTGACAATAACGGCATCCTGCTTTATCGTGATTTTTCCGTTTTCAACGCCTGTTTTCAAGCCGGCTGCGCCCAGTTCGCTGATAATAGGGCCAGGAGTGAATGAGGTGGGGCCTGCGGGAATTATCAAGTCGTAAGGCGCAACCTGTCCCGGCTTGGCAGGCGCCTTTGACTTTGAAGCCTGGATAATGGCAGACACTTTGAAGGGATTCTGCTTTGTGAAAAGCACGGCAGGCATGCCTGTAATGCTCTCAGAAAGCTTTTCAAAATTCTTTTTTGAATCCTTTACAGAATTAATAGCCCTGTTTATGAAGCCCTTTTTAGTCATGGCTAGGAGAACATCCTTTCTGAGCTTCGCCCTCAAAACCTGCAACTGCCTGGAAGGCAGGTTTTCAACATTAACTAAGCCGACAACAGGGTATTCCTGCATGTGCATGGACAATGCTTTTACAGCATCCTTTTTGTACTGCGCAGCCTTTGCTTGGTAAGTCATTTTGCACCCTCTGGCTTTTGGGACTTGCCTTCACTTTGCTTGGCAAGCAGACTCACCGGCTTCCCCATCGTAAGCTTCAAGAATGCTGCCTTGACGTTTGCCTCGCCGTTAGGAAGCGAATGTATGAGCTGGTTGTAAACCGTGCTGAAGTTCTGAGCCAGCTGCTCGTCAGTCATCGCTTCATTGCCAATCTTGCAATGAACAACCGGGGAAGTTTTAGCAACAACGCGTATAGTATTCTGGAGCTTGCTGTAAAGCGGCTTGAGGGAGGCCTTTGGAGGAACGATGCACCCTGCTTTAGGGTTAGGCATCTTTCCTCTAGGGCCGAGAGCCCTTCCAAAAACAGTGGCCACCTGCGGCATTATGTTGGCCTGCCCGATGAAATAAGCGTGCTCGCGGACAAGCTTTTTAAGCGCTTTTTTGTCTTTTACGTATCTTGCAAATTCGTCCTGTAGAATCACGGTATCGCAAACGTTTTTTGCCTCAGAGGCCAGCTCCTGAGCAACCAAGGCTGCAATTTTTGCTTTCCTGCCGGGATTGTTTTGAAGGGTGATGAAGAAATCCACCTGTTGCTCGGGCTTTTTCAAGTCAATGCCCTTAAGGCTGACTACCAAATCAACAGCCTGCGAGAAATTGCGCTTTTTGTTGCGCACCTGCTTCAATGCCTCAATAACCTTGCCTTGTTCCATTATGCCCTCCTACCGAAGTAGTTATACGGGATAGGGGAAGATAAAAAGAAGTTATTTATAAAGTTAATTGCTGCCCTACTGCGTATGAACATCTATGAGCCGGCAGAGGACAGCCGCATGCTTGCAGAAGCTGTCAATAGGCATGCGTTCGGAAAGGTGATTGATATTGGCACAGGCTCAGGGATACAGGCTGCTGCAGCTATAAAAAGCAAAAAAGTCACAAAAATCACTGCTACGGATATTGATAAAAATTGCAAAAAAAATGTTAAGAATATAAGCGGCAGAATAAAATTTATTTGCAGCGACTTGTTTGAAAACATACCGAAACAAAAATTTGACATGTCAGAAACGCAAAGCGTTTCTGAGTCTCAGAAACCTTCGGTTTCTGATGATGCTCGGAAGCTAAAGCTTCCGACACATGCTCAAAACCGGCGTGGTGGTTTTGACACCATAATTTTCAATCCGCCGTATTTACCGCAGGATAAAGGCATTAAAGACGCTACTATTTACGGCGGCAAAAAAGGCTACGAAATTATTGAAAGGTTTCTCAGTAATTGCAGCAGCTACTTGTCTAAAAAGGGGATAATACTTTTGGTTTTCAGCAGCCTCAGCAAAAAA
Organism: Candidatus Woesearchaeota archaeon; assembly: GCA_018303115.1. Taxonomy (GTDB): domain Archaea; phylum Nanobdellota; class Nanobdellia; order Woesearchaeales; family UBA10216; genus UBA492. Next base: position 7,329 of record JAGVYT010000021.1, on the reverse strand, counting down.
AACAGGATAGACGAGTTAATAGAAGACAATTGCCTCAAAAAAGAGGAGCTCGAAAGGAAAGAGCTGCCTTTCGTTGAAATGCTTTACGTTTACAAAATAAGAAAATCACCGCTACTGCTAAATTTAGAACAAAAAAGAATCTTCAACATAAAAAAATTCGCAGAAGGCCACCGCGGAATAATATACGCCGGAAAGCTGGGAAGCAGGAAAGTGGCGATAAAAGCCAGGAGAAAAGACAGCGCTGCAAAAGGAAACATCGCAAATGAAGCGAAGTGGCTGAAAATACTGAACAGGCACAATATCGGACCTAGGTTAATCAGCAGCGGCAGGGACTACTTTATTTACGAATTCGTTGAAGGCAGATTCATCATGGATTTTATCAATAGCTGCAGTAGCAAAAGAATGGTGGCGGCAGTCATAAAAAACGTATTTCAGCAGTGCAGAATGCTCGACAAGCTAAAAGTTAACAAAGGGGAAATGCTAAGGCCGTATAAGCACATCATAATTGACAAAAAGCCTGTAATGGTTGATTTCGAAAGGTGCAAGAAAACAAGAAAGCCTAAAAACATCACACAGTTCTGCCAGTTCCTGGTCAGCGGCAATGTGAGAGGGCTGCTTAAAGCAAAAGGGATTGCAATTAACAAAGAGGCAATTTTATCTGCTGCAAAAAGCTATAAAAAAGCACAAAACACAGCCAACTTCAATAAAATAAGCGCTATGATAAAATGAACTTCAACGAAAGAATCTGGAAAATGTGCAAAAAAGTTCCGAAAGGGAAGGTAACAACTTACAAGGAACTGGCAAAGGCGGTTGGAACAAAAGCGTACCGTGCTGTTGGAAACGCAATGCGCACAAATCCTTATGCTCCTGAAGTCCCCTGCCACCGCGTTGTTGACAGCAGGGGGCATTTGCGCGGCTTCGCGCATGGGTTGAAAGTAAAAGCAAAGCTTCTAAGAAAAGAAGGTGTAAAGATTAAAAACAACAAAACAGAGAATTTTGAGAAGGTGCTTTACAGGTTTAAGCAATAATTTTCTTCTTCTTGAGCTTCTTTATTTCACGGTCCAGCTTCAGCTCTTCCAGAAGCTCCTTGTAGCGGTTTCTTATTGTAACTTCTGTAACGCCAGCAACGTCAGCAACTTCCCTCTGAGTGCGCTTTTCGCCGTGCAGCAATGCTGAAACATACAAGGCGGCAGCTGCTATTCCCGTAGGACCTCTGCCGGAGGTTAACTCCTCCTTCTGCGCCTTCTCAAGAATTTCAATAGACTTGCTCTGGGCTTCCGGAGATATCTTAAGCGCAGAAGCAAACCTTGGAATGTAATCTGCAGGATTGCTTGGAAGAATGCTTATGCCAAGCTCTCTGGTAACAAAGCGGTAGGTTCTTCCAATCTCTTTCTTTTCAATGCCGGAAGCCTCTGAAAGCTCATCCAAAGTCCTGGGAACCTCATGCCTGCGGCAGGCAGCGTATAAAGCCCCTGCAACCACAGACTCCATTGACCTGCCGCGAACTAAGCCGCGCTGCACTGCAAGAGTGTAAATCCTGGCTGACTCCTCTTCAACAGACCTTGGAAGCTTAAGGTAGCTTGCAACCCTTTTCAGCTCTGAAAGGGCAAGCTTAAGGTTTCTTTCAATTGCCGTAGAAATACGATACTGCCACTTTCTAAGCCTGAAGAACTTGTTCCTGGATTTTGCGCCAAGCTTGGACAAGTCAGCCTTTCCGCCAACCTCGGTTCCAAGCCCCTGGTCATACTGGGTATAAGTAGTAGGCGCTCCTGCCCTCCTGCGCTTGTCCCCCCCTTCTGCGTCAAATTCGCGCCATTCCTGGCCGAAGTCGACCATTTTGTCCTCTACTACAAGCCCGCAGTCCTTGCAGATAACCTCCCCTTTTTCCTTGTTCCAGAAAAGGTTTATGCCACCGCATTCAGGGCACTTTTTTATATAATCGGCCATTCCTAACCCCCTAATTTCAACCCCTATACCGTATTGCTTACAAGTGCTTTAAAAAGGAATCCCCAACAAACGCAAGCGAAGTTTTTATGAGCAAAACTTTATAAATGAATGTGGCAACTATTATATAAACTTTTCGGTGTCATGAGAGGGGGGCGAGCCGTTTAAAGCCGAAATTAAGCTCCAACCTATATGTTGCAGTGGTTAAATCGCCTTTTCCCGCTCTTATTTTGCCAAAAATAATTAAACTCAGCCAGACTACACCGGTCACTATGAAAGAGATGCTTAGCGATGGCATGGGAAAGGAAGAATTTTTGGGCGAAATACTAAACTACAACCCTCACGCAGATGTCAAAAAAATAGGGGCTGCCTATGATTTCGCAAAAGCTGCTCATGCAGGGCAGAGGCGGGAGTCTGGACAGGACTTTTTCCTGCACGTGAGAGAGTGCGCATACCTCGTTGCAACCATGAAGCTTGATACGGATGCGATATGCGCTGCCCTGCTGCACGACATCCTTGAAGACACGAAAACAAAAGAAGAAACAGTAGAAAGGCTGTTCGGGAATGAAGTCCTGCGGCTGGTTCAGGGCGTTACAAAAGAAATAAACAACAAGGCAATACAGCATTACAGGGCGGAAAACATCAGAAAAGTCCTTCTGGCAACCGCAAAAGACGTGAGGGTCATTGTAATAAAGCTTGCAGACAGGCTCCATAACATGCGCACCCTGAAATACCTGCCACTACAGACGCAAAAGGAGATAGCCAAGGAAACCCTCGAGATTTACGTCCCCATAGCGTATAAGTTGGGAATGTATAGGATAAAGTCTGAACTTGAAGACCTCTGCCTGAAGCACCTGCAGCCTGAAATTTACCAGCAGTTAAAGAAGAGGGTAGCTAAGAAAAAAGCGAAAAGAGAGGAAGAAGTAAACAGGATAATAAAGGCCGTAAGAAAAGTGCTTGGGGAAGCCGGGATAGAGGCAAAGGTCTACGGCAGGGCGAAAAACTTCTACAGCATATACAAAAAGATGATGAGAAAGGGGCTTGAATTTGAAGACATAAAAGACCTTTCAGCAGTAAGAATAATCGTAAAAAACAGCGAAGAATGCTACAAAGCGCTCAACGCAATACATTCCAAATGGCAGCCGGTAACAGAAAAGTTCGATGATTACATAAAAAATCCGAAGCCAAACCTTTACCAGTCACTGCATACAGAGGTGGTATTTAATAAAAAACCTGTTGAGGTTCAAATAAGAACCAGGGAAATGCACCATGTTGCAGAAGAAGGCATTGCCGCCCACTGGCAGTATAAGGACACAGCAAGGGACAAGAAGTTTGACCGCAGGATAGCATGGCTCAAGCAGATACTTGACTGGAGGTCTGCCGAAACTGCGCATGAGCTTGTTGAGAGCTTCAAAATAGACATTTTCAAAGACGAGATTTATGTTGTAACGCCAAAAGGAGACCCTATTCCGCTCCCTGAAAAATCAACGCCTGTTGATTTTGCCTATGCCGTGCACACAGAAATAGGGAACCAGTGCAAATCAGCAAAGGTCAACGGCAGCATCCAGCCACTCAACTATGAGCTGAAAAGCGGGGACGTTGTTGAGATACTAACTACGAAGAACTCAAAGCCTTCAAGGCAATGGCTGAATTTCGCAAAAACAAGCTTTGCAAGGGAGAAGATAAGAAAAGCCCTCGGGATAAAAGCAGAGAGCGTAAGAAGGGCAAGGGACATAACAGCAACTAACGACATAAGCTCCAAAGAAAAGATGCCGCTTAAACTGCAAAAGTGCTGCTACATAAGATACGGAGACGACATAACAGGACAAAAAACAAAAGACGCGATTTCCATCCACAGCGCACGCTGCGATGTCGCCAAGGGAATACCGGAGGAAAGGAAGGTAAAGCTTGAATGGAAGCAGCAGGAAAGCAGGAAACACCTCGAGATAGAACTCAAAGACCGAACAGGCATCTTCGCAGACATACTGGGAACGCTGACAAGCGACGACATCAAGATAAACTCCGTGGACACAAAAGCGGCAAAACACAATCTGCGATTAATACTCGAGATAAGCAGCGAAAACGAACAACTCGCCAAAACACTGCCAAAGCTGAAGCAGGTCACTCTCGCGTAAATTTCTGCGCGCTGTGTGCGTGCAGAACGGCAGCGTAAGCTGCCTCCAAAACGTTGCTTAAGCCTTGAAAAGAAACCTTCTACCACCGCTCTTCGGTGATAGGTTCTTAAGTCATTTTCTACAGCACTGGAAACTTATGCTGTTGCACTGCTCAACGCATACGCGATAGAACTTCAGTAGTGGCGGTGTTGGCTTCTTTTCTTCTCCCCTCCGAAAAGTTAAGGGAATGGAAAAGAAGAGGAAGCAGAAAGAATAACAGTGGTGCAGTTCCTCACATAACTTTACTTAACCCTACATGACATGCCGCAGCCAGCCGGCCCCTGCTTTTTTTCTGATAAGGTCGTTAAGGCGTTTTTCCGCCTGCTCGTGATTAGGAAACTTTTTCTCCAGCTTTTTGAATTCGCGGCTGTGGTGGAGTGTTCTGGCGTTGCTGCTGTTGAATTTCAGTTTTTTGTGCAGCATCTCGTGATAGAGCAGGTAAGCTATCAGCTCCTCTTCCGCCTCTTTGAAAACATTGCTGACAGTGATTGTATCGGTATGGTAGTCGTATGTCGCCAGCCTTCTCCTTGAAGCCAGCCCCCACCTTAGGTTTGGTGTTTCAAGCGAGTTGTTAAAGTGTGTTTCATTTACCTTGTTGAAAATTGCCAGCAGCTTTTCGTCCTTTTCTGTTTTTTTGGCTGCCAGGTGCAGGTTCTTTACGAAGCTGTTGTAGAGCTCAATATTAGTTGTCAGCATAGATTTTTTTCTTAAAATTCGCAGCAGCAGGTCCTGGATAAGGCCTATGCCTATTTCCTCGCCAACATTTTTCCATTCGCGGCTGAGGCTGAACGTCAGCTTATTGGCTGTTTTTCTGACGTTTGCGTTGTAGGGGCTGAATTTTCCAGAGAATTTTATTTGAACTGAATAGCTTATTTTGTCTGGAAACAGCCTGCATATCGCTTTTTCCACTGTTAGCTTATTCATGCGCCTCATACCTAAGCAGGGCTGCTATGCCTCCAAATTCCTTGAGCTGGACGCCCTCTCTTGTTTCAACAGAGATTATCTGGACTTTAGTGCCGTATTTTGCTGCTTCTTCCTCGAACAACTCTATTGTTTCGTCGGAAAGCGATTCAGAAAGCAGCAGAGTGTCTACTGCGCCCATCTGCAGCTTCTTCATGACGTCATCGCTCCCGTAACTTACCATGCGCTCATTCTTTGAGAGGTTGTCAAAGAACCTGCTCATTATCTTTTTCTCGATGGAAAGCCCTTCTTTGGCAAGAATGTCGTGGCTTGAGTCCAGAAGCTCCTGAAGGCCAAACTCGTCCGTATATGTTATGTCCTTGACTGCTATTATTTTCTGCTTCAGCTCGTTTGTTATGAAATCGCCGTCTATGAAGTCGTGCTTTGTGGGCCCTGGACCGCCAATGATTATGCCTTTCAAATCCTTGTTGCCGAAAAATGCCTCTTTCATATACTCGCCCATTCTGCTGTAGAACTCTTTTGCAGCGTTCTCTCTTATTCTGCCGAATCTTGCTGCGCTTTGCCCGCCTGCTCTCATCTTTCCCGGAACGTTTGAAGTGTGCTTTGACAGTATTGTAATTGACTTCCCCCTCAACGAGGCTATTATGCCTTCTCTCCTGTCAATAAGCACCAAGCCGTATACTTCCTTTGCCTGAAGCATAGCTGTTATAAGGTCCAGAAGGAAGGTTTTGTCGCAGCGGTAAATTTTTGTCTGCACTGGGAGGGGTGGTTCCAGGCTCCAGACTTTCAAGTCCGTCTTCCCTTCCGGAGCAACATTTCCTGAGAACACAGCCAGCCCGTTTTCAGGCGTTTTCTTAAAAAGCCTTAAGTGCTGCACCATTCTTTCAAGCGCGTCTATGACATTTTTTCGTGTTGAGGCGGACTTTATGTTGGAGGCAGTGCCTTGTTCCTGCTGCAGCTGCTGGATTACCTTGTTCAGTTCATACCCTGCGGGAATATACACAGTAACAAGCTCAGTGTGCCTTCCCTTGTATTGCTCAAGCTCTTTGACGAACTTCTTCAGGTCGTGCTGTTGCTTAGCCGTAAGTTTAGTTGCAGTCATTTTTCACCGGGGTATTTCCTATTCGGACATTAAAGCTGGAGCTATAAAAGAAGGAGTAATACCGATAATTTTCATGTCTGCCATAGCTGTAGAAGTATGAAAGGGCGTATTTAAAGGTTTGCAGTTGCTTATGCCTCCAGTATCTTAAGCCCGTTAATTCTCTGGAAATCCTTTACATTTCTTGTTATTAAAGTGAAATCATAAGATGCTACAATAGCGGCAATCATTATATCGGCATCGTCAATTAAAGAGCCTTTTTTCTTAAGCCCTGCTTTGATTTCCCCAAATTTTATAGAATCCCACAGTTGGAAAGGCAGGCAGTTAAATTTTTGAATATAACTTTTTAGTGAAGAAAGCAGTCTTTCGCTTTTAAGGGAATAAACTCCGAAAAACAATTCTGCGAGGGTTATTGTGGTAAGGTGAAGCTCTTCGATGGAATCAAGAAGCTTAACCACGCCCTGTTTTCCCCGCATATAGTCTATTGACACATCAGTATCTGCAACATACATGGTTTGCCCTCACTAAAAGCTTAAGTCTCTTGTTCGGAATCTTCTATTTTCATGAATTATTTTCCTCACTTCTTCAGCAGCCGTTTTACTCCACGCACCAGCCACTGCTCTAAATCTGTGCTTTCGCTCCATTTCGTCTAATGTGCGGTTTATTGCAAAGCTTATGGCATTCGTCAGCTTTACCTTGTAAAGGCCTTCTGCTACCTTTTCTTTTTCCAATTCTTTCGTAAGCCTCTTAGCTGCCTTGTAAGCTTCCTCATGTATCTTAACAGTTTTCAGCATATTACCACCTCATCTACCAACAGGGATTTATGGGGCTGTAGTGTAGCTTGGACGCCGAAGGCGGAGCAACTATCACATTTGGTTTGGGACCAAATAACCCCGGTTCGAAACAAGTAGAAAGCGAAAGTCCGGGCAGCCCCACTTTTAAAACCTGTAAAGTAAATTTTCCAAGTGCCCATTTGCTGGCTGAGGTTCTCCTAACCAAAGTCGGAATGCGGGCAATGCTGACGCATTGCAAGTGCGAGCTTGGGCGCAGCCAGCAACAGCAAGGTGGTGTGCACTTAACAACTTGACTTAACAAAACCATAAGTTTTTTAAACAAGCGCTAAACTTCATGCTCTGGTGAGTATTTTGGGTGAAAAATGGTTGCTGAAAAGTTTTCTTCTAAACGTTATGG
>JAGVYT010000020.1 GCA_018303115.1 Candidatus Woesearchaeota archaeon | reverse complement strand
AAACAACAGAAACGATAAGTAATATAGCCCAAGCCAGGACACTTAACAAATAGAGAACTTTGAATAACCGCACATTTATTACTCTCGTTCAAAGTTCTCTTAGACAATTTTGACAAATATCATGGATAATCAAAATTATCACTAAGTTAAAATTCGGGATTCAATGATAATCTTGTTTTTCCCCTCGGGGTAGATTCTAACTTCTTCACCTTTCTTTAATCCCGCAAAATCTGCAATGCGCTTATTAAGTTTAATATCGATGGAATTGCCAACTTTGCCCACCTTTGTAGTTGCTTCCAATCCCCACAGTCCCTTTTTCTTAGCAATAGTGTCAATTTCATCAGACACAATCTCGGTGAAGTATGTTTCACCACAATTACCACAAACCTCGGCATCGAAATTGCCCAAGCTTACACCATATACTTTGAAATCAACTTTCTTCTTCACCAATCTTCCTTTGCCGCAAACGTAGCATACGCTCATGCCATCATCACCGTTTTAATGATATATTTTTCTCCTCTAATTTTAAATGCGACCTTAATGTAGCCATAAGATGCCAGCAAACCATCTGTCTGCTTAACCTTCCCGCCTTTTTTGATTGTGTCGATTACCTGCTGCTTACTGATACCCCGTTCAACCATTTGCCGTTTAGCGTGAAGGGTAAAAATAAGCTTCATTGTTATAACACGTTAGAACAAGTATATAAATTTTATGAATTAGAAAATAGCCCCGCCCGGACTTTCTCACTGACGTTCTGCCAAAGGCAAAGCGCCAATATTCGAACCGAGGTTGCTGCCTCCAGAGGGCAGCGTGATTGCCGCTACACTACGGGGCTATAAACGAAACTATAGAATTAATAAGGTGTTTTTAAGTGTTTCTGCGTAGACTGCCCAAGGGCTGAAGCCCAAAGGTTTCCTCCCCTTGAAAACTGCGATTTGCTATTTAGTAAATCTCACTATTTATTCGTAAATTAATGAGATTCACTATCAGAAACTTTGCTTAACATATTTTTTATTCTAAGGAGGGTTTGCAGGTTCTAAAGTTTGTCTTAGATAACGCGTTAATATTCGAGCAATAATACGTGCGCTAGAATCAAATTTAATAAGAGCTACACGAGTGCCGCCCTCCAAGTGAGCAGCTAAGGTAGTCATAGTGCCGCCGTTTCTCGATATTTCAACTTGATAAACATTATCCCTAATTATCTGTTTTTCATCATCTTTCATTTTACTTGATATATGCATTATTATAAATTTGACATTTTTGATGTTTATGGAATTTAGACCTGATAAGATTTGTCTTTTACATTTTTCCCTTTATTGCATTGTTTCATCTTCCTTTTTTATCAGTAAATCAAAAATAGGATAAAGTTCACGCATTACTGATTTAATTTTTTCAATAAAGCTGGTTGTATCTAAAATTGTTTTTGTGTCAAAGGAAACCCAAATACTTCCCGGTAGTTCTACCCATTGAGAAAAAGTATCTAGCATATTCCCGCTTATTACCTTATCTTCATCATCTATAAAATTATATTTATTTTTGCTATTTTCCAAAACCTTTTTCATTTTGTCAGAAATGGACTTTAGATTATTCCTATAGATTTCATATACTTTTTCGTCAGTAATATTGCGTAAAGCCATTCCTACATTAAACATTGGAATTTGTTCATCATCAAACAATCCAAAATTCATAAATAATTGAATATCCTCTTGACGCTTTCTTTTGTCGCTATGCCATGCTCCCCAAATAGAATCAAAATCCCTACCAAATCCTTGGGACAGGCGTTTGGCATCCCACTTGTAATTAGAATTAAACTCAATCTTTAGGAATATGTCAATGTCTTTAAACAAAGAAATGAATTCTGCATCAATGTGCTTTGCTTGTTCTTTGTTATCCTGATAGTATCCCGCTTGATTTTTATCTGGTATTTTTTCAAAAAACTCTAGATCCTCTTTATCAAAGCCTCTAAATGTGCCCATAATCATTCACCTCTAAGATTTGTCTTTTGTGACGTCTTTTGACTTAACTACCATATAAACTTTTCGTTTTAGAAACATTTATATATAAGTTAATACTAATTAGTTATTATTTAATAACAATCAGTGATTAAAATGCCAGAATTGATGGAAAGAAGGAAAGTAGAACATTCACCTACCTTAAATACAGTCTTTATGGTGGAAGAAACACTAAAAAACATGGATGAAAGTGTGATTTCAGTTGCCGAACTCAAAAGAAAACTTCCTAAGCAAATAAATCATAACACCCTAAAACTAATTCTTGAGTATTTGGAAGAAAGCAATAAAATAGCAGTAACAATGAAAGGAATTACATGGATTCATAACGCAAATCCAAACATCAGAAAAGCCATAAAAGAAGGTCTTGAATTATTAAAAAAGTCGGAGTAATTTTTTCTCCAGAAGCTGAAGAAGTATACAAACATCTTAACGAAGTTGCTCCAAATTCAAAGATTGATAGGTCAATTCTTAACGCCATCAATAAAAAAGTAGAATTGATTAAGTCAAATATCCATTACGGAGAGCCAATTGCTAAAAGACTTATTCCAAAAGAATACAAAACAAAATATGAAGCTACAAATCTTTTTAGAGTAGAACTGCCAAGTTTTTGGAGAATGTTATACACATTAACAGATGGAGAAAGCCAAATCGAAATTGTTGCTTTTGTTCTTGACGTTTTGGATCATAAAGATTATGATAAAAAATTTGGTTATAAATAACTACTTCTTGCCCTTTCTTTTTTTCCTTGATAGCTCACCTTGTTCGCCTGAAGGGGAGAGAATTCCCTAAAAGATAGCCTAACTAACGCTCGAATTTATGTGGAAACTTAAATTTAACTTTTCGGACGAAACTTTACCCCATTTTTTAGGGTAAAAGAGTTTAACACCAGTCAGACTCAATTTTTCCTGCGCTGCGGCTTGGAAATGTCAGAAACGCTGATGCGTTTCTGAGCATGATCAAAACCACACGCTGTGGGCTCATCAAAAATGCTCCATTTTTGACTGTGCTCAGAAACATTTGGCCTCAGAAGCTAATGCTTCTGATGATGCTCAGGAACTTGTTCCTGACACAACAGAAACGCTTAAGCGTTTCCGAGTGCTCAGAAGCTTTGCTTCTGACATTTCTGACATTAGCCCGCAGTGGTTTTGACAAAACTCGAAAACTTTATTTATTACCGTTTTTCCTTTTGTCCTATGCAAATCCTTCCTGATGTCGAAATCATAGGATTGTCGCTCTACATTAGGAAGCTCGACTCCCTAGTTATCGGAGACGTCCACATCGGCTATGAGGAGGAGCTTAACAAGCGCGGCGTTTTGATTCCGAGGTTTCATTTCAGGGATGTTGTTACTGCTGCAAATAATATCTTTCAACAATTGAAGCCTCTGCTAAAAAAATCAAAGAATCAAAAGCTGAACCAAATAATAATCAACGGCGACTTAAAGCACGAGTTTGGCATCATTTCCGGCCAGGAGTGGCGCGAGGCACTGAAGTTTCTTGACCTGCTTGCTGCCAACTGCGAAAAGGTGGTGTTGGTTAAGGGCAACCACGACATTATTCTTGGCCCTATCGCCAAGAAAAGAAACATAGAACTTGCGGAAGACTACTGCAGCAACGGATTTTTTATCTGCCACGGCCATAAGATTCCCGAAAAAAAGGGGTTCAAGGAGGCAAAAACCATCATAATTGGAAACGAGCACCCTGCCATTTCAATAAAGGATGGTGCGCGCACAGAAACTTTTAAGTGCTTCCTTAAAGGGGCGTTCAGAAGCAAAAAAATGGTTGTCATGCCGTCTTTCAACCCGATAACAATGGGCACTGACGTCCTGAAAGAACATTTCATAAGCCCTTTCCTTAAAAAAGGCGTAAACAATTTTGAAGTCTTTGTGGTTGCAGACAGGGTTTACCCTTTTGGGAAGATAAAGAATTTGAAGTAACTTAGTTTCCACAGAAAGCTATTTATAACTGCATTTCCAATACTGCTGGTATGCCTAATGTTTCTGTCGTAAAGGGAGTTGTTCGGTATGACAACATTTTCAGGTCTCTTGAGCTTATTGAAAAAGACGTGCAGGACAGGATAAGCAACAGCACGCATATAGTCATAAAGCCCGACCTTTTGCACATTAACGGCTGCTTTGGACTGGTGAGCGTAGACGCTGTTAAGGCAGTCCTTGACTTTATTGAGGAGTTCACCAACAAGAAAGTGACAATTGCGGAGGGCTCTTTCTCTGATGAAGATGTTTTCCACCGCCACGACTATCACGATTTGCTCAACGACTACTCTGTAAGGTTTCTAAATCTGAATAATGACGATTCGGTGGAGGTAAAGCTAGGAAACAAAACAGCAGCAGTTTCTGAGACCTTGCTGAAGTCTGATTTCAGGATTTCCTTGGCGCTGCTTAAGCGCGATAGAAAAACTGTTTTGATTGGTTCCATACCAAACATTGTAATCGGAAGCGTTTCAGAGCATGATAAGGCGGATTTTTATAAAAGCCGCACGTTCAACAAAGACACTGCAGAGCTTTTTAAGCTTCTCAAACCACAACTTTCGGTTATTGACGGCTTCGATACCCCTGAAAGAGAGCGCAAGCTGAAGTCTTCTCTGGCAATAGCAAGCAGCAGTGCTGTTGCTGCGGATGCTGTTGCTGCTGGAATTCTGAAAATAAAGCCCGGTTACCTGCGCTACTGTGGCAAAGCAAAAATAAGAGTTGTTAAGTGACTAATTACCTACGCATGTAGGCTGATCGCGGTTAGCTCTAGAGCGAACCTCAATCAGATCAGCAAATTGTTGCTTACAGGGATACTGGCGATTACCTCGGCATTTTGCTGAGCACATCCGCTTTTGTAACCACGCCTTTAGGCTTTCCCTTGTCGGTTATCACAACCAGCGGGCTTATTCTCAGAAGCTCTGTCACCACCTTAATGGGCGTTTTTATTGGAACGCTTGGAGGCGCTTCGTCCATAACCTCCGCAGTCTTCAGTTTCCTGACGTCTTTGCCATCATGTATGCTTTCTATGACATTTGTCTCAGCAATCAGCCCAATCAAATTATCCCTTTCCATAACAGGCAGCTGCGATATGCCGTAGTGCTTCATTTTCCTCACAGCTTCGGAAAGCATATCGTTTTTGCTTACGCTTATTATGCGCTCGCTTACAATATCCCCTGCTTTCGGCTCTTTTTTCTCAGCCAATCCCGTGAGTACATCGTGCAGTTTCCTGAAGTTGCTGTAGCTCGGGTCGATAAGCCCTGCTTCAAGCTTTGCAATCAGGCTTTGCGACACCCCGGATAGCTTTGCAAGCTGGCTCTGGGTGAGGTTGTGCCGCTTCCTTAATGCCTTGATTTCATTTAGTTCTGCCAGCATGATTATTCGTAAGTGCCGCTGCTATTTAAATTTATCTTTTTAGTAATAAAATTAACTTTATTTATTCCTTTAAGAATTAATCCCCGAACTTCTCGCTCTCCGCTTCTTCCATCAGCTTCTGCATGGAGTCCCTGAAGGCTATCCTTACTGTGTTTTTGCCGCAGTATGGGCAGCTTCCCACCCGTTCCTGCCTGTCTTTTGAAAAGCCGAACCCGCAGCTGCCGCACTGGTAGCTTGTTTTTCTGGCTTCGTCGTCGTTAATTCTGCTACCGCCAGTAATCTTCCTTGATTCATCTTTTTTATTTCCGTCAGCAACAGTCCCGGTAACGCCTGCAGCCATCTTTTCCTCATCCTTTATGCCGCCTTTTCTTTCCTTCGCAAAGCATTCAGGACACACAAGGTCCCTGCCTTTAAGGTCGTACTTCATCTCCCTTAATTCAGCCACACTTTTGCACTTCCAGCACCTTCTTGTTTTTTCCATGTTTTATACTTCCCTGCTACCTCGCCTTGTCTTCGCCAGAGTTAATTTTTTGTTATTCAGTTAGGTAGTTGCCGCTAGTTTTTTATTGTTTTGCCTTGTGAACAGGTAGAAAACAGCAACGCCGCCAAGAACCACGATGGACGTGTAAACGAATACCATCGTGAGCCCTGCCATGTCAAGTATCAGCCCTGCTATCAGAGGGCCTGCTGTCATTCCGCCTGCAAATGATGCGTTAAGCAGCCCCATTACAGAGCCCATTCCATGCAGCTTTCCGAACTTGGCTGCCAGGGCAGTGTTTGCCGGTATGGAGAGGGCGCCGCTAAGCCCCATTACAAGGTTAAGCGCAAGCAGGGCGGTGAAGTTTCTCATAAAGGGTATTGCCATTATCGTTGCGCCGAGGATAATGTTCCCTACTATTATCATCATTATTTTGTTGTGCTTGTCTGCGAGCTTTCCGAAATGCCTTTGCAGCAGGGCAGTTACTGAGAGGTTTAAAGTAGCTATCACTCCTATCTGGGCTGTATTCAGGCCTATGCTTGTTGCGTATAATGGCAGGAACACCATGAATCCAGCAACGCCAAACGAGGTTGCAAACCTTATAAGCAGGATTTCCTGTATTGCCTTATCTCTGATTATCTGCAGGAAGGCTGTCGGCTTCTTTTCCTTGTGCATGCCCAGCTCCGGCAGCATAAGTGTAACAAGCGCCAGAGATGCAATTCCTAATGCCCCCATTGCAATGAAAGCAGCGTTCATGTGGAAAAAGTGGTTGAGCGTGCCTCCCACAACAGGCCCGAGCCCCATCCCAAGAAACATTGACATTACGAACGTTCCAAGGTAGCGTCCTTCCTGGTTTTTTGGCGAAATGTCTCCAATGTATGCCATTGCCAGAGGGGCGACGAATGCTGTTGAAAGCCCCTGCAGCAGCCTTACAAGTATCAGCAGATGAACGTCTGCTGCCATAATGTAGAGAAACGAAGCGATTGAGTATGCCGCTAGCCCCGCAACGATGAATCTTTTCCTTCCGTGGTGGTCTGATAGCTTTCCCGCTATGGGCGTAAACAAGCCCCTGCTTATTGTGAACGCCGCAAATATCAGCCCTATGTATAGCCCTGAGGCGCCAAGGCTTTCAGAATAAATCGCCATTAACGGCTCTATTATGCTTATGCCCATGGTGGTTGCAAGGATTGCAACAAACAAGACAGCGAATACCCTTCTCTGCATGCTCAACTTTCGCTGCCACTGGTTATTTAAGGTTTGTGCAGTATTGCTTGAAGAACCTATTCGGCATTGTCCTAAAAGGGCTTTCTCGCATGTTTATCGCTTCCTTTTATACTTCCATACTCCCTCCCTCCTGCTCTGCCGTATGTGTATTGCTACGCTCACTTAGTCCCCTCCTAACCAGATAAGGAGGAGGCTAAGTGAGCTATAGAGTGGTCATAGAAGTTTTGGAGAACAGGTTTGAGGGTATGCAGTAGCTACACGAACAGG